>NZ_JAFCUQ010000029.1:0-50412 GCF_049896625.1 Pseudomonas sp. TWP3-1
ATCGACAACTGCCAATTTAAAAGTCAGCGTGTAATCGCGCTGACTGCGTTTCGAGCCCGTATCCATTGCACCCTCCTGATAAAAGGTCAGAAGGTGTAAACCTTATTCAGGACGAGACACAGACATGAAAAAAGCCGCGCTTTTCAAAAGGAAAGCGCGGCTTTTTCATACAGCTGGTTTTACATCAATGCAGTTTCAAACGTGGCTCGGTGCCGCGTCCGATCTTGCTGCCAAGCATCAGCATCGCCGTGCGGAACGGCCCATACAGCGCCACCTGGTGCATGCGGTACAGCGACACGTAAAACATCCGCGCCAGCCAGCCCTCGAGCATCACGCTGCCGGTCAGGTTGCCCATCAAGTTACCCACAGCGGAAAAACGCGACAGCGAAATCAGCGAGCCGTAGTCGGTGTACTTGTACTCCGGCAGTGTCTTGCCTTCGATGCGCAGTTTCAGCGATTTGGCCAGCAACGACGCCTGTTGGTGCGCAGCCTGAGCGCGCGGCGGCACGTTACGGTCGGTGCCCGGTTGCGGGCAGGCGGCGCAGTCACCGAAGGCGAAGATGTTTTCGTCGCGGGTAGTCTGCAAAGTCGGCAGTACTTGCAGTTGATTGATGCGATTGGTTTCCAGGCCATCGATGTCCTTGAGGAAGCCCGGCGCACGAATCCCGGCGGCCCAGACTTTCAGGCTGGCCTTGATCTCGTTGCCATCGGCGGTGATCAGGCTGTCGGCAGTGACTTCGCTGACCGAAGCGTTGGTCATCACGTTGACGCCCAGCTTCTCCAGGGTTTTGTGCACTGGCCCGCCGATACGTTCCGGCAGGGCAGGCAGCACCCGTGGCCCGGCTTCGATCAGGGTGATGTGCATGTTTTCCGGTTTGATCCGGTCCAGACCGTACGCCGCCAGTTCATGCGCAGCGTTGTGCAGTTCGGCCGCCAGCTCGACGCCCGTGGCGCCAGCGCCGACGATGGCCACGCTGATCTGCTCGACCGTATCGGTCTGCCCGGCATGCGCGCGCAGGTAGTGATTCAGCAACTGCTGATGGAAACGCTCGGCCTGTTTGCGCGTGTCGAGGAACAGGCAATGCTGCGCCGTGCCCTGCGTGCCGAAATCGTTGGTGGTGCTGCCGACTGCGATCACCAGCGAGTCGTAGGCCACTTCGCGCGCGGGCACCAGTTCGACGCCGTTTTCGTCGTAAGTGGCCGCTAGCTGAATTTTCTTCGAGGCGCGATCAAGCCCGCTCATGCGCCCCAGCTGAAACTCGAAGTGGTTCCATTTGGCCTGGGCGACATAGTTGAGTTCATCTTCGGAAGAGTTCAGCGATCCGGCGGCCACTTCGTGCAGCAGCGGTTTCCAGATGTGCGTCAGGTTCGCGTCGACCAGCATCACGCTGGCCGTGCCGCGTTTGCCCAGAGTCTTACCCAGACGGGTAGCCAACTCCAGACCGCCGGCGCCGCCGCCGACAATAACAATACGATGGGACATAGGGATAACTCGCAAGGTTTTTAAAGGAAATCGGTGCGGTTACCCAAGCGAGCGCCAGGCAGCTCATAGCGTCAGGTAACTGATAAATCGGCTCAACAAGCCCAGACCAATGGTCACTGCCAGCACCAGCACCAGGAGCATCCACGGCCGGAAAGGCCGGCGCTCGACTCGGTGTTGGGACAGATGCAGGTACTCTTCGACATGCTTTTGGTCATCGGGGTTCAGGCGGCTGGTCATAAAGGCCTCGTCAGGTAGACGTTGCTGAATGTGCAGAAGCTACAGCGGTTTTCAACCGGGGTTGAACGGAGCATAGCCGCTGTCCGGCAGCGGTTCGACGAGCACGCTATCGTCAAGGCGAATGATCCCGCTTTGTAACACTCGCGCGGTGATTCCGCCATGCCCGCGCACCGCTTGAAAGGTGCCGGGGCCGAGGTTGTTTTGCAGGCGTGCGCAGGGCTGGCACCAGCCGGTGGTTTCGAAAATCGCCTGGCCAATGCGAAAGCGCCGGCCCTTGAGGCTGAACAGGTTAATGCCACTTATGACCAGATTGCGCCGCAGATCTTCAGGTTTGACGGGTTGCTCGCTCGGGCGGCCCATCAAAGCGCTGATCACTGCCAGGTGTTCCCACTGAATCAACGTCACCTGCCGCGCATTGCGTACGCCGGGGCGCGCGTGGTCACCGGTCAGTCCTGCCTCCAGCCGAGCTTCGACTGCATCGAGTTCGATCATTGGCCCACGCGATTCGGGACGCACGCCGATCCAGCGCACCCGGCCAGTCTGTGGAACATCAGCGATCAATTGTTGAAGTGGCGTCACAGGCTGATCCCGACATCGAACACGATGCTGCGTCCGAGGTTGCTGCGCAGAAAATCCGGTGCATCAGGGTGCGCGAACAGTACGCGGGCAAAGGTCGGCCCGACCAGCGACAGCGAGCGCCAGCCTTGGCGCAGATATTCGGTCGGCGGCGGAAAGTGGCTGTTCAAATCGAGCACTTCGCGTTTGAGGCTGGCGAAAGCAATGATGTCCAACTCGCCCAGATCCATCCCGCGTTCCTTGTAGTTGTGGGCTTTTTTGCGCAAGGTCGGCGCCAGTCGCATGAGGAACTCGTTGGCCGGAATACGTTTGGGTTTGGCTTCGCGGCGTACCAGTTGGCTCAGGGAGAACGCGCTACGCCGCCGTTGCAGTTCATCGCGCCATTCGTCGTTGAGCCGCCGGCCCTCGTCGAGCACGAAGAACACTTCGAAGTTGGCGTCGCGAAACAACACGTCCGGTGGCTCGCCAGCGGGGGCGAATTCGTCGGCGCGATACGGAATGTTCAAGCCTTGCAGCAGGCGCTGGCAGACCCAACGCTCACGCTCCCATTTGCGGGCATTGGACAGGAACGCGTTGGCTTGCTCGGCCGCGATGGTCAGCAGGCGTAGGTAATCTGAGTCATCCATAGGCCCAAGCTTAGCGTTCAAATGCGACAAGCAGAAAGCTTTGCTTGGGCTGACTTACAACCCCGGACGTCACCGTGCTCTTGTAGGAGCTGCCGAAGGCTGCGATCTTTTGATCTTGATCTTTTTAAAGTCAAAAGATCGCAGCCTTCGGCAGCTCCTACAGGGGATGTGTCGTTATTGAAGTGAGGGAGTCATGATTGGGGCTGAACTGCTTTCGACGATGAGTCTGACGCTCGGTTGGCTGGTTTATCTGCCGGTGCTGCTGTGGGCGATTATTCGGGCGCCGTGGGTCGAGCTGTTCAGTGACAGTCGCCGTCAACACCTGCTCTTCGGCACAGTATTCGCGCTGTTTCTGCTATGGCTGGTGCGCAGGGATTTCGACACCGGTGTGTCTTATCACTTCATCGGCATAACCGCCGTAACCTTGCTGTTGGACTGGCCGCTGGCAATTGTCGGTGGCGTGGTTGCGCAAATCGGTCTGGTACTGCTCGGGCGTCAGGATCTGGCGGCGCTCGGGGTCAACGGTGCGTTGTTTATTCTGCTGCCGGTGCTGATCACCGAGTGCGTGGCGATCCTCGTCGAGCGCGCCCAGCCGCGTAATCCGTTTGTGTATATCTTCTGCTCGGGGTTTCTCGCCGCCGCGCTATCGGCGCTGCTGTGCTTGCTGCTCAGCCTGACATTGCTCTGGTACGACGGCATTTTCGCCATGCCGGAATGGCTGGAGGATTTCATCGGCTACCTGTGGCTGATCATTTTCCCCGAGGCCTTCATCAATGGCATGGTGGTCAGCGCGCTGGTGGTGTTCAGCCCGGAATGGCTGGAAACCTTCAACCGCACGCGCTACCTGTCGGCACCGTGGAAGGATGACGATCCGAAGTCTTGATCCGCGCTCAGTGACGCGGATCGAAATCGCCGGAAAACAATTCATCTTCGGCATCCGGGGCGACCGGGATCTTGTGCTCTTCCGACGCCCAGGCGCCGAGGTCGATCAGCTTGCAGCGATCCGAGCAGAACGGGCGGGCTTTGTTCGCTGGAGTGAATTCCACGGGGGCGCCACAGGTCGGGCATTCTACGGTTGGGATCTGGCTCATGCTTGGCCTCCGGATAAAGTCAGGTAAAAGTGATGCAGGCGTTCGACCTCGCTGTGCAGCCAGGCGAGGTCGCGGTCGTTGACCACCACGTCGTCGGCACGGTTCACTCGGTCTTCGCGGCTGGATTGGGCCTTGAGGATTGCCTGAACCTGCTGCTCGCTGGTCTGGTCGCGCTGCAAGGTACGTTCGATCTGCAGTTGTTGCGGAGCGTCGATCACCAGGATGCGCTGGGTCATTTTGTATTGCCCGGACTCGATCAGCAGCGGCGACACCAGAATCGCGTAAGGCGATTTTGCCAGCGCCAGATGATGGGCGATCTCTTCACCGATCAGCGGATGCAGCAAAGCTTCGAGCCAGCGCCTTTCTTCCGGTACTTCGAAGATCAGCTTGCGCAAAGCCGCTCGATCCAGCGTGCCATCCGCCTGCAACACACTTGGGCCGAAATGCTCGGCAATCTTCGCCAGAGCCGGGCGCCCCGGTTCGACCACCCAGCGCGCCGCGTGATCGGCATCCACTACATGGATGCCAAGGTCGATGAAGTGCTGGGCCGCCGCGCTTTTGCCGCTGCCGATGCCGCCGGTCAGGCCGAGAATCCAGGGTTGTTTCACAGAGGTGTTCATTGCAAACCGACAAACTGCCAATAGAAGCCGGTTATTTGACCACCCCAGAGCAAAGCGATCCAGCCGGCAATTGCCAGAAACGGCCCGAAGGGGATCGGCGTTGAGGTTTTTTGCTCGCGCAGGCGCAGAAAAATCACCCCGATCACCGCGCCGACCAGCGATGACAGGAGGATGGTCAGCGGCAGAATCTGCCAGCCACCCCAAGCGCCAATCAACGCCAGCAACTTGAAATCGCCATGACCGATGCCGTCCTTGCCGGTGATCAGTTTGAACAGCCAGAACACTGACCACAGCGCCATGTAACCGGCCACCGCGCCCCACAACGCGTCATGCAGCGAAGCGAACAGCCCGAAGCTGTTGACGATCAAACCCAGCCACAGCAGCGGCAGCACCAGCACATCCGGTAATAGCTGATGCTCGGTGTCGATCAGACTCATCGCCAGCAAGCCCCAAGTGAGCACGATCAACCAACCGGCCGGCCAGCCAAAACCCAAATGCCCGGCAATGAAGGCCGAGAGCAGGCCGCAAGCCAGTTCGGTCAGTGGATAACGCTTGCTGATCGGTGCTGCGCAACTTGAGCAGCGTCCACGCAACAACACGTAACTGAGCACAGGAATATTTTCCCAGGCGCGGATGCGGTGGCCGCAGTGCGGGCATTGTGAATGCGGCAGCATCAGGTTGTAGGTCGGCAGCGGTGTTTCGCCGGGCAAGCCGAGTACGTCCTGTGCCTGCTGGCGCCATTCGCGCTCAAGCATTTTCGGCAGGCGCCAGATCACCACGTTGAGGAAGCTGCCGACCACCAGCCCCAGCACCAGTGCAGTGAGGGTGAAGGCCAGCGGATACAGGCTGAGGAATTCGTCGATGGGCATGTCAGATCGCTGAACCGAGCTGGAAGATCGGCAGATACATCGCCACTACCAGACCACCGACGATGACCCCGAGCACCACCATGATGAACGGCTCCATCAGGCTGGTGAGATTGTCGACCATGTTATCCACTTCTTCCTCGTAGAATCCGGCGACCTTGTCGAGCATTTCATCCAGCGCGCCGGACTCCTCGCCGATGGCCGTCATCTGCACCGCCATGTTCGGAAACACCCCGGTGCTGCGCATCGAAAAATTCAGCTGCATGCCGGTGGATACGTCCTGACGAACGCGCAATATCGCACGCTTGAACACCACGTTACCGGCGGCACCGGCCACCGAATCCAGCGCCTCCACCAACGGCACCCCGGCGGCGAAAGTGGTCGAGAGAGTGCGGGCAAAGCGCGCCACCGCCGATTTGTACATCAGTGTGCCGACCAGCGGCAGCTTCAACAGCCAGGTGTCGCGCTTGTCGCGAAAAGTCTGCGAGGTTTTCAGCGCATGACGCGTGCCGAAGAACGCCGCGATCAGTACGCCCAGAATTGCCCACCACCATTGCTGCATGAACTCCGACAGGCTGATCACCATCACGGTGAATGCCGGTAGCTCCGCGCCAAACCCGGAAAAAACCGACTGAAACTGCGGCACTACTTTCACCAACAGAATTCCGGTGACCACCGCTGCCACCAGCACTACGGCAGTGGGGTAGGTCATGGCTTTCTTGATTTTGGCCTTGAGCCGTTCGGTCTTTTCCTTGTAGGTGGCGACCCGCTCCAACAGGGTGTCGAGGGCGCCGGATTGCTCGCCGGCATCCACCAGGTTGCAATACAGCTCATCGAAATATTGCGGCTTTTTGCGCAGCGCGGCGGCGAAGCTGTTGCCCGCGGCGACTTCCTGTTTCACCTCGTCCACCAGTTTGCGCATGGCCGGGTTATCGAAGCCTTCGCCGATGATGTCGAACGACTGCAACAGTGGCACGCCGGCCTTCATCATGGTCGCCATCTGCCGGGTGAACAGCGCGATGTCCTGCGCCTTGATGCGTTTGCCCAGGCTTAGCCAGGACGCGGATTTCTTGCGCACTTTGCCGGGGTTGATCCCTTGCTTGCGCAGCTGTGCCTTGATCAGCGCGGGGTTGTGCCCGCTCAACTCTCCGGTGACTTTACTGCCTTTCTTGTCCATGCCTTCCCAGGAATAGACGCTGATTTTCGCTGCCTTGACCGCCATGTTCAGTCCTTGGTGACCCGGTTGATTTCTTCAAGGCTGGTGATGCCTTGCATGGCTTTGATCAGGCCCGAGGTGCGCAGATCGTTGAAGCCGTCGCGGCGCATCTGCGCGTCGATTTCCAGCGAGTTGCCCGAGGCCATGATCAGCCGTTGCAGCTCGGGGGTGTTCTTCACGACTTCATAAATGCCGATGCGGCCCTTGTAGCCGCTGTTGCAGAGATCGCATCCGACGGGCTCATAGAGGGTAAAACTGCCGATGCGTTCCGCGGGGAAGCCTTCCTTGATCAGGGTTTCGCGCGGAATTTCGATGGGTTTCTTGCAGTGGCTGCACAGCTTGCGCGCCAGACGCTGGGCGATGATCAAGCTGACCGAGGTGGCGATGTTGAAGCCGGGAATGCCCATGTTGTGCAAACGGGTCAGGGTTTCCGCAGCGCTGTTGGTGTGCAGCGTGGACAACACAAGGTGGCCGGTCTGCGCCGCTTTGATGGCGATCTCTGCAGTTTCGAGGTCACGAATCTCGCCGACCATGATCACGTCCGGGTCCTGACGCAGGAACGAGCGCAGCGCCTGGGCGAAATCCAGCCCTTGGCGCGGATTGACGTTGACCTGATTGACGCCTTCCATGTTGATTTCCACCGGGTCTTCGGCGGTGGAGATATTGATGTCGACGGTGTTGAGAATGTTGATCCCGGTATACAGCGAAACGGTTTTGCCTGAACCGGTCGGGCCGGTCACCAGAATCATCCCCTGTGGCTGCTTCAGGGCGGCCATGTACAAGTCTTTTTGCTCCGGCTCGTAGCCGAGGGCGTCGATGCCCATCTGCGCGCTGGACGGATCGAGGATCCGGATCACGACCTTTTCGCCCCACAGCGTCGGCAGAGTATTGACCCGGAAATCGATCGATTTGGATTTCGACAGACGCAGCTTGATCCGGCCGTCCTGAGGTTTGCGCCGTTCCGAGATGTCGAGGCTGGCCATGACTTTCAGCCGCGCTGCGATCCGTCCCGCCAGTTGAATCGGTGGCTTGGCCACTTCGCGCAGGATGCCGTCGGTGCGCACGCGAACCCGGTAGGATTTCTCGTAGGGTTCGAAGTGCAGGTCGGAAGAGCCGCTTTTGATCGCATCGAGCAGCATCTTGTGCACGAAGCGCACCACGGGCGCATCGTCGGCGTCCATCCCGCCGATGGCGTCCTGCTTGTTTTCATCAATGGATTCGACGTCCAGCCCGTCGAGGTCGACATCGGCCATGTCTTCCAGACCGCTGGTGTGAGTGTCGAAGAATTTCTCGATGGCATCACTGAGCTTGTCGTCCTCGACCAGGATCGCTTCGGTGCTCAGCCCGGTGCTGAACTGGATGTCATTGATTGCCTGATAATTGCTCGGATCGGAAATCCCCACAAACAGTTTGTTACCGCGTCGCCACAGGGGCAGGGCATGGTGTTGACGCACCAGTTTTTCACTGACCAGGCCTTTGGGCTGGGTTTCCTTGTCCAGGCAGCTGAGGTCCATGAAGGCCATGCCGAAGTGCTCGGAGGCGATCTCGGCGACCTGGTAACTCTTCACCAGTTTGTTTTGCACCAGATAGCTGACCAGCGACAGTCGATTGCGCTGGGCCTGTTGCCAGGCGTGCTGGGCGCTTTTTTCCGTGAGCAGTTCGGCCTGTACCAGTTGTTTGGCCAGACCGCTCAGAGCGATGTCGTTCATGGGGATTCCGTGCGCTTGCAGTTCATGACTTATAGCCTAGTCAAGTGACAGCACAAAACACGGTGGGTGCAGGTGACAAAAAGCGTCAGATAGTGCGGTTACGGGTTGTAGGACGGCGCCTTGCAGCGCCTTCGTCCCCTGCGTTCGGGGCCTTGCGGCGGTTGGCATGGGCTGTGCTGAGTCCTTGTCAGATCATGAGACTTCGACTCATGCATGGAGAGCCTGTCTATGAACAACCAAAAAGGTTTCACGCTGATCGAGTTGCTGATCGTGGTGGCGATCATCGGCATTCTGGCGACCATCGCCCTGCCACAGTATTCCAAGTATCAGGCGCGCTCCAAGGTGACGGCGGGTCTGGCAGAGATCAGCGCTTTGAAAGTGCCATTTGAAGACACCATCAATCAGGGCACTGATCCGACGCTGACGCTGGTAGCGGGTGGTGCTGCGGCGACGACCTCCAACTGCACACTCGCGGCTACCGGCACAGCTTCTACGGGGGCCGGCTCGATCACTTGCACATTGCTCAACGCACCCGGTCCGGTGCTGGGTAAAACGATCACACTCAGCCGCTCCGGCGCGGCCACTGGGGCCACATCAGGCGTGTGGACCTGTGCAACGACAGTGAACGCGGAATACTCCCCTAAAGGCTGCACTGCCAGCGGCGCGTAATCCGTCAGGTCTGGTAAAACAAATGCCCCGCGTTGCGGGGCATTTTGATTTGTGCAGCACTTAACAAAAGCTTCAATAATTTCAGCGTCTTAGGAACTTTCCAAAAACCTGCAACTTGCATGTCGTTTTATCGAGCCTCATGCAATTTGCATGATTCCGAAAATTTACTGTTTTGTTAACACATTGATTTATATGAATATTTTGTCTTTTGAAAAGTTGGCACAGCCTTCGCAATATCTACCGTAACCCTGCTGACAAGACACGCAGCAGACTTTCCAGAAAAACAGGAGTTACTCGTATGAAGAAGTTCGCTATCACTGCCGCTGCTGCTACCGCGCTGACCCTGACCATGGCTTCCGGTGCATTTGCCCAGACTCAAGCCACCCAGGCTCCAATGACTCTCGCGGCTGGCGAAGTTACTGAAATGAAACAGGACACCTCCGACACCTGGATCACCACCAAGGTCAAAGCTGATTTGGTTACCGAAAAAGGCATTCCTGGTACCGATATCAAAGTAGAAACCAACAAAGGCGTTGTTTCGCTCTCCTCGACTACTGCTGTCACTGAATCGCAGAAAGACGTGGCTGTAGCTATCGCCAAGAAAATCAAAGGCGTTAAAGCGGTCGCCGCTGACGGCCTGAAAGCCGAGTAAGGCAAGACTTCTCGCCTGAACCGGGAGAAGACGCGACAGCCGGGCCGAGCAATACGTCTGTCGCACCTTTAGAGTTCATGCGAACGGCCACATGGAATGTGGTCATTGCAGGCCCCGACACTTGTGTCGGGGCCTGTTCTATTGGCGAAACAAAAAAGCTCGCAGCCTGCGAGCTTTTTTCAGTTTCCGCGTTTGCTGTTGATCTGTCGCAGACGATTACCTTCGAAACGCAAGTATTGGTACATGCCGTTGTTCGGGCCGTAGGTCCATTCCTCGACCTGAAATTCCTCACGCCGATTGGCACTGCGCTTGTAGCCAAGCGGATCGCGGCTGACCGGCTCCCCGCATTTCTGCAGCACTTCACTGGAGCGGTCGCCGAGGCTGACCAGTTGACTGCCGCAACGCAAGGTATCTGACGCCGACGCCTCGCCTGTAGCCAGTGTCAGCGCCACTGCAGCCAACCATTTGCAATTCATCACTCGGCATCCAGATGCATTTGCGTGACCACCCGACCGTCGCTTTCAGCTTCGCCGAGTGTGGTGTCGATGAAGTACACGCGATCGTCCGCCAACTGGCCTTTGTCGACCAGATAGTCTTTGATGCTGCTGGCGCGATCCTGGCCGAGTTGGCGCAGCAATACTTCGCTGGAACTCCAGAACTCGATGATCCCGGCGCGCATTTTGGCAGTACGTTCTTCCTTGCCCAGGTCCTTCCATTCGGCCGGAGGCTGGGTTTTCAGGCGAGTGCGGTAGATGCCTTCGAGCAGCGGACCTTTCTCGCCGTCCGGCACCTCGATCAACGAAGCCTGCGCCGGTACCTTGTCGCCACGGCGCTGGAGCATTTTGTAATAGTTGTACTGGTATTCGCGTTCCAGACGCTGTTCAGCGAGCAAGGGGCCATCGCTGCTTTTCGCTGCGGTGCCTTCGATTTCCAGACGCAGGGCCGGACGTTCCTTCAGCGCTTGCGAGAGCTTCACCAGCGCTGCTTCGGCGTCTTTGCTCAGGTCGCTCGAACCCGCTGCGAACGAGACGGTCCCGAGATCTTGCGAACCGCCACCACTGACCAGCCCGCCAATCATCTTGAACGGTGCGGCGGCAGCTTTGACGATCAGGTTGCGCAGGGTCTGCCAGACAATCGGCATCACGCTGAACTGCGGGTTGTTCAGGTCACCCGTGACCGGCAGCTCGATGGAAATCTTGCCATCGACGTCCTTGAGCAAGGCCACTGCAAGTTTCAGCGGCAGGCTCACGGCATCCGGGCTGTCGACTCTCTCACCGAGTTGCAGTTGCTCGACCACCACTTTGTTTTCGGCCTTGAGCTGACCCTTGGTGATCAGGTAATGCAGATCGAGATTGAGCCGGCCCTTGCGGATGCGATACCCGGCGAATTTGCCGGAGTAGGGCGTCAACGTGGTCAGCTCTACCCGTTTGAAACTGGTGGTGATGTCGAGGCTGGCCATCGGGTCGAACGGGTTCACCGCACCTTTGATGGTCACCGGCGCATAACGGTCAACCTTGCCTTTGATATCGACAGTGGCCGGTTTCACCTGGCGGCTGTCGATGGTGCCGATCTGGCCGTTGAGCTGCTGAACCGCAGTGGCGAAATTCGGCGTCAGGCTGAAGTCGGCGAAGTTGGCCGAGCCGTCATTGATCGCGACTCCACCGATATGGATGCCCAGCGGTTTTTCGTTGTTGGCGGTTTTCGCTGCCGCCGGTTTCGCTCCGGAATCCGCAGGCTGCGGGATCAGCAGATCGTCGACGTTGGTGGTGCGGTCGTCGTTGATCATGAAGCGCACGTAGGGCTGGAACAGGTTGACCTTGTCGATCGACAGGCTGTCGCCATGCTGATAATTCAAGCCTTCGAGCACCACTTGCTGCCATTTGAGGAAGTCACGGGTCTTCAGGGTGTCGAGGGTGTGCAGTTGATCGATCTGCGCGCGGCCAGTGACGCTGAGTGCCAGCGGATCGGTGCTTTTCAGATTGACCTTCAAGTCACTGCCGAGCATGCCGCTGCGCAGTTCGAGTTTGATGAACGGGTTGATGTAGGACTGGGCGACACGCAGGTCGATGTCCTGGGTTTTCACATTGAGCTGAGCCGTCACTGGCGCCAGATTGACCACACCGTCGGCGCTGATCTTGCCTTGCTTGCCCAGGCCCGTATCGAGCTTGAGGTTGAAAGGCGAGCCATTGAGGCTGTCGAAATTTTGCAGATCGACGTTCAGCGGACCGACTTCCAACGCCACCGGCGGCTGTGCCTTGCGGTCGGCGAGGTGCACTTGGTAATTGCGCAGTTGCACGTCCTTGAGCAGCACTTGCCACGGTTTGCTCGGTGCAGTTGACTCGGACTTCGGCGAGTCGGCGGCGGCTGGCGTGCTCTTGGGTTCGGCGGCGGCTTTGGCGGCAGGCTTCGACGGCTGGCTGGCGAACAGTTTCTGCCAGTCGAGTTGGCCGTCGGCCTCCAGCGCAGCCCAGGTTTCGAGTTTCTGGCTGCGGATCTTGCCGACCACCACTTGCTGCTTGGCCAGATCGATCGAGGTTTCACTGATGTCGAGGCGCTCAAGCTTCGCCAACTGCCGACCGTCCGGGGCTTTAATCGCAAACGGCGCGACGCTGACCGCGACATTGCTCAGCAGCAGTTCGGTTTGTTTCGACAGGTTGAGCTTGTAGTCGGTACTCAGGTTCAGCACGCCGTTTTCCAGCACCAGCGGCAGCGAGTCGCGGACGTACGGCCACCAGACTTTCATCTGGCCGTCGGTGATTTTCAACTTACCTTCGGAGGCGATCGGGATCAGGCTGAAATTGCCGGTCCAGTCGATCTGGCCGCCAGCGGGGCCGGCGGCGACCAGCGTCATGTCGGCGTTGTCATCGGGCAGGGTGCTGAGGTTTTTCAACTCGAAGTCGAGTTTGTCGTAGAGAAATTCGATCGGTTCGCTCGGGCGCGCGTCCTGGAAATGCACGTTGCCGCTGGCCAGCTTGATGCGCTCGATGCGCAGCGGGAACGGTTTGGCGTTCGGATCAACCGGCGTCGGCTCGCTCGCCGGGATCTTGAACAGCCCCAGCAGGTTGAGCTTGCCGTCCTTGGCGAAGAGAATTTCGGTCTTGGGTTTATCCAGTTCGATATCGGACAGGTGCAGCGCTTTGGTCCACAGGCTGTCGAGTTGCAGGTTGGCGTACAGGCGTTCGAAGCCGACCTGTTCCTTGCCCGGCTCGCCGATGACCAGCCCCCAGAGGGTGACCTCAAGGCTGAACGGGTTGAGTTCGATGCGCTGGATGTGCGCGGGCACCGTGGCGTAGTTGGCCAATTGCTGGTTGGCCACCCGTAGTGCAATGCCCGGCAAAATCAGAAACCCCAGCAGGCTGTAGAGGGCCAGAGCGGTCAACAGTGCGCCAATCGCGCGAATCAATCCTTTGGGCATGTGCGGCTTCATCTGTCTGAATCGGAGTGCCTTGGAGTATGGCACGCCATTCCGGTTCCGAAGTACCCGACGGTAGACAGGATTGTTCAGATTGTTCGGTCGCAAAGTTCCAGGATCTGCCTCAGAGCTGCAGGATCAGGGTTTTCAGCGGCGGCTGCTGATCCAGCGAGGGGAAGTCGCGACCCGGCGTCATCACGCTGCACTCACGCACCGGGCGCCCGGCCTTCTCCGCGCAGCGCAGCACCTGATCGCGCCAATCGTCCATGCTGACTTTCGCCAGATTGTTGCAGCAAATCAGCACGCCGTTGTCGGCGGTGCTCAGCAGGGCGGGTTTGAGCAGGCTTTGATAGTCGCGCAGCAAATCGACGGTGCCGAACGCGCTCTTGGCCCAGGCCGGTGGGTCGAGCAGCACCAGATCATATTGGCGCTGTTCGAGGCGCGGATAGCTCGGCAGCTTCTGCCCGCGGCGCTGGCTGATCGGCAGGCCGGCCAGTTGGCGAATCGCCGGGAAGTAGTCGGACTGCACGAATTGCATGCTCGGCAGTTGCGGGTTGAGCAGACCGTTCTCACGGCCGACCGCCAGATTGCCCTCGGCGAAATCCAGGTTGCACACTTCGCTGGCGCCGCCGGCCGCAGCGCTCAGGCCAACGCCGCAGGTATAGGCAAACAGGTTGAGTACGCTTTTGCCTTTGGCGTGGTCCTTGACCCAACCGCGCGTATTGCGCAGATCAAGGAACAGCAACGGATCCTGCCCGGCATGCCGTCCGCGCACGCGGTAGTTCAAGCCCCATTCGTGCCCGACCATATCCACCAGTGCGGCATCTTCGGCGCGGTAGACGCTGTCTTCACGGTCGATGCGCGAGTTGCCACGCGAGCGGTCGTTGTACACCAGCAGGGTTTGCAGCCCCAACACCTCATTCACCGTCGCGTGGAGTTGCAGCAGGTCGGCGAGCTCCAGCGTCTGGTGGAAACTTTGTACCAGCAATTGCGGGCCGTAGCGGTCGATGGTCAGGCCACCGGCGCCTTCCTGGCTGCCATGGAACAGCCGATAGCAGTCAGTGCCCTGACTGTGCAGCTCGGCGAGCAGTTCCTGGCGTTGGTCGAGGGCGGCGCGCAGCGCCTGATTCAGGGAAGACATGCTTGCGCCTTGCTGGTGGGAATCGGGGCGCGGGAGTTTAGCAGTTACTGCGCCTCAGCTCAGCCCCATCCGCCGCTTGGCCCGCTGCACTGAGCCATTGCGCATCGCCCAGCGCAGCATTGGCGCACTGCGCTTGACGCTGGCGCGGATCAGTTGCCGCTGCAACGGGTTCTGGCGCACATCGAGCATGTCGCTGGCCCAGTCCGGCAAGAGGTCGATGCCGGCCTTCATCATCAAGTCGCCAAACGGCCGCGCCATCCGGCTCGGCGCCGGCGCATCGAGCAACAGCCGCAGCACTTCGCGACTGCGTTCGTCGCACAGCAATTGCGGGCGCATGCGTTGCAGATAGTCGGCGACTTCCTGGCGGGATTTCGGCACATCGCGCGCGCCCAGGCGTTCGGCGATGACGGCAATCTCCGCGTAATAGCGATCCTGATCCGTCAGCGACAACTGCGGGTTGCGATAGCGCAAATGAGCGGCGAGAAAGTTGCTGACTTCAGCCACATGCACCCAGGTCAGCAGATCCGGATCGCTGGCCGCATACGCGCGGCCGTCTGGCGCAGTGCCGACCACTTGCAGGTGAATGGTGCGCACTTTCTCGATCAGCCAGTCGGCGTCGCGGCGCGAGCCGAACGTGGTGCCGGATACGAACTGACTGGTGCGGCGCAAACGCCCGAGCATGTCCTGACGGAAATTCGAGTGATCCCAGACCCCGGCCAATGCCAGCGGATGCAAGGCTTGCAGCAGCAAGGCACTGATACCGCCAATCAACATGCTGCTGAAGTCGCCGTGCACTTGCCAACTGATCGAGTCCGGACCGAACAGGCCCGGATCGCCCTTGGGGTTTTCCAGGTCGAGCTGACCGAGGGACAGACCGGTCAGGCTCATGAGTTGGTTTTCGATACGGCTGCGGATGAATTCCATGACCACTCATTGGTGAAGGGCGGGCGCGGCCGGATGACCGCGCCGGGCAGTTTACTGGTTGAGGCGCGTGTCGATCAGCCCTTGCACCACGCTCGGATCGGCCAGGGTCGAAGTGTCGCCAAGGCTGTCGAGTTCATTGCAGGCAATCTTGCGCAGGATGCGGCGCATGATCTTGCCTGAACGGGTTTTCGGCAAGGCCGGCGCCCACTGGATCAGATCCGGTTTGGCGAAGCTGCCGATTTCCTTGCTGACGTGTTCGAGCAGTTGTTTTTTCAAGGCGTCATTCGGCTCGGCGCCGTTCATGGGTGTAACGAAGGCATAGATGCCCTGACCTTTGACGTCGTGCGGGTAACCGACCACGGCGGCCTCGGCGATGCTGTCGTGCAGCACCAGCGCGCTTTCCACTTCGGCGGTCCCGATGCGGTGGCCGGAGACATTGATCACGTCGTCGATGCGCCCGGTGATCCAGTAATCGCCGTCCTCGTCGCGGCGTGCGCCGTCACCGGTGAAGTAGTAGCCGGGGTAGGGTTTGAAATAGGTATCGACCATGCGCTGCGGATCACCGTAGACGCTGCGGATCTGCGCCGGCCAACTGGACTTGATCGCCAGTACGCCGCTGCCGGCGCCTTTGATTTCCTTGCCCTGTTCATCGAGCAACACCGGTTGCACGCCGAACATCGGCTGAGTCGCGCAGCCCGGTTTGATCCGTTGCGCGCTGACCAGCGGGCTGAGCATGATGCCGCCGGTTTCGGTCTGCCACCACGTATCGACAATCGGGCAGCGCTGCTCGCCGACCACGTTGAAATACCATTCCCACGCTTCCGGGTTGATCGGCTCACCGACGCTGCCGAGTAATCTGAGGCTCTGCCGCGAAGTTTCCTGCAACGGCCCGGCGCCCTCACGCATCAGCGCGCGCAGGGCGGTCGGTGCCGTGTAGAAGATGTTGACCTTGTGTTTGTCGATCACCTCCCAGAAGCGCGACGAACTCGGATAGCTCGGCACACCCTCAAACATCAGCGTGGTCGCGCCATTCGCCAGCGGGCCGTAGACAATATAACTGTGGCCGGTGACCCAGCCGACGTCGGCGGTGCACCAGAACACTTCACCGTCGCGGTAATCGAGCACGTATTTGAAAGTCATCGCCGCTTGCAGCAAGTAGCCGCCGGTGGTGTGCAGCACGCCTTTGGGTTTGCCGGTGCTGCCGGACGTATAGAGGATGAACAGTGGGTCTTCGGCGTCCATCGGTTCTGGCGGGCAATCGTCGCTGACATCGCGCACGGCCTGGTGATACCAGAGGTCGCGGCCCTCGACCCAATCAACCTCGCCTTGCGTGCGCTCGACTACCACCACCGTGCTGACGTCCGGGCAACTTTGCAGCGCTTTGTCGACATTCTGTTTCAGTGGCACGAACTTGCCGCCGCGCACGCCTTGGTCAGCGGTGATCACGGTGCGGCAGTCGGCATCGAGGATGCGGTCGCGCAACGAGTCCGGAGAGAAACCCCCGAACACCACCGAATGAATCGCCCCGATTCGCGCGCAGGCGAGCATGGCGTAGGCGGCTTCGGGAATCATCGGCATGTAGATGCACACCCGGTCGCCTTTCTTCACGCCACGGCTTTTCAGCACATTGGCCAGGCGGCAGACGTGGTGATGCAATTTCTTGTAAGTGATCTGCGCCGATTCGGCGGGGTCGTCGCCTTCCCAGATGAAGGCAGTCTGATCGCCGCGCTGTTCGAGGTGGCGGTCGATGCAGTTGTAGCTGACGTTCAGCTTGCCCCCGGCAAACCATGCGGCTTCACCGGTTTTCAGATCATAGCGCTGGACGGTTTTCCACGGTTTGCTCCAGTCGAGAAAACGCGTGGCCTGCTCGGCCCAGAATTCAGTGGGGTGCTCGATCGATTGGCGGTACAGACGCCGGTAGTCGTCCTGACTCAACTGCGCAGCCCGGCGGACGGCATCGGCTTGCGGGAACGTGCTGATATCGAACATGACGGTTCCTTATTCTTGTTTTGCGACAAGGACAAAGATGCGCCGATGAAGGAAAGGGTTCAAGCGCTGCAGCAAAGCCAAGAGCCCCTCACCCTAGCCCTCCCGAAACGTCGGACCGCCCGGAGGGAGAGGGGACTGACCGAGGTGTCATGCGTTATACGCCGACCTGCAATATTGAGTCGAACTCAGGCTCTGAAAACAACCGAGATCCGCTCCCTTTCCCCTCTCCCCCTTTGGGGGAGAGGGCTGGGGTGAGGGGGAAACGATCTCCCGGTCACCACAAACTTCAGACCAAAAAAAGCCCCTGAATATCAGGGGCTCTCTTCATCATTCATTTACTCAAGCCAGCCACACAGCAACAAATCAACCGCGATGACGGCCGCGGAAATAGTTGATCAGACCTTGAGTAGACGGGTCTTCAGCAACCGATTCTTCGCTGCCGACCAGGCGGTTGTAGACGCCTTTGCCGAGTTCCTTGCCCAGCTCCACGCCCCATTGATCGAAGGCGTTGATGCCCCAGACCACGCTTTGCACGAACACTTTGTGTTCATACATGGCTACCAGTGCGCCGAGACGACGCGGGCTGATGCGTTCGACCACCAGGGTGTTGCTCGGACGGTTGCCCGGGATCACCTTTTGCGGCGCGATTCGCTGCACGTCTTCTTCGCTCATGCCCTTGTCGCGCAGCTCGGTCTGAGCCTCGCCCAAAGTCTTGCCGAGCATCAGTGCCTGGCTCTGCGACAGGCAGTTGGCGTACAGCCACTGATGGTGATCGGAGACCGGGTTGAAGCTGACGATTGGCACGATGAAGTCGGCCGGAATCAGTTGGGTACCCTGGTGCAGCAACTGGTGGTAAGCGTGCTGACCGTTGCAGCCGACGCCGCCCCAGATCACCGGGCCAGTATCGGTCGACACCGGGGTGCCGTCCTGACGTACGCTCTTGCCGTTGGATTCCATATCCAGCTGCTGCAAGTGCTTGGTGATGTTGCGCAGGTAGTGGTCGTACGGCAGGATCGCGTGGCTCTGCGCGCCCCAGAAGTTGCCGTACCACACGCCGAGCAGGGCCAGCAGCACCGGCATGTTCTGTTCGAACGGCGCGCTCTGGAAATGCTGGTCCATGGTGTAGGCACCGGACAGCAGTTCCTTGAAGTTGGACATGCCGATGGCCAAGGCAATCGGCAAACCGATGGCTGACCACAGCGAGTAACGACCGCCAACCCAGTCCCACATCGGGAAGATGTTTTCTTCGCGGATACCGAACGCCACAGCCGCAGCGTTGTTGCTCGATACGGCGATGAAGTGACGATACAGCTCGGCTTCCGAACCACCCTGAGCCAAGTACCACGCGCGCGCGGCCTGAGCGTTTTTCAGGGTTTCGAGGGTGTTGAACGACTTCGACGAAACGATGAACAGCGTGGTTTCGGCGCGCAGTTTCTGCGTCAGTTCGTGGAACTCGCTGCCGTCGATGTTCGCCAGATAATGGCAACGCACGCCTTTCTGCGCGTAGGACAGCAACGCTTCGGACACCAGCTCAGGGCCGAGGAACGAGCCACCGATACCGATGTTGACCACGTCGGTGATCGGCTTCTCGGTGTAGCCGCGCCACAGACCATCGTGGATGCGGCCCACGAGATCGGTGATCTGGTTCAGTACCTTGTGCACTTCAGGCATCACGTTGACGCCGTTGACCGACAACTTGTCGCCTACCGGACGGCGCAGGGCGGTGTGCAGTGCCGGGCGGCCTTCGGAGGAGTTGACGATTTCGCCGTCGAACAGCGCTTTGATCGCGCCTTTCAAATCGACTTCATTGGCCAGACCCACCAGCAGGTTGCGGGTCTCGGCGTTGATCAAATTCTTCGAATAATCGAGAAACAGGCCGCAGCTGCTGAGGGTGAATTGATTGAAGCGCTGCGGATCGGCGTTGAAGGCTTCGCGCATGCTGAAATCCTGCATGGCTTGGCGGTGATCTTTCAACGCTTGCCAGGCGGGCAGAGCGGTAACGTCGTGAGGAGTGCGGTAGTACGCCATCGCTGCGATTTTCCTTTTTACTTGAACGGCCTTATATACACGGATCAGGCGGCCCCGCCATGTTTGGGCGAGGCGCCAACTGCGTCGACACGATTAAATGGCGCAGGGTGAATACAGTAAACCTCGCGCTGCCATCTGTCTTGACTTCTTCTGACCAGTTTCCGGTACTTTTCTAACATCGTGGCTGCGAGGGACCGACAAACGGTCAGGCTGGCGTGTCGAGATTCAGATGCAGGTTGTCAATCAACCGTGTGGTGCCGAGGAACGCCGCCACCAGAATCACCAGATCACGATCCTCAGCCGTCGCCGGACGCAAGGTCAGGGCATGGCGGATTTCCAGGTAATCCGGACGCAGGCCAGCCGCTTCCAGCTGTTGCTGTTGCGCCTGAATCAGCGCCGGGAAATCGCGTTCGCCTTGCTTGATCGACTCGGCAATGGCGCTCAACGTGCGATACACCACCGGGGCCACGGCGCGTTGTTCTTCGCTGAGGAAACCGTTGCGCGACGACAGCGCCAAGCCATCGGCAGCACGCACGGTCGGCTCGCCGATGATCTGGATCGGCATGTTCAGGTCGTGCACCAGCGCGCGAATCACCGCCAGTTGCTGGAAATCCTTCTGGCCGAAGATCGCCAGATCCGGCTGGACCATGTTGAACAGCTTGCTGACCACCGTCGCGACACCTTCGAAATGCCCCGGACGACTGGCGCCGCACAGGCCTTCGGAGAGTTGCGGCACGCTGACGCGGGTCTGTCCGGCCATACCGTCGGGATACATCTCCTCAACGGTGGGGGCGAACAGCAGCGAGCAGCCGGCTTCGAGGAGTTTTTCCTGGTCCGCCGCGAGCGTGCGGGGGTACTTGTCGAGATCTTCGCCAGCGCCGAATTGCAGCGGGTTGACGAAAATGCTCGCAACCACGAAATCCACGCGTTGCGTGGCTTTGGTCACGAGCGCGACGTGGCCGCTGTGCAGGTTGCCCATGGTCGGCACGAAGCCGATGCGCTTGCCTTCACTGCGGGCGCGGGCTACAGCGGCGCGCAGTTCGCGTACGGTTTTAACGGTGTTCATGCAGAGAATCCGTGTTCGATCCCAGGGAAAGTGACGCTTTTGACTTCGCTGACGTAAGCCTTCAGCGCGGCTTGAATGGTGTCCTGCTCGAGCATGAAGTTCTTCACGAACTTCGGCACGCGGCCAGTGATCGACAGGCCAAGCATGTCGTGCAGCACCAATACCTGGCCGTCAGTGGCGCTACCGGCGCCAATGCCGATTACCGGAATCTTCACCGCCTGGCTGATCTCTGCCGCGAGTTCACTCGGCACGCATTCAAGCAGGAGCATTGCCGCGCCGGCTTGTTCCAGCGAGATCGCGTCGGCGCGCATCTGCCGCGCCTGGTTCTCGTTGCGACCCTGCACTTTATAGCCGCCGAGAATGTTCACCGCTTGTGGGGTCAGGCCCATGTGCGCGCAGACAGGAATGCCGCGCTCGGCCAGCAAGCGGATCGACTCGGCCAGCCACAGTGCGCCTTCGACTTTGACCATGTGCGCGCCGGCCTGCATCAGCGTGGCGCTGTTGATCATGGTTTGTTCGAGGGTGGCGTTGGCCATGAACGGCAGGTCGGCCAGGATCAATGCATCGCTGTTGCCACGTTTGACGCTGGCAACGTGGTAGGCCATTTCCGCAGTGGTCACCGGCAGGGTGCTGTCGTGACCCTGCAGAACCATGCCGAGGGAGTCGCCCACCAGCAGCACTTCGACACCGGCCTCGTTGCAGGCATGGGCGAAGGTCGCGTCATAGCAGGTCAGCATGGTGATCTTTTCACCTTTCTGCTTGAGGCTCTGGAGCGTGGTCAGGGTGATGGCTGGCATGTAAAAAATCCTCGTTCAGGCGCTCTGGAAACTACTGCGAGTAACGCGCGTGATTCTTCATTAACTCAGGCGCACGCTCTTTTTGTCGTGCTTATAAGGCCTGGATTGCGCCCGTGTGTGCCGGGTTGGCGGCAGCGGGACGCCTATAGTCGTGAGGAGACATCAGGAAGTCAATTGCGTGTGTTACCGCGTTGTTACGAGGGGAGTGTTACCGGCGTTACTGATGCGATTCAGCGGGGCGGCGGGGCTGATTTGCACGAATTTTGTCCGACAGTCCGTGTAGGAGCTGCGGCACGCTGCGATCTTTTGATCTAGCTCTTGTTTCTAAAAAAACAGGATCAAAAGATCGCAGCCTTCGGCAGCTCCTACAGGGGAGTTGTATCAGGCGGAGGGGATGCGTTCGAGGCCGACGAACGGGCAGGCTGCCAGCAGGTCGGAGAGGGTACGACCATCGACGAGGCGCAGATGGGCGGGAGCCAGTTCAGCGAGCGGATACAACACAAACGCCCGCTCCTGAATCTGATAATGCGGCACTTTCAAGCGCGGCTCGTCGATCAATCGATCACCGAACAACAGAATGTCCAGATCCAGCGTCCTCGGCCCCCAACGCTCCAGGCGTTCACGGCCCTGATCGTTTTCGATGGCTTGCAAGGCATCCAGCAGATCCAGCGGCGCGAGCCTGCTGTCGAGCGCAGCGACCGCGTTGGTGTAACGCGGTTGGCCCGGCAGCAGTGAGTCGCTCTGATAGAAGGCCGAAACACCGATCAGCGCGGTATCCGGCAATTGCTCCAGCGCGTCGAGCGCGCTGCGCAATTGTTCGGCGGGGTCAGCCAGATTGCTGCCCATGCCGATGTAGATGCGTTCCATGCTTATTCGCCTGTAGCGCTCGGTGCGCCGGCGCGTTTGCGCTTGGAACCGCTGCTGCGTCGACGTTTGCGTGGCGCACCGCTGGCATCATCGCCTTTGCCGCTGAGGTCGCGGATCATGTCGCGACGTTCGCTGTCGTTGGCATCCTGATAGTCAGTCCACCATTCGCCCAAGCCATCGGTCTGCTCGCCGGCGCTTTCGCGCAGCAGCAGGAAGTCGTAGCCGGCACGGAAGCGCGGGTTGTCCAGCAACAGATCGGCGCGTTTGCCACTGCGCCGCGGCAGACGTTCCTGCATGTCCCAGATCTCGCGGATCGGCATGGTGAAACGTTTCGGAATCGCAATCCGTTGGCACTGCTCGGCGATCAGCTCATGAGCCGCTTCCTGCATCGCCGGAATCGGCGGCATACCGCGCTCCTGCAAACGCAGCACGCGCGCTGGCAGGGCAGGCCAGAGCATTGCGGCAAACAGGAACGCCGGAGTCACCGGTTTGTTCTGCTTGATCCGCAGGTCGGTGTTGGACAGCGCTTCGCTGATCAGCGTGTGGGTGTATTCCGGGTTGTGTTCCAGCGCGTCGGCACTGGCCGGGAACAACGGCGCAAACAGTTGCAGATCGACCAGCATTTCGAAGGTGATCGCCGCGTGGCCGGAGAGGAACAGTTTGAGCACTTCCTCGAACAGCCGCGCTGACGGAATCTCACGCAGCATTGGCGCCAGTTCACGGATCGGCTGCACCGTGTGTTTTTCGATGCCAAAGTTGAGCTTGGCGGCGAAACGCACGGCGCGCAGCATGCGTACCGGGTCTTCCTGGTAACGCTGCTTCGGGTCGCCGATCAGACGAATCAGGTGATTGCGAATGTCGTGTACGCCGTTGGCGTAATCGAGGATGCGCTCACTGACCGGATCGTAATACAGGGCGTTGATGGTGAAGTCGCGGCGTTGCGCGTCCTCTTCCAGAGTGCCGTAAACGTTGTCGCGCAGAATCCGCCCGCTCTCGTTACGCGAAGACTGATTGCTGTCTTCGTCGTCATCGTTGACCGGGTGATTTGCGCGGAAGGTCGCGACTTCAATGATTTCGCGACCGAAATGAATGTGCACCAGTTTGAAGCGCCGACCGATGATCCGCGCATTGCGGAATTCGGCACGCACTTGCTCGGGGGTGGCACTGGTGGCGACGTCGAAGTCTTTGGGTGTGATACCCAAAAGCATGTCGCGCACGCAACCGCCAACCAGATACGCCTGGTAGCCGGCGCCCTGCAGGCGTTCGACGATATTGACCGCGTAACGGCTGAACTGGCCCTTTTGCAGCGAGTGTTGCCCGCTGTTGAGAACTTCAGGCGTGCTACGGATGTGTTGTGTACGACGAACGGGAGTTCGGAATGACTGGAACAACTTCTTCAGCATGGGATGCACTGTTTGAAGGAATGTTCGGCCAGACCAAAGAATGACCGCATGATGGGCCGGGATTCTAGCATTTAGTCGAGGGATGGTGTAGGGCATGGCTGATTCGAGCTGCAAGCCGCAGGCTAAAGGCGTCGAGTCGTCTGGGAGGGGAGATTTTATCGCGGAGGAGAAACTACAAGGGGAGCCGAAGCTCCCCAAGAAGTAGTTGCGTGCTCTTTTTATTATTGATTCGGGCTTCTTGTTTTTGTTGAGTGCCCTTGCCATGAAGCTTTTGCTTCATGGCCCTCCCAATCGGGAGCCAAGAGCAAACGGATTGCTTTGGTCGCTGAATTGCAGTGATCTCTCGATCCAACCAGTACAGGCTCTGTCTTAGGACAGTTTTTGTTGTTCTCGGCCTGGTCGTGGGGCAAGCCCCAAATACAACGCCTCTCCAAAAGAATCAGTTAGCTGCGCCTCTCGCCGTCTTGTTTTTATTGTGCGTGAGTCGATTCGTCTTATTTTTATTGTCTTGTGCATTGCTTGTTATTGTTCTTGTACCAAACATATAGCAGGGGGCGTGCCAACTTTTGCGAAACCCAGCAAAACAAAGGGTTAGGTCGATATAACCGTTTTCTCGGGGCGAAAAAAAGCCGGGGTTTCGTTACCGATAACCCCGGCTTCTGTTACGTGGAAAAACCGAGGTAACAGTTTTTTCACATCTTCAAGCGTTACTCGCACACGATACAGGTGACATTCAGCTCTCGCTGGCGACCCCGGTCTTGCGCCGTGGAATGCCCAGACGCTGACGGCGTTCCCACAGACATTTGCGGCTGACGCCCAATTTGCGCGCCAGTTCGGTCTCGGTCATGTGGTCCTGATGCTCAAGCACGAAGTGCTGGAAGTAGTCTTCCAGCGACAGATCTTCGGTTGGCTCGTGGCTACTGTTGCTGGTGTTACCGCCGGTTTGCGCCGGCAAACCGATGAACTCGTCATCGTCGAGATCGCTCAGCTCGATATCGATGCCCAGTAGCTCGGCGGAAATTTCCGGGCTTTCGCTGAGGATCACCGCGCGCTCGACAGCGTTTTCCAGCTCACGCACGTTACCTGGCCAGGAATAGTGCCGGATCGCCTGTTCGGCATCGGCAGCAAATTTCAGGTCGGTACGGTTGATGCGCGCGCTCTGACGAGCAAGGAACGCCGTGGCGATTTCGTTGACGTCGGCGCCACGCTCGCGCAGGGCCGGCAATTTCAGCGCGATCACGTGCAAGCGGTAATACAAGTCTTCGCGGAACTGGCCGATTTTCGCCAGGCTCTTGAGGTCACGGTGAGTCGCGGCGATCAGACGCACATCGACTTTCTGTGATTGCACCGAGCCGACGCGGCGAATCTCGCCTTCCTGCAACACGCGCAGCAGGCGTGCCTGAGCTTCGAGCGGCAGTTCGCCGATTTCATCGAGGAACAACGTGCCGCCATCCGCTGCTTCCACCAGACCGGCGCGACCGGCGCTGGCGCCAGTGAACGCACCTTTCTCGTGGCCGAACAATTCGGACTCGATCAGGCTTTCCGGGATCGCCGCGCAGTTCACCGAAATCATCGGTGCCTTGGCGCGTTTCGACAGGTTGTGCAGGGCGCGGGCCACCAGTTCTTTACCGGTGCCGGATTCGCCCTGGATCAATACATTGGAATCGGTTGGCGCGACTTTGCGGATCTTGCTGTACAGATCCTGCATCGGCGGGCACGAACCGATGATGCCAATCTCGCCGTTACTATTATCGACGGCGGATTTGCCGCTGCCATTGGCAGGTTTGGCGGTAACACTTTCACCCGCCGCCGGTGCCGATTGACGATCGCGCAGGATGCGCGCGACGGCTTGCAGCATTTCATCGTGGTCGAAAGGCTTGGCGATGTAGTCGACCGCGCCCATTTTCATCGAATCGACTGCTGAACGCAGGCTGGCGTAACTGGTCATGATCAGCACCGGAGTGCCCTGGCCAAGCTTGATCAACTCGGTGCCTGGCGCACCTGGCAGGCGCAGATCGCTGACGATCAGATCGAATGTTGGAATGGTGAAGCGTTCTTGTGCTTCCTGCACTGAACCGGCTTCGCTGACCTGATACTGGTTACGTTCCAGCAGGCGGCGCAAGGCGGAGCGGATAATTGTTTCGTCTTCGACGATCAAAATGTGCGGCATTGATTCGATACTCTCGACGGTCTCAGTTCACAGCGGACGTCGCTTCGACATGACGCGGCAATGTCACCCGGATTCGGGTGCCGCGCTGGCTCAAGACATCAGCCGGGCTGTCGATGGTGATTTGTCCATAATGCTCTTCAACGATGGAATAGACCAGTGCAAGGCCCAGACCGGTGCCTTCGCCAGGATCCTTGGTGGTGAAGAAGGGTTCGAACAATCTGTCCATGATGTTCTTCGGAATACCGCTGCCTTCGTCCTCGACGATCAGATCGACCGTGTGTTCGCCGGCTTCGCTCTTCACGCGTACCGCACTGCCGGCAGGCGAGGCGTCACGAGCGTTGGAGAGCAGATTGATCAACACCTGGGCGAGCCGCTGCGGGTCGCCTTCGACCCAGTGATCCGGGTCGCACAGGTTATAGAACTGCACTTCGAAATTACGTCGGTTCAGCGCCAGCAGACCGATTGCATCCTGCGCGACTTCGGCCAGACAGACGGGCTCGTCGCTGTGCTGATGGCTGCCAGCGTGGGCAAAGCTCATCAACGACTGCACGATGCGTGATACGCGTTTGGTCTGCTCGAGAATCTGCCCGCTGATCTCAGTCAGCTCGCTGTCATCTTCGCGCTCTTCGCGCAGGTTCTGCGCCAGACAGGCGATGCCGGTGATCGGGTTGCCGATCTCGTGAGCCACACCGGCCGCGAGTCGGCCGATGCTGGCCAGCCGCTCCGAATGCACGAGTTTGTCTTCGAGCATCTGCGTTTCGGTCAGGTCTTCCACCAGCAATACCAGACCACTGTTACCCGGCGCCAACGGCTCATCGATGGCGGCCTTGTGCAGATTCAGCCAACGGGTCTGGCCGTCGAGCGCCAGATGTTGCTTGTGCAAATGCTCGTCCGGCAGATTGATGAAGCCTTGCAGCAATTCTTTCCACGGATCGGCGATGGTGCTCAGGCGCGAACCGACCACGCGTTGCGCGGCGATCCCGGTCAGCTCTTCCATGGCTTTGTTCCACATCAGGATCTCTTGATCCTTGGCCAGCGAGCAGACGCCCATCGGCAGTTCCTGCAGGGTCTGGCGGTGGTAGCGGCGCAGGGCGTCGAGTTCGGCGGCGAGGCCGGTCAGGCGCGAGTGGTAATCCTCAAGCCTGCTCTCGATAAAGTGAATGTCTTCGGTAACGTAGTTTTCGCCGCCGGCCTTGTAGGGCAGGAAGGTTTCCACCATGTCCTGCGCAACACTCGGGCCCATCAGGCCGGACAGGTTGGCCTCAATGCGATCGCGCAGACGACGCAAGGCGTACGGCCGGCGCTCGTCGAACGGCAGATAAAGGTCACGCAGCGCTTGTTCGACTTCTTTCTGCGCTGCTTTGGCGCCCAACGGTTTGGCCAGTTGCGTGGCGAATTCCTGCGGCGATGCGGCGTGCAGCTCGCGACGTTGCGGGCGGCGCACGTTATCCACCGCGCAGGCCTCGGCCGCGCTGGCTTCTTCGGGGCTGGCGTTGGTGAACAGCGAGATCAGCGTGAACATCAGCACGTTGGCAGCCAGCGAAGCAATCGCCGCCATGTGCCAACTGGTGTCGTCGAGCACGTAGATCATGTTCAACAGCGGAATATAGAAACCCTGCAGATTGCCGACCAGCGGCAGCAGCATGGTCACCACCCACACCAGAATCCCCGCGAGCAGACCGGCGATAAAGCCGCGACGGTTGGCAGTCGGCCAGTACAGCACCGACAGCACGCCCGGCAGGAATTGCAGGGTGGCGACGAACGCGACGATGCCGAGGTTGGCCAGATCCTGCTCGGCGCCGAGCATCAGATAGAAGCCGAAACCGGCCATGATGATCGCAACGATCAGCGCCCGGCGGGTCCATTTCAACCAGCGATAGATATTGCCCTCGGCCGGTGGCTGATACAGCGGCAGCACCAAGTGGTTCAGCGCCATGCCGGACAACGCCAGCGTGGTAACGATGATCAGACCGCTGGCCGCCGAAAGGCCGCCGACATAAGCCAGCAACGCCAGCGACTTGCTGTTGGCGGCGATGCCAATACCGAGGGTGAAGTATTCCGGATTGGTCGTGGCGCCGAGTTTCAGCCCGGCCCAGAGAATCAGCGGTACGGCCAGACTCATCAGCAGCAGGAACAGCGGCAGACCCCAGCTCGCACTGACCAGCGAGCGCGGGTTGAGGTTTTCAGTGAAGGTCATGTGATACATGTGCGGCATCACGATGGCCGAGGCGAAGAACACCAGCAACAACGTGCGCCACGGGCCTTCCTGCAAAGGCGTGTGCAGGGCGGCGAGGGCGGTCTGGTTCTGCAGTAGCCACAGTTCAAGTTGCTGCGGGCCGTCGAACACGCCGTACAGGGCGTAGAGGCCGACGCCGCCGATGGCAATCAGTTTGATCACCGATTCGAAAGCAATCGCAAACACCAGCCCTTCGTGTTTTTCGCGGGTGGCGATGTGGCGCGAGCCGAAGAAGATCGTGAACAGAATAATCAGCGCACAGAACGCCAGCGCCACACGGTTCTGCACCGGTTCGCCGGTAAGGATGCCGATCGAGTCGGCTACCGCTTGAATCTGCAACGCCAACAACGGCAACACGCCGATCAGCATGAAGATCGTGGTCAGAGCGCCGGCCCAGGTGCTGCGAAAGCGAAAGGCAAACAGATCGGCCAGCGACGACAGTTGATAGGTGCGGGTGATTTTCAGGATCGGATACAGCAACACCGGCGCCAGCAGAAACGCGCCGGAGACGCCGAGATAACTCGAGAGAAAGCCGTAGCCGTACTGATAGGCCAGACCGACCGTGCCATAGAACGCCCAGGCACTGGCGTAAACGCCCAGCGACAGGGTGTAAGTCAGAGGATGGCGAATGATCGCCCGTGGAATCATTCCACGCTCACTGATCCAGGCCACGCCGAACAGTGCAGCCAGGTAGGCGGCGCTGATCAGCAGCATCTGGGTCAGACTAAAGCTCATCGGCATCTTTTTGGCTCTGCAGGATGAAGGTCACGACGATCAGAATCAGCCACAGCAGATACGGGCGATACCAGGCGCCCGTGGCGTCGATCCACCAATCCATGATGGCCGGAGAAAACAGGTAGATCCCCACGACCAGAAGCAGGACCAAGCGATAGATGTACATCCCGGCCTCTCTTTTTTATGTGCGTGCCCGAAAACGTGCGGCGATGGTAACGGATGGGCGCGCCACTGCAAGCGCCGTCATGACAGTTGTGCTTCAGGTAGCGTCAGCGTGCGCGGGATCTTCGCCGCGTCCCAGTGAGCGCTGCCCCAGATCAGCAGTTCCTGCGGTGTGGCGTGGGCCAGTTCCATGCCCGGGTTTTGACCGAGCGCGCGCAACGCCCGCAGCAACAAAGGCGTGGCCTGATCGGCCTCCAGCGGCGGCGAACGGTAGGACTTGCCGAGCTTGTTGCCGTCCGGCTGGGTGATCAGCGGCAGGTGCAGATAGCGTGGCTGACGCAAGCCCAACAGTTCCTGCAAATACAGCTGACGTGGCGTCGAGTCGAGCAGATCGGCGCCGCGCACAATGTCGGTGATACCTTGCCAGGCATCATCCAGCACCACGGCCAGTTGATAGGCGTAGAGACCGTCGCGGCGGCGAATTACGAAATCACCGACGTCGCGGCCCAGGTGCTGACGAAATTCGCCCTGCACGCGGTCGATGAAGTGGTATTCCAGCTCCGGCACGCGCAGGCGGATCGCGGCGTCGTCCTGTCCGTGGCCGGCATTGCGGCACAACCCCGGATAAATGCCGTGATACGGCTCGAGTTGTTTGCGCGAGCAGGTGCAGGCGTACGCCAGGCCATGATTGAACAGGCTATTGAGTACTTCGGCGTAGGCGTCGTGCCGATCACTCTGGCGCACCATCTCGCCATCCCACTCGAAACCGTAGCTTTCCAGCGCCTTGAGGATTGCCGCCTGCGCGCCGGGTTCTTCGCGCGGAGGGTCGAGATCTTCCATGCGCACCAGCCAGCGGCCGCCGACCGAGCGCGCGTCAAGATACGAAGCCAGTGCGGCAACCAGCGAACCGAAGTGCAGATGTCCACTGGGGGTCGGGGCGAAGCGTCCGATGTAGGCGGGGGGATTTTTGGCAGTCATGGCGGCGATGTTATTTGTGAGAGTCAAAAACAGCAGAAACAAAAACGGAGCGTTCGCACGCTCCGTTTCTCGTTCAGTTCGGAATTACTTGCCGACCTGCTTTTCCTTGATTTCAGCCAGATTCTTGCAGTCCACGCACATGTCGGCGGTAGGACGGGCTTCGAGGCGCTTGACGCCGATCTCGATGCCGCAAGAGTCGCACCAGCCATACTCGCCGTCTTCGATCAACTGAAGGGTCTTGTCGATCTTCTTGATCAGCTTGCGCTCGCGGTCGCGGGCGCGCAGTTCAAGGGCGAACTCTTCTTCCTGACTCGCACGGTCGGCCGGGTCAGGGAAGTTGGCCGCTTCGTCCTTCATGTGATCAACCGTGCGGTCGACTTCCTGCATCAAGTCGAGTTTCCACTTGGTCAGGATCTTGGAGAAGTGCGCGCGCATGGGGGCGCCCATGTACTCTTCGCCAGCTTTCGGAACATAAGGTTCGAAACCGCTGAGCGATTGGTTAGCCTGTTGCTTTGCTTGGGTGGGCATGAAATGGACCGCCTCTACTCTTGTAATCCATTGCGCAGGATTGCTCCATCACCGACACCTGCCGGCCCTGCGGCTGCAAGCGGGCGAACTTACCAGATCAATTCGGCCCGCGCTACTCCCGGATGTCGAAGCCCCGGCGGGTGGCGCTTGCAATTGTTGGGCAAGCTATGTCTGACGGTGTGGAAGACCTGTTCAATCACTGATTTTAGTCAATCCTGGAGCGTACGTTCGTATCGTTACAGTCCAGCGTTCTTGAGGCTGTGACCGCTGCGGGTTCTCGCTCGTTCCGGGAGACGGTTAGAATCGTTTTTTTTACCCCCGTCGAAGGAAGGCCAATGGCTCAGCCCTACAGTGCGCGCAGTCGTGCGATCGAACCGTTCCATGTCATGGCGTTGCTGGCGCGGGCCAATGAATTGCAGGCCGAAGGGCACGACGTGATCCACCTGGAAATCGGCGAGCCGGACTTCACCACCGCCGAGCCGATCATTCGCGCCGGGCAAGAGGCGCTGACGGCGGGCAAAACTCGCTACACCGCCGCCCGTGGCATTCCTGAACTGCGCGAGGCGATCGCCGGTTTCTACCAGACGCGATATGGCCTGAATATCGATCCACGGCGGATTCTGATCACCCCCGGTGGTTCCGGTGCATTGCTGCTGACCAGCGCGTTGCTGGTTGATCCGGGTAAGCACTGGTTGCTGGCTGATCCGGGTTATCCGTGTAACCGCCACTTCCTGCGTCTGGTCGAAGGCGCGGCGCAACTTGTTCCTGTCGGTCCGGACGTGCGTTATCAACTGACACCGGATCTGATCGACCGACATTGGGACAATGACAGCGTTGGCGCGCTGGTCGCATCGCCGGCCAACCCCACCGGCACGATCCTGACTCGCGATGAGTTGGCGAAGTTATCCACAGCCATCAAGGCGCATCATGGTCATCTGGTGGTGGACGAGATCTATCACGGCCTGACCTATGGCACCGATGCCGCGAGCGTGCTGGAAGTCGATGACAGCGCCTTCGTGCTCAACAGTTTCTCCAAGTATTTCGGCATGACCGGTTGGCGCCTCGGCTGGCTGGTGGCGCCGGACGCCGCGGTCAGCGAACTGGAAAAACTGGCGCAGAACCTCTACATCAGCGCACCAAGCATGGCGCAATACGCGGCACTGGCGTGTTTCGAGCCGCAGACCATCGCCATCCTCGAAGAACGCCGCGCCGAATTCGGCCGTCGCCGCGACTTCCTGCTGCCGGCGCTGCGCGAACTGGGTTTCAACATCGCCGTGGAGCCGGAGGGCGCGTTCTACCTGTACGCGGATATCAGCAAGTTCGGCGGCGATGCCTTCGCGTTCTGCCGACATTTCCTCGAAACCGAGCATGTGGCGTTCACACCGGGACTGGATTTCGGTCGCTATCAGGCCAGCCACCATGTGCGTTTCGCCTACACGCAAAACCTCCCGCGCCTTCAGGAAGCGGTGGAGCGCATCGCGCGCGGCTTGAAAAGTTGGCAAGGCTGATGCGCTTTCATCCTCCCCTCGAACAAGCGCGGCTGATCCGACGTTACAAGCGTTTTCTCACCGATATCGAGACCGTTAGCGGCGAGATGCTGACCATTCACTGTCCGAACACCGGCTCGATGCTCAATTGTCAGGTCGAAGGCGGGCAGGTCTGGTTCAGTCGCTCGAATGACCCCAAGCGCAAATTGCCCGGCACTTGGGAAATTGGCGAAACCCCGCAGGGACGGCTGTTTTGCGTGAATACCGGCCGCGCCAATACGCTGGTCGAAGAAGCTTTGCAGGCCGGGGTTATCAGCGAGCTGAACGGCTTTACCGCTTTGAAGCGCGAAGTGGCTTACGGGCAGGAAAACAGCCGCATCGATTTCCGTCTCGATTACCCGAGCGGCCCGGCCTATGTCGAAGTGAAAAGTGTCACCTTGGGCTTCGATGGCACTGCGGTAGCGGCGTTTCCGGATGCGGTGACCCAGCGTGGCGCCAAGCATTTAAGGGAATTGGCGCACCTGGCCCGCGATGGCATTCGGGCGGTCCAGTTGTATTGCGTCAATCTCACGGGGATTGAGGCGGTGCGCCCGGCCAGTGAAATCGATTCGGCCTACGCCGATGCGCTGCGCGAAGCGGTGGCCAGCGGTGTTGAAGTGCTGGCCTACGGCGTGCGCCTGACCCATGAGGAAATCGTCATCGACCGCCGTCTGGACGTGTTGCTCAACGGTTAAACATCGACCCACAAGCCTTGCGCGTCTTCGCGACAAGGCACGGCGCTCAGCGATTGCCCGGCGCACGGCCCGGACACGCACTCACCGTCCTCGATCAGAAACAGTGCGCCATGGGTGGCGCACTGGATCAGGCTGTTGCTAGGGTCGAGAAACTGGTCGGGCTGCCATTCAAGGCCGACGCCACGGTGGGGGCAACGGTTGAGATAAACGTAGACCTGGCCTGCACGACGCACGGCAAACAGTTTATTACCGTCGATATCGAAACCGCGGCTGGCAGCTTCGGCCAGATCGGCGCCCGTGCATAGAAACTTCATGGCTATCCTCAAGTGTCGTGTCGGGATATGTCCGAGCTTGACGTTTAAATGCAAACAATTATCAAATGGCCGCCTTCGCCCGCTGCGCGGTGGCCGATGCCGAGGATACTTGGCTCGCCAATTCGCTGCCCGGGAAAACCTTCAAGGAAGTCGTGTATGCGCCTGAGTTCCCGCATTGCTGCGCTGTGTGCCGCACTTTTCGTCAGCCAGCAGGCTACAGCCGCCGATCTGCCGCAACGTTGGGTCAGCGCTGGCGGCGCGTTGTCAGAGTGGGTCAGCGCGTTGGGCGGCGAGGCGAAACTGGTAGGCGTCGACACTACTAGCCAGCATCCCGATTCTTTGAAAGCGCTGCCGAGTATTGGCTATCAGCGCAGTCTTTCGGCTGAAGGCATTCTCAGTTTGCGCCCGCAGATTTTGATCGGCACCGAGGAGATGGGGCCACCGCCAGTCATCTCGCAAGTGCGCGCTGCCGGGGTGAGGGTTGAATTGTTCTCGGCGCAGCCTGATTTTCCAACGCTGCAGAAGAATGTTACCCACTTGGGTCAACTGCTCGGCGCTGAACCGCAGGCCGCGCAACTGCTGCAAAGTTATCAGCAGCAACTCGACGCGCAGACGTCCCGAGTCATTGCCGCCCAAGTCAAAGCGAAAGCACCGGGTGTTCTCTTGTTGCTGGGACACGCTGGTGGCAAGCCGCTGATCGCCGGCAAGGACACTGCCGCTGACTGGCTGCTGCAACAGGCCGGAGGCCATAACCTCGCGACTCATACCGGCTATAAACCGTTTTCCGTGGAATCATTGGCCAGCCTCGATCCTGAAGTGCTGGTGGTGTCCGATCGTGCATTGACTGGTGATGCGGCGAAAGCGGCGTTGTTCAAGGAAAATCCGATTCTCAATTCCAGCCGTGCAGCCAAGTCCGGACGCGTGTTGGAGCTGGATCCGACGCTGCTGGTGGGTGGACTCGGGCCACGTTTGCCGGCGGCGCTGAAAAGCCTGTCTGACGCTTTCTACCCGAACCAGAGCGGCCAATGACCACACTGGTCAAACCCCGTACCCTATTCATCGGCCTGACGCTGTTGTGTCTGGTGGCTATCTGGCTGTCGCTGGCGTTGGGGCCGGTCAGTCTGCCGCTTTTCGACACTTTGCGCGCTGCACTGCGGATGATCGGCGTGCCGCTGGCGCCGGACGGGCTGGAGCAGGCTGAGCTGATTCTCGGGCAGATTCGTCTGCCGCGAACGCTGCTGGGGCTGGCGGTGGGCGGTGTGTTGGCGCTGTCCGGGGTGGCGATGCAGGGCTTGTTTCGCAATCCTTTGGCCGATCCCGGTTTGGTCGGGGTTTCCAGTGGCGCGGCGTTGGGTGCGGCGGTGGCGATTGTTGGCGGCTCGTTTTTCGGTGGCTTGCCGGAATGGTTTGGGCCGTATCTGTTGTCGGCGTGTGCGTTTCTCGGTGGGCTTGGGGTGACGGCGTTGGTGTATCGCCTCGGTCGGCGCAATGGCCAGACCAATGTCGCGACCATGTTGCTGGCGGGGATCGCCCTGACGGCGCTTGCCGGTTCTGCGGTGGGGCTTTTTACTTATCTGGCCGATGACGCGACGCTGCGTACGTTGACGTTCTGGAATCTCGGCAGCCTCAACGGCGCCAGTTACGCGCGCTTGTGGCCGCTGCTGATCATCAGTGCCGGTGTGGCGCTGTGGTTGCCGCGTCGGGCCAAGGCTTTGAATGCGCTGCTTTTGGGTGAGTCGGAAGCCGGGCATCTGGGTATTGATGTGGAACGGCTCAAGCGTGAACTGGTGTTCTGTACCGCGCTGGGCGTTGGCGCGGCTGTGGCGGCGGCAGGGATGATCGGGTTTGTCGGGTTGGTGGTGCCACATCTGCTGCGCTTGCTTGCCGGGCCGGATCATCGGGTATTGCTGCCAGCCTCGGTGCTGGCGGGGGCGAGTCTGTTGCTACTCGCCGATCTGGTGGCGCGCCTGGCGCTGGCGCCGGCGGAGCTGCCGATCGGGATTGTCACGGCGTTTATTGGTGCGCCGTTCTTTCTGTTTTTGCTGCTGCGAGGGCGTGCCTGATGTTGAGTGCGCACAATCTGCACATCCGTCGTGGCCGCAAAACCGTGCTGGCCGATGTCAGTCTGCAACTTGAACCGGGCGAAGTGCTTGGAGTGCTGGGGCCAAATGGTGCTGGCAAAAGCACGTTGCTTGGGGCGCTGTGCGGTGAACTTGCGGCTAGTGAGGGCGAGGTTCTGCTCGACGGTAAAGCATTGAGTCATTGGAGTGGTCCGCAGCGCGCGCAGCGTCTGGCGGTGTTGCCACAGGTTTCGACCCTGGACTTCGCCTTTCGCGTGGAAGAAGTCGTAGGCATGGGCCGTTTGCCGTATCAAAGCGGTCGGGTGCGCGATGACGAGATTATTGCGGCGGCACTCGATGCGGCGGACGCGGCTCATCTGAGTGGTCGCAGCTATCTGGCGTTGTCCGGCGGCGAACGTCAGCGCGTGCATCTGGCGCGGGTGCTGGCGCAGCTCTGGCCGGGGCAGGTTGGGCAGACGTTGCTGCTGGATGAACCGACTTCGATGCTCGATCCTTTGCATCAGCACACCACGCTGCAAGCGGTGCGCGAGTTTGCTGATCGCGGCGCGGCGGTGCTGGTGATCCTGCATGATCTGAATCTGGCGGCGCGCTATTGTGATCGCTTGTTGCTGCTGCAGGATGGGCGGCCGGTGGCGCTGGATTCGCCGCAAGTGGTGCTGCGTCCGGAGCCGCTAAAGGCAGTGTTCGGGCTTGAAGTGCTGGTGCAGCCGCACCCGGAACGCGGGCATCCGCTGATCATCGCCCGCTGATCACGTCATCGAGGTGCAGGCATGCGCAGGATTTTGCTGTTGGTGGTGTTGTTGCTCGGCGGCTGTCAGCACGTGCCGCCGCCACCGGTTGCGGGCGAAATCCGCGATCTGCGCAACGGCGAAGTGATTACCGCGCAGGAGCTGCTGGCGCAGTTAAGCAAACCGGCGCGGGTGATCATTGGCGAACAACATGACAATGCCGATCACCATGCTGTTGAGTTGTGGCTATTGCAGGACCTTGGACGAACGCGGCCTCAAGGCAGTTTGTTGCTGGAAATGCTCACGCCGGATCAGCAGGTGCGGGTTGATCAGGTGCGTCATGCATCGCCGCCACCAAACGATATTCCAGCGGCATTGGCCTGGCAGGACGGTTGGGACTGGAATCTGTATGGCCCGATTGTTCGTTTCGCCCTGACGCAGCCTTATCTGCTACTGGACGCCAATCTTGATAACAGTGAAATTCGCGCTGTTTATCGCAATCCACCCGTGTTGGATGGCACCCGCAGTAATGCTGCGACGGTGAAATCCGAGTTACTGGGTGAGATCAGTGATTCCCACTGTGGCTTGCTCCCCCAATCGCAAATGCCGGCCATGCTCGCCGTCCAGCAACAAAGAGATCGGCGCATGGCAACGCGTTTATTAGACGCGCCCGCCCCCGCACTTTTATTGGCCGGTGGATTTCACGCGCGCAAAAATGTCGGCGTGCCGCTGCATGCGCTCGACCTGGGGGCGCCTGAAGCGCCGACCGTGCTGATGCTCGCGGAGCAGGGCAGTCAGATCACGCCTGCTATGGCCGACTACGTCTGGTTCACTCCGGCCAAAGCGCCGCAGGATTACTGCGCCGAGATGCGTAAACAGTTCGGCAAATGACTTTGTTGCGGGCAAAAAAAGACCCGGTAAAAACCGGGTCAAATAACCGTGATTAGCCTGATGAGGAGATAATCTGAGAGTCCGAACCAAGGGCTTTTCAGAATATCGACTGATCTCGCGACCAGTTGTGATAATCATAGCGATTCTCATTACCAAGTCAACAGCTGTTTTTTGATTTGTTTTGATCTGTCTTGGAAATGGCCGCAATGCCCTGCAAACGCTGGGCGTCAGGTGGCAGTTCTGGAGGCGGTCAGTTGCTTGTTGAGCTGGTCGATACGCCGCGCCATGCTCTCGATCAAGCTGTGGGCGATTTTTGGATTAGTACGGGTCAGGCTTAGAAACTGCTCGCCGGGGAGCAACATTACGGTACTTGGCTCGCTGGCGATGACCGTGGCATTGCGCGGCTCGCGGGTGAACACCGCCATCGCTCCGAAGATCTCGTCCTTGGGCACTTCGCCGACCTTGTGTCCATCGACGAACGCTTCGGCGTGCCCCGCAATGATGACGAAGACGTGATCCGCTTCATCGCCCTGGTGAATCAACACTTCGCCGGCCGGTACCCGTTTGAAACCATTGGTGCTGCGAAATTCACGCGGTTTGAGTTCTGCAACCGCGTGGGCAAGTAGTGCCATTTGCCCGAGCAGGTAGTTCAGAAGCGGCTCGCATTGCACCTGCGCAAACAGATCGCTGCGGCGATAGGGCAGTAACCGCAGCGGGCTCTGCGCGCTCAAGCGGCAATCTGCCCATTGCGTACCGCGCTGCAAGCCGATCAGGTCACCTTCCTGCCAGTAGAACAGCGGCCGCCCGGCGAAATAGCCGGTGATCACCCCTTCGACCAGCAGGAACAGTTGATCCTCAGGCAACTCCGTCAGCAGGTCCTCGGCGCCTGCCAGTTCCAGCAGCGGCCCGCACGGCTCAACTGCCTCAAGCCATTGCGCCGGCAGTTTCTGCAAATGGTTGATCAATGTGTCGGTCTGCGCCGATTGCTCCCCGAGCAGGTACATGGTTCAGGCACCCATTCAGTTCTTGTGGCGAGCAGAAATGGCATCGAGCTGTTTGTTCAGTGCATCTTTGCGTTCGGCGGGAATGTCGTTCCAGTGCACATCCATCAACGCGCCCTCGATTGCATACAGCAACACCTTCGACGCCCGGAAGCCGCGAGTGCGCACGGCTCGGTAGGCGTCCACCGCCCCCAGGCGACGCAAGTCCGAGGCGCTGTGGATGCCCACGGCATGCAGCCATTGCGCCGACGTCTTGCCAAGATTCTTCAGGTGTTGCAGTTCATCATTCATCAAGCCTCCTTGCGTTGGCCGAACGGTGCGTGGGCGAGCTTCTCAGGAGTGTAGTCATCAGTAGGAAAAGCGTGGTTCTTTGGTCGGATTCGACGCAAACGCTTCTAAGCCCGGTCTGATATTTCAGTGGGATAGAAGTCGGGAAGGGTGTAGGGGGAATTCTAAAGTCACGCAGTCCAGCGCAAAGCGGGGGCGCTGGACAGGTTCAGGGTGTTTCGCGGGTTAGCGCGTGCGGTAGCGCAGGCGGGTGCCGAAATTCATCGACATCAGAATCTCGTCGGCACTCAGCTCGGGCGGAAAGTAGGCGCCGGAGATTTGCGCATGGGCCAGGCTCGCGCCTTCCAGCGCCGCTTGACGGAAATCGATGCCACGCAGATCGGCGGAACGGAAGTAGGCGTCCCGGAAATCCACGCCATCGGCGTTCAGTTCACGCAGGTCGAGCCCCCGAAAATCGCCACCGACCATATCGATCGGGCCGTCTTGCGGGCGCTCGTTGTTGAAACCGGTTATGTCGTCTTTGTGCAGCAAGGCATACAGCGGGGTGTCGAGAAGTTTCGGCTGGCTCATGTCACATCACCTGTTGGTTTTATGACGCCAGTATAGTGCCACTATTTGGCGGCCGTGAAGCCAGCGAGGGCGTCACGGCCGAAATAGTTTCTTACAGACCTGGCAGGCGCTGACGGATCTGCGCGACAACGGTGTCCAGAGTCCCGGATTCGTTGGTCTGTACACGTTTGCTGCGCAGAATTTCTTCCGGGCTCAGCGCTTCGCGATTGGCTTGCTGCGCTTCGATCACGGCCAGCGTTGCGTCGGACGGATCTTTTTTATCTGCCTGACGCGTCGCCAGCCAGCTCTCGACGACTGCTTGCGGTGCGTTGCAGTCGAGGATCAGGAACGGCGTGCCAGTGGCTTCGGCAACCTTGGCGGCGTTGTCGCGCTGCTCACGCTTGAGGTAAGTGGCGTCGATTACCACCGGGAAACCGGCGTGCAGGATGACGTCGGCAATCTCGTGCAAGCGAGCATAGGTGGCAGCGCTGGCATCGGCGCTGTAGATCCCGGCCTGCACATCATTGGCGACAGTTTGCTCACCGAACAGACGCTTGCGCTCGACATCGGAACGCAGACGAATCGCGCCCAGCGCTTCGACCAGACGCATGGCAACGTGGCTTTTGCCGACAGCGGAAACGCCGTGGGTGATCGCCATGAAACGCGAAGGAATGGTGCTGTAGCTTTCCGCCAGGTTGGCGTAGTTGCGGTACTGGCGCAGGGTCGTGGCGCGCTGCACCGGGGTGGCGTCCGCCGGCATGCTGAACAGTGCGACTTTGGCGCGAACCAGCGCGCGGTAGGCTTTATAGAAGTTCAGCACTTCCAGGCCTTGATAGTCACCGGTCAGTTCCAGGTATTGGCTGATGAAGCGACGGGCGAGGGATTTCAGGCCGCGGTCTTCGAGGTCCATCGCGAGGAAGCCGGTGTCGGCGTAGACGTCGGTGAAGCGGAACGGCTCGTTGAATTCGATGCAGTCGAAGATCACCACTTTGCCGTCGATCAGCGTGGCGTTGCCCAAGTGGATGTCACCGTGGCATTCGCGGGTGAAACCGTCGGCCTTGCGCTGGGCGAACAGCGGCTTGAGGCGTTCGAAGCTGCTTTCAGCCCAGGCTTGCAGCGCTTCGAGTTGCAGCAGATCGTTCTTGTCGCTGAGGAACGGCAGGATCTGTTCGAAGTTCTGCCGCACTGGTGCCATCACGCTGTCCGGGGTGCCGGCGTCGTGTTCGGCCGGGACTTTTGGCGCGCTGAGGTGAAACTTGGCAATCTGCTCAGCCATCTCGTCGATATGCGTGGTGGTCAGCTCGCCGTTGGCTTGCAGGGTGCTGAGCAGACCGGATTGCGGGAACTGGCGCATTTTCAGCACGTATTCGATGGCCGGACCGTCGCCGCCGAGTTGCGGAGCCTCGGCAGTGCCGGTTACTGGGAGCACTTCAAGATACAAATCATCGGTCAGGCGCTGGTTCAGACGCAGCTCTTCAGCGCAAAAATGCGCGCGGGCTTCGAGGCCGGTGAAGTCGAGAAAACCGAAATTAACCGGTTTCTTCACTTTATAAGCGAACGGACCGGTGAGCAGCACCCACGAGATGTGGGTTTCGATGACCTGGAACCCGTCGACGGGATGCGGGTAGAGGGCCGGGTTTTGCAGGGCAGCGATCAGAGACTGGCTCACGGGCGATCCTTCAGAGACTGGGGGGAATTCGAGGCGGCCATTATGGCCGCTCGCCAGCCTGACGCAAACCTCGGAGCGCTTCTATCGAGTCTGAATAAAGTGCGTATAATCCGCCGCCATGACTCGAACTCGATCTCCCCGTACCAAGAAAAAACCACCATCCAAGGGCATGAACCCTTGGCTGAGCTGGGCTATTAAACTCAGTCTGGTCGGCCTTGTGGTGCTGGCCGGCTTCGCCGTTTACCTCGATGCCGTGGTGCAGGAGAAGTTCTCCGGCAAGCGCTGGACCATCCCGGCCAAGGTATACGCGCGCCCGCTTGAGCTGTTCGTCGGACAAAAGCTCAGCAAGGACGATTTCCTCACCGAACTCGATGCCTTGGGCTATCGCCGTGAAGCTGTGAGCAATGGCCCTGGCGCTGCGGCTGTCAGTGGCAACACGGTCGATCTGAATACCCGTGGCTTCCAGTTCTATGAAGGCCTGGAAAAACCCCAGCCGGTACGCGTGCGCTTCTCCGGCGATTACGTAGCTGAGCTGTCGGCGAGCAACGGTTCGAAACTGTCGGTGGTGCGCCTTGAGCCGCTGATGATCGGCGGGATCTACCCGAAAAACCTCGAAGACCGGATTCTGATCAAACTCGATCAGGTGCCGCCCTATCTGCTGGAAACCCTGGTTGCCGTTGAAGACCGGGATTTCTACAGTCACTGGGGCGTGTCGCCGAAGTCGATTGTCCGCGCTATCTGGGTCAACACCTCTGGCGGCAAGATGACCCAGGGCGGCAGTACCCTGACGCAACAGTTGGTCAAAAACTTCTATCTGACCAACGAGCGCAGCCTGACCCGCAAACTTACTGAAGCGATGATGGCGTTGCTGCTGGAAGTGCATTACGACAAGAAAGACATTCTTGAGGCCTACCTTAATGAAGTGTTTGTCGGCCAGGACGGTCAGCGTGCGGTGCACGGTTTCGGTCTGGCCAGCCAGTTCTTCTTCGCTCAGCCATTGTCCGAGTTGAAGCTGCATCAGGTCGCGTTGCTTGTAGGCATGGTCAAGGGACCGTCCTATTACAACCCGCGGCGCAATCCTGAGCGCGCGCTGGAGCGTCGCAATCTGGTGCTCGACGTGCTCGAGCAGCAAGGCGTTGCGACTGCCGAACAAGTCGCTGCGGCGAAACAAATGCCACTGGGTGTGACCACTCGCGGCAAGCTGGCTGATAGTTCGTTCCCGGGCTTCATCGATCTGGTCAAACGCCAGTTGCGTGAAGACTATCGTGATGAAGACTTGACCGAAGAGGGTCTGCGGATCTTCACCAGTTTTGATCCGATTCTGCAGATGAAGGCCGAGGCTTCGGTCAACGACACCTTTAAACGTCTGTCCGGGCGCAAGGGTTCCGACGATGTGGAAGCGGCGATGGTCGTGACCAACCCGGAAACCGGCGAAGTCCAGGCCATGATCGGTAGCCGTCAGGCGAGTTTCGCCGGCTTCAACCGCGCGCTGGATGCGGTGCGGCCGATCGGCTCGTTGATCAAACCGGCGGTGTATCTGACGGCGCTGGAGAAACCAAGCCAGTACACGCTGACCAGTTGGCTGTCGGATGATCCGCTGTCGGTCAAAGGCGCGGACGGCCAAGTGTGGAAACCGCAGAACTATGACCGGCGTTCCCACGGCACGGTGTTCCTTTATCAAGGGCTGGCGCATTCCTACAACCTGTCGACCTCGCGTCTCGGGCTCGCAGTCGGCGTGCCGAATGTTCTCAAGACCTTGGCGCGTCTGGGCGTAACTCGCGAGTTTCCGGCATATCCGTCAATGCTGCTGGGTGCCGGTGGCATGACGCCGATTGAAGTGGCGACCATGTACCAGACCTTGGCCAACGGTGGTTTCAACACACCGATGCGCGGGATTCGCAGCGTACTGACCGCTGAGGGCGAGCCGCTCAAGCGTTATCCGTTCCAGATCGAACAGCGTTTCGACCCGGCCTCGATCTATCTGATTCAGAACGCCATGCAACGCGTGATGCGCGAAGGCACTGGCAGTTCGGTCTACAACGTATTGCCGAAAACCCTGACGCTGGCGGGCAAGACCGGTACCAGTAACGATTCACGCGACAGTTGGTTTGCTGGTTTCAGCCAGGATCTGCTGGCAGTGGTCTGGCTCGGTCGCGACGACAACGGCAAGACGCCGTTCACCGGTGCCACCGGTGCGTTGCAGGTGTGGACCAGTTTCATGCGCAAGGCCGATCCGTTGCCGCTGGACATGCCGCAGCCGGACAACGTGGTGCAGGCCTGGGTTGATTCGCGTACCGGACAAGGTTCCGATGCCAACTGCCCGGGCGCGGTGCAGATGCCGTATATTCGCGGCAGTGAACCGCCTCCCGGCGCCGCCTGTGCAAGCGAAACGCCTGCTTCCGGCGAGTCGGTGATGGATTGGGTCAAGGGCTGGATGAATTAAGCAAAGAGGGTTTCAAGTGAACAAGTGGTTGATTCCAGCGGTGACTGCCGTGGCTTTGCTCAGTGGCTGCTCCACCGTACAGCGTGGTTCGATTCCGGTTGTCGATTCCGGCACCGCCGTGTCCAACAGCGAACGCATTTCGGCCAATGGCGGTTTCCGTCAGACCACCGTCAAGCGTCCTGCGCAGGCCCAGCCTCAAGCTATCCCGCAAGGCGATACCGGCGTTGTGGTGATGGTGCCGGGTGGCGGCGCGACAACATCGGCGCCGATCAGCTCTGCGCCAATCGTGCCGGGCCCATCGTCCGGCGGGATTACTTCCGGGCCGTACAATCCGTCGCCAGTCGAGTCGGCACCGATCAACTCCGGTAGCTACAGCATGCCTGCGTCGCCGAGCGGCATTCCGTCGGCGAGCAGCGGCGGCGGTCTGTCGGCCGATGAGCAACTGGACGGCCCGGTGCTTGCACTGCTGACCACCGCGCAACAGCAACAGGCCGGTGGCGACCTCAACGGCGCCTCTTCCAGCCTGGAGCGCGCCCAGCGTGTCGCGCCGCGTGAGCCGCAAGTGCTTTACCGTCTGGCGCAAGTACGCATGGCCCAAGGCGATGCGCCGCAAGCCGAGCAATTCGCTCGTCGTGCGCTGACCATGGCCAACGGTCGTCCGGACTTGCAGGCCAATCTGTGGGAATTGATCGCGCAGTCCCGTGAGAAACAAGGCGATTCCGCCGGCGCCACACTGGCCCGTCAGAAGGCCAAGGTAGCGTTGTAATGGATGCACGCTTCCCGAAGATCGCCGATCAGCTGTTGCTGATCGAGCGTGAATTGCGCACGCAGGGCTGGTGGGACGAAGTGCAGCCATCTGCCGAAGCCTTGAGCAGTGTCGAACCGTTCTCGGTCGATACGCTGGATTTCGAACAGTGGCTGCAATGGATTTTCCTGCCACGGATGAAGATGATTCTCGAGCAGGATCTGCCATTGCCGAACGCCTCGGGCATTCAGGAAATGGCAGAAATGGTCTTCGCCGCACGCAATGTGCAGGGCAAGGATCGCCAGTTGCAGGTCTTGCTCAAAGAGTTCGACCTGCTGATCACCGCGTCCCGCTGAATCGGAAACTGCCAGTCACTACTGGCAGTTCTCCGCGATCTGCTTCTGCGCTTCCGTCACGCGTTCCTGGCGTTGTGTATCGCTCAATCGGCGTAATTCTCCACCGACTTCTTCTCTCAAGCGCGGGTTGTTCTGCAATTGCGCGAGATTCGTCCGTGCCTGATCGCAAAACGTCTTCAGCTGCGCCTGCTGCTCGGCAACCTGCTTCTTCACAGTGCTGTCGATGGCTTTTTGATCGCCGATCGTGCTGCTGCCTGGCATTGGCGGCGGTTTGATTGCAGGCGGGGAGGGCGTCTGCATGGAGGTAGACGGCTGGCCTTGTGGCGGCTGCGCATCGAAATGTGTGACGCCTTGAGCATCGACCCATTTGTAGATTTGACCAGCCATGCACCATGGGCTGAGGCCGATCAACAGAGTCAGGAGGAACGTTCGCATGCTGATTCCTTGGCAAAACTGCGCAATTGAAGCTAACAGAGTAGCGCTTTCCGGGTTTTTTCTTGCGTTCTCATGTGCTTACCCACAATTAAGCACATTGACGGCTTGACTTGCAGAGGGCGAAACAGAAGAATCCAAAGTCCGCTGTAGAGGGACTGCCAGAAGCAGACCCACTCGGTAGATCATGAGGCGCATACCCGCGCCGACCTGTTACACCCGCAACGCGTTACCTCGCGCTGGGTGGGAAAGGCCCGCAACACTTGGGACGATCCCAATACTTGCTCAGTCAGTGCTGACGTAGTCGGCGACCACCGTCGCTCATGCTCTGCCGAGAAGTAAACCTATTAAGACCCGTTCGCTTTTTTGTGGACGGTATTCTGGCGTTTTAGAGGTGAACAACGTGGAGCTTTTATCTGGCGGTGAGATGCTCGTCCGCTTCTTGCGTGACGAAGGCGTCAAATATATCTACGGGTACCCGGGTGGTGCTCTCCTGCATGTTTACGATGCCCTGTTCAAAGAACCGGAAGTGACTCACATCCTGGTTCGTCACGAACAAGCGGCAACCCATATGGCTGACGGCTACGCCCGTGCCACCGGTAAAGCCGGCGTGGTATTGGTGACTTCCGGTCCTGGCGCCACAAACGCCATCACCGGTATTGCCACCGCCTATATGGACTCGATTCCGATGGTGATCATATCCGGTCAGGTGCCAAGCACCATGGTCGGCACCGACGCGTTCCAGGAAACCGACATGATCGGTATCTCCCGGCCGATCGTGAAGCACAGCTTCATGATCAAGCACGCCTCGGAAATCCCGGAAGTCATGAAGAAAGCGTTCTACCTGGCGCAATCCGGTCGTCCGGGCCCGGTCGTGGTCGATATCCCGAAAGACATGACCAACCCGGCCGAGAAGTTCGAATACATCTTCCCGAAGAAAGCCAAGCTGCGTTCCTACAGCCCGGCCGTGCGCGGTCACTCGGGGCAAATCCGCAAGGCCGCAGAAATGCTCCTGGCGGCCAAGCGTCCGGTTATGTACGCCGGTGGCGGTGTGATTCTGGGCCACGGTTCGGAGCCTTTGACCGAACTCGCGCAGATGCTCAACCTGCCAGTGACCAATACTCTGATGGGCCTCGGTGCTTACCCTGGCACCGACCGGCAGTTCATCGGCATGCTTGGCATGCACGGCAGCTACACCGCCAACCTGGCGATGCACCATGCTGACGTGATCCTCGCGGTCGGCGCGCGTTTCGATGACCGTGTGATCAACGGCCCGGCGAAGTTCTGCCCGAACGCCAAGATTATTCACATCGACATCGACCCGGCTTCGATTTCCAAGACCATCAAGGCCGACGTGCCAATCGTTGGTCCGGTGGAGAGCGTCCTGACCGAAATGGTCGCGATCCTCAAGGAAATCGGCGAAACCCCGAACAAGGAAGCCGTCGCCAGCTGGTGGAAGCAGGTTGATGAATGGCGCGGTGATCGCGGCCTGTTCCCTTACGACAAGGGTGACGGCAGCGTCATCAAACCGCAGACCGTGATCGAAACCCTGTGCGAAGTGACCAAGGGCGACGCCTTTGTGACCTCCGACGTCGGCCAGCACCAGATGTTCGCGGCGCAGTACTACAAGTTCAACAAGCCGAACCGCTGGATCAACTCTGGCGGTCTGGGCACCATGGGCTTCGGTTTTCCGGCGGCCATGGGCATCAAGTTGAGCTTCCCGGACGCCGATGTTGCCTGCGTTACCGGCGAAGGCAGCATCCAGATGAACATCCAGGAACTGTCGACCTGCCTGCAATACGGTTTGCCGGTGAAGATCGTCATTCTGAACAACGGTGTTCTGGGCATGGTTCGTCAGTGGCAGGACATGAGCTACGGCAGCCGTCACTCGCACTCCTACATGGAATCGTTGCCGGACTTCGTCAAACTGGCTGAAGCCTATGGTCACGTCGGCGTACGCATCACCGAATCGAAAGATTTGAAGTCGAAGATGGCAGAGGCGTTCGCCATGAAGGACCGCCTGGTGGTGATCGATATTTCGGTCGACACCAGCGAGCACGTCTACCCGATGCAGATCAAAGACGGCTCCATGCGCGATATGTGGCTGAGCAAGACGGAGCGTACTTAATCATGCGGCACATTATTTCCTTGCTTCTGGAAAACGAACCCGGTGCTTTGTCTCGCGTTGTCGGCCTGTTCTCGCAGCGCAACTACAACATCGAAAGCCTGACCGTGGCGCCAACCGAAGACCCGACTCTGTCGCGTCTGACGCTGACCACAGTCGGCCACGATGAAGTCATCGAGCAGATCACCAAAAACCTCAACAAGCTGATCGAAGTGGTCAAGCTGGTCGACCTGTCGGAAAGTGCTCACATCGAGCGCGAACTGATGCTGGTCAAGGTCAAGGCCACTGGCGCCCAGCGCGCCGAGATCAAACGCACCACCGATATTTACCGTGGACAGATCGTCGATGTCAGCGCCAGCGTGTATACCGTTCAACTGACCGGTACCAGCGACAAGCTCGACAGCTTCATTCAGTCCATCGGCACCGCATCGATTCTGGAAACCGTCCGCAGCGGCGTGACCGGTATTGCCCGCGGCGACAAAGTACTCAGCATCTAAACCAATTTAGTGAATGGCCTGAACGGCCTGGATATATAGGGGAATTTCATGAAAGTTTATTACGAAAAAGACTGCGACCTGTCGATCATCCAGGGCAAGAAAGTTGCCATCATCGGTTACGGTTCCCAGGGCCACGCTCAAGCGTGCAACCTGAAAGACTCCGGCGTTGACGTTACTGTTGGTCTGCGTAAAGGTTCGGCCACTGTTGCCAAAGCCGAGGCTCACGGCCTGAAAGTGACTGACGTTGCTTCCGCTGTTGCTGCTGCCGATCTGGTCATGATCCTGACCCCGGACGAGTTCCAGTCTGCTCTGTACAAGAACGAAATCGAGCCGAACATCAAGAAAGGCGCCACCCTGGCCTTCTCCCACGGCTTCGCGATCCACTACAACCAGGTTGTGCCGCGTGCCGACCTCGACGTGATCATGATCGCGCCGAAAGCTCCAGGCCACACCGTGCGTTCCGAGTTCGTCAAGGGCGGCGGCATTCCTGACCTGATCGCGATCTACCAGGATGCTTCGGGCAACGCCAAAAACGTTGCACTGTCCTACGCTGCAGGCGTTGGTGGCGGTCGTACCGGCATCATCGAAACCACCTTCAAGGACGAGACCGAAACCGACCTGTTCGGCGAGCAAGCCGTTCTGTGCGGCGGTACCGTTGAACTGGTTAAAGCCGGCTTCGAAACGCTGGTTGAAGCTGGCTACGCGCCGGAAATGGCCTACTTCGAGTGCCTGCACGAACTGAAGCTGATCGTTGACCTCATGTACGAAGGCGGTATCGCCAACATGAACTACTCGATCTCCAACAACGCCGAATACGGCGAGTACGTGACTGGCCCGGAAGTGATCAACGCCGAGTCCCGTCAGGCCATGCGCAACGCCCTGAAACGTATTCAGGACGGCGAATACGCCAAAATGTTCATCAGCGAAGGCGCAACCGGCTACCCTTCGATGACCGCCAAGCGTCGTAACAACGCCGCTCACGGTATCGAAATCATCGGCGAGCAACTGCGCTCCATGATGCCGTGGATCGGTGCCAACAAGATCGTCGACAAAGCCAAAAACTAAGTCGTCGTCCCTTGTATGAAAAAACGCGGCCTCGGCCGCGTTTTTTCGTATGGGCCGATGGTTCTGGTATAAAGCAGCAGCGTTTGTGGCCGAACCGTCGTCCCAGACACCTGTCGAAACTGTCCAACCCGTTGCAAGGTAATGTCCATGAGCGAACGTCCCGAAGAGCCGAACAAGGCTTCTGACGCCGAAAGCCTGCTGCCCATCGATGAACATATCGAAGAGGGGCATGACGCAGAAGGTCGTAAAGTCCGGCATCGTGGTATCTATCTGCTGCCGAATCTGTTCACCACTGCGAACCTGTTCGCGGGGTTCTATTCGATCATCAACTCGATGAGTGCCCAGGCTGCGTTGAGCGCCGGGGATAGTGCGAACGCGAGCAAGTATTTCGCCTTCGCCGCCATCGCGATTTTTGTCGCCATGGTGCTCGACGGCCTCGATGGCCGTGTGGCGCGCATGACCAACACCCAAAGTGCGTTCGGCGCCGAGTACGACTCGTTGTCGGACATGGTCGCCTTCGGTGTCGCGCCCGCGCTGCTTGCATTCGGGTGGGCATTGGGCGACATGGGCAAGGTCGGCTGGATGGTCGCCTTCATCTATGTGGCTGGCGCGGCATTGCGTCTGGCACGCTTCAACACGCAGGTCGGTACCGCTGACAAGCGTTACTTCATCGGACTGGCCAGCCCGGCTGCCGCGGGTGTGGTGGCGGGGATCGTCTGGGCGTTCAGTGATTACGGGATTCAGGGTTCGAAAATGTCGTTCCTGGTCGCGTTGATGGTGGCTGCTGCCGGCATGCTGATGGTCAGCAACATCAAGTACAACAGCTTCAAGGAGCTGGACCTGAAGGGGCGTGTGCCATTCGTAGCCATCCTTGCTGTGGTGCTGGTGTTCGCCGTTGTATTCAGCGATCCGCCACGTATTCTGTTGCTGGTGTTTCTTGCCTATGCAGCGTCTGGCCCGGTGCAGTATTTGTTGCGTCTTCGTCGTCACAAAAACGCCGAGTGATGTAATTTCCTCCATACTCCGCAGTCAATGGTGCATCTGTCCTCCAAAACTGCGGAGTTGCCATGCTGATCAAAGTCCCTAAAGCGTCCGACTGCCATGAGTCGGACGTCACGTCTGAATCCATTTATCTGTCTCGTCGCCAATTGCTTGGGGCTACTGCTGCCGGTCTTGCAATGACTGGCCTGCCGCGTTGGGCCAGCGCCGAAGATGCTGCGCGCTATGCCGATGTCGATCCTGGAAAACCTCCTGCCTGGTTCAACGAAAAGCTGCCTTCTACCAAATGGGGGGCAGTGAACGTCAAGGATGAGGCGATCACGCCTTTCAAGGACGCGACCCATTACAACAACTTCTACGAGTTCGGTACCGACAAGGGCGATCCGGCGGCCAATGCTGCGTCGCTGAAAACCGAACCGTGGAGTGTGGTGGTAGACGGGGAGGTGGGTAAGCCCGGGCGATATGCGCTGGAAGACTTCATGAAGCCTTATCAGTTGGAGGAGCGCATCTATCGCCTGCGTTGTGTAGAAGCATGGTCGATGGTGATTCCATGGATCGGCTTTCCCATCTCTGCGCTGTTGAAGCAGGTAGAGCCGACCTCGAAGGCTAAATACATTCGCTTCGAAACCCTGCAAGACCCGAAGAGCATGCCGGGCCAGCGTTCCGGGTTTGCCCTGATCGAGTGGCCGTATGTTGAAGGCTTGCGGCTGGACGAAGCGATGAATCCTTTGGCGATTCTCGCCGTGGGCATGTATGGCCGTGAGCTGCCGAATCAGAATGGTGCGCCGTTGCGTCTGGTTGTCCCGTGGAAGTACGGCTTCAAGAGCGTGAAGTCGATTGTGCGCATCAGTCTGGTCAGTGAGCAGCCGAAGACAACCTGGCAGAGCATTGCAGCGGACGAGTACGGTTTTTATGCGAACGTGAATCCGACAGTTGATCACCCGCGCTGGACCCAGGCACGCGAGCGGCGTCTGCCGAACAGTCTGTTCAAGCCGAATGTGCGCGATACGCAGATGTTCAACGGCTACTCGGAGGAGGTCGCTTCTTTATATACAGGCCTCGATCTGCGGAAGAATTACTGATGCGATATCCGTTCTGGCGTGTAGGCGTTTTCATTGCGGCGGCGATCTGGCCGCTGTTGTGGTTCTATCAAGCCTTTGCGGATTTGCTTGGGCCTGATCCCGGCAAGGTCCTGGTTGATCGGCTTGGGCTGGGCACTTTGGTGCTACTGCTGATCACCTTGAGCATGACGCCTTTGCAGAAACTCACTGGGTGGGCAGGGTGGGTTGCTGTGCGTCGGCAATTGGGCTTGTGGTGTTTTGCCTATGTGGTGGTGCATCTATCCAGCTATATGGCGTTCATTCTGGGATTTGACTGGTCGCAGCTGGGTGTCGAGTTGCGCAAGCGTCCCTACATTATTGTCGGGGCACTGGGTTTTCTTGGGTTGTTGGCTTTGGCCGTGACGTCGAACCGCTACAGTCAGCGTCGGCTGGGTGTTCGCTGGAAGAAGCTGCACCGGCTGGTTTACGTGATTCTAGGGTTGGGTTTGCTGCATATGTTGTGGATCGTGCGTGCCGATCTTAAAGAGTGGGCGGTCTATGCCTTTATAGGTGTCGTCCTTCTGGTGCTGCGGATTCCTCCAGTAACTCGGCGAATCCCGCGTTTGCTGGGTAAAAAGCCTGTTTTGCAAGAAAAGCGAAATTAGTGATTGACGGCAGATTCTGGAAGTCTATAATTCGCCCCACTTCCGGCGCAGTCGAAACGGAAAACTCCTTGAGATTCAATGAGTTATGTAGGTTTCGGCAGTGCAGGGCTTCAGTTTATCGA
>NZ_JAFCUQ010000030.1:0-48969 GCF_049896625.1 Pseudomonas sp. TWP3-1
TGATTATTTTCAGAAGTTTTCGAAGAATTCTTCAACAACTTCAACCACTTGCGCTTCCGATCTCTCGTCAGCGGGAGGCGAATTCTACAGCGTTACACGCTGCTGTCAACACCTCTTTTCAGCTACTTCCCAACTTCGACGAACTGAAGCCCTGCACTGCCGAAACCTACGCAACTCATTGAATCTCAAGGAGTTTTCCGTTTCGACTGCGCCGGAAGTGGGGCGAATTATAGACTTCCAGAATCTGCCGTCAACCGCTATTTTCATATTTCTGTCACAAAGGTCAAAACCCCCTGAGTTGGCGCCCCACCTTCCCTTCTACTTATAAGAAAGGAGAAAAGCACTACGAAGCTTCGTGGCGCAAAAGTTGCGACCAGCGCCGAATGATCGCCCGATACTATATAGAAGCGTGCCCGCCCCAGCCTTCTGATACGCAGCCTCCAAACAAAACACCAAGAACGAAAAAGCCCCCGTAATCAGTAACGATTACGGGGGCTTAGTCTTATTCAATAATGGCGGAGAGATAGGGATTCGAACCCCTTCTTGCGTCCCTCCATACCGCTTAAGGCCGGATAATACGGCGCTTTCGCGCTTTGCTCATGGCACCTTGCGGTCTAAGGCGGCCTTGAATCTGCCCTAATTTTGCCCCAAACCTCTTCACCTCTTCCGCTCTTCCGCTGCTATGCTTGGTTTTTTTCGAAAGGAAGATGCGAGCCACGAAAGCCCTGGCGTGTACGCCATGGCCGAGGACCGTCAGGCCTTCGTTGGGAGTCCGTTATGCCGTGGAGTGTTTGGATACCTCTTTTGGTCGCTGTCTGTGCAGCAGTAATGGCGTTCAGCTTCGGCATTGTGAGTGAACGTAGCAAGCGAAGAAACACGCTTCGGACAGAGGCCTACGCGGAGTACCTTTCAGCAGTTGCCCGTTCAGTAACGCAGGAAGATCGGCGAAAAGTCCTAGCCGATGCTGCATTAGCAAAATGCAAAATTGTGATCCACGGCTCCGCTGAGGTCATCAATGCGTTGTGCGAGTTTGAGCAAGCAGGTGCAGTCGCAACAACAGATCGAGGGGGAGAATGCCTAATCAGTCTTGTACTCGCCATGCGTGGTGACTCAAAGGTAAGTCGTGAGGAAATAACCGCGCTTCTTTTGGGCCAGGCTCAGTCGAAGGTCCGAGAAGGAAAAGTGTCGCATGAATGATCCGATAGCATTAGCCGTCTCAGTTGTTGCCCTATCCATCTCGGTAGTCACCGCATGGCTTACACTTTTCCAGCGCGGTACGGTCCTAAGTCCAGCCCACGATACTAACTCTCCTAACGATGGCAGGGAATGCGCAAAAGGCCACCATTCAAACCCTCATGCTAGTGCGGTTACCATCCTTCCCCTGCAATGACATGGAAAAGGGAAATCAACACTGCTTACAGGAATTGCCCTACAGCCAGTGCGTGAGCTTCCCGGTAACGTCATTCCGCCCCTACCTCAGGGCGGGGATCCTCAAGGACGAAAGGAAGCGGCATGTCCGGTTATGTACCAAAACCAGCTTTGCGGAACGCGACTATTACCAACAGCGGTGGCGAGCCCGTTGATACCTACGCCCTGCGCTGGGCGGAATACAAAGATCTTCCATCAAAACCAGAAGCCAAGCCCGATACCATGGGCTGTGTATTCGCCAAGAGCTGTAACCTCCCTGACGGTGTAATCAATCATAAGAACCCTGCCGGGTTTGTACCCGTTGAGAAACTGGCCGACTACGGACTGTGGGCAGTGCTGGCCACCGGGGCCGCAATTACCACCCAAGGCACCCCACTGCAACTGGTAGGCGGGTCGGCTACTGGCAGTGCAATTGCTCAACGTCTTGGTGGATCGCTATCACTGGGCCTGCTGAAAGGATCAGGTGTTATTACTGCTGGCTTAGCAACGGGCATCGTTGGGATGCTGATACCGAACACCAGCATTTCGCCCGACAGTGCCTTCTACACCAACGATCAATACGCGACGCTTGAAGCGGGTCGCACACGTGTACGCGTCAACGTAAAGACATTGCCGGACGGCTCCGTCAACGCTTACGGCTTCTACACCGGTGGTAAGTCGGAATGGGAAAACGTTCCGGTCATCAGGGGCGAGAAAGTCGGCGAGACTTATGTTGCTGACATCGGCAACGGGATTGGCCTCACCTGGTCGCCAGCTGCAAGCGGTGACGGTGTACTGGGTATTCCTGCACTGGAAGGCGCCCCACAGTTGCCGCCCGTTTGGGTGTATCCGCCGACCGCACAATCTGACACGGTGCTGGCAAACCCTGCACATCCTCCCGAGTTCCAAGATGCAATCATCTGGTTCCCTGACTCGGGGATTGAGCCAATCTACATTGTGCTCAGCACACAGTTGGAGAACAACAAAAAACAGGGCAAGGCCTTCGAAGACACGTCTTACGATAAGTACAGCGAGACCAGACCCGAAGCCGTCCGCGAGGTTACGGTTAAAACCGACAGTGGTGTTAAGACTCGAATTGATATGATGGGCCGGGACACTGACGGAGAGATTTCATGCATTGAATGCAAGGCATCTGAAACCGCACCACTGACCAAGAATCAGAAAGCTGCCTTCCCTGAAATTGAGAAAACTGGTGCAACCATAGTCGGCAAAGGCAAGCCCGGCTTCCCAGGTGGCACCAAGATACCTCCTACCAGGATCGAAATCCTTCGACCTGATTCACCCCTCTGAGGGAGCAGACATGTCCATTGTAGAATCGAAAGTCGTCGATATTATTGCCGTACCAGAGTGGGAACCCAAAAACGTAATTCTGGTTATCAGCGACCACCTCATATGGGGCGACAAGGCCCAACAGGGCGAACACCTGTTGTTGCTGCAAGAGAAAATCAATACCTACATTGCCTTCATCGAAAGTGGCGAGATATTGGAGAGCTACCCACCATCCAAGGGCAAGCTTCCCATCATCCGCATTAACGGTCTGTACGAACTACCAGAACAAGCGGAGTTCTTCGTAGACCGCGTTGCACAGACACTAAAGGAAGTGGGTATTGGTTTTGAGTTCGTGCTTGATGCGAATGAAGACATTCGTAACATGTGATCAGTAATATAGCCAATTCCGAACCCCGCTCTCTGGATGCTGCTGAGTATGGGGCCGGTCGCTGTTACGACCTGGATATAGATAGGGATTCTAACCCCTTAGGATGAATAGAGACCGCTTCAGGCCATAAAATGAGCATCCAGGCCCGGTGATTTGGTGCTTTGCGGCCTACTGCGGCCTCTGATCTGCCCTGAATTTGCCCTAAAACACATTTAATGATCACCCTGCCCACTCTCCCCGCCCGGCCGTGCTGCCACGCGCGCGCTCAGATGACAAGCCTAATTTCTAACTTCACTACGGGGAAGCGTAGATCGTTACGACGCCGTTTTTAATTCAAAACGTATATGGTTCGACGACGATCTATTCAGACCGCAACACGAGCTTCTGCGCCAGCACGATGACCTGCATCGATATGATCAACGCCGTGCGGTATCACTGAGTGCAGTTCAACCGGGCGGCGGCGCATGAGTGGCTGTTCGATCAGTCGGTGCGCCGCTTCCGCTAACAATGCACAGCAGATAACGAAGACGTAAAGCGAGACAGCCTGCGTTCGCGCGAACACGTCATAATGCATCATCAATTTATATACCGCGCTATTGCACAGATACAGAGCATAGCTTCGCGTGCTGATCCACTGAACTAAGCCAATTCGCGGAAACGATTGATATGAAAACCACACTACTATTGCAGCAAATGATGCTGACATTAAGCTGTATTCAATTGTGCGCATGAAAAAATCGCCCGGGTATATTTCTCCGAGCATCATCAACATCGCCAGTGTGGCGCTCGCAAAACCGACCGCACCAATTGCACCGGAGTATTTCCGAAGATCAAATTTTTGAACGGCCCATGCCGCGAAAATTCCGTACGCTATAGCATCGAGACGCATCACGACGACGCGACGAACATTCGAGTCAAAATCGACTGACGGATCGTATGCGAAGATGCGCAGAGCGAGCGGTACGACTGTTAGAGCTATTGAGATCAGAAGTACTCGAGTGCGTGGACGTATCCCGGGAAGGGCGGCAAAGAGAATTGGAAACAACAGGTAAAACCACTCCTCGACAGCCAGCGACCAACTCTCTTGAAACCAGTCCGGCATCGGCCATGCGAGGTTTTGCAGAAATGCAAGATATGCGAGGCACTTTACAGAAAAATTGTGATCGAGCGTGAAGCCCCAGAAAGTCACGAACATCGATACCAGGAAAAACGTCCAGTAAAGCGGCACCGTACGCATCCAGCGCCGGACATAGAAATTGCGCGCCACCTTCCATGAAAATCCGTTTTCGAAGTCCCGGAGAATAATCCCGCCAATCAAAAAACCAGAAAGCGCAAAGAAAATTGTAACGCCGGAATCGCCGAGCACATAAAAAATCGGCGGCATTTTTTCAACAGCGAATGTCATGTAGTGATCAGCAAGAACGAACAAAATCGCGCACATTCGCACGAAGTCGAGGCCAAAATTTCTATTTTTCATGAGTGGCGCCGTCCTTCTCCGCCTTGATTTAGCGGCGCATCTTACACTGGTGCATCGAAGGTTTGCAGTTTCATCCATCCTCGAGGTCGACGTTGAAGCACGCCCCGAGGCGCTCAACCGTACCATCAATGACGTAGCACTATTGCGTAGTTCGAGGAGAACAGAACGATGCCGAACTGCTGGAGCTTGCAGCCCCAATCAATGCTCGTGTAGAGAAGGTCGCGCACGGCCCGTTCTTTCGCGCATCTGGCCGCATCGAGCTATCGTCGCGATCAACAACTGTTTCGAACGGGTGGATGAAGGCGGACCTAAAAAGCAGCCGTATTTGATCCGTCATCGGGACCGTGCGCCCATTCTGTGCGCTGCAATTGGACAATACCCAAGCGCCGGGCGAGAACCCACCGAGCATGACGGCTTCGTGATTATCACCGCGGACAGTGTTGGTGGGATGGTAGATATTCACGACCGACGTCCAGTGACGCTTTCGCCAGAATTGGCTCGGGAATGGTTAGACCCGGCTACGCCCAAGGACCGCGCCAAGCTGATGGTGTTACAACAAGGCGAACCCACAGAGGCCTTTGAATGGTTCAAGGTCGACCGATCCATCGGCAATGTACGCAATCAAGGGAGGGACCTGATAATGCCTAAAGAGGACTAGCACCCAAGAGAAGATTTTTACTTCTGGAGGCTTTAACAAAGTGCTTCGTTATTTCGTTAATTCGTTATTTCGTTAATTCGTTAATTCGTTAATTCGTTAACTCGTTAATTCGTTAATTCGTTAATTCGTTAACTCGTTAATTCGCTAATTCGCTAATTCGCTAATTCGCTAATTCGCCAATTCGCCAATTCGTTAATTCGTTAATTCGTTAATTCGTTAATTCGTTAATTCGCCAACCCACCATTAAATCAATATCATTTCGATATCCTTTAAATATTTAGAGTTGCAAAACAGTAGCATCAAGCGCTCAGATATCGCCCCCCATATACACCCATCACCCTAGTCCCCTGCCGCCATATACACCCTTAGCCCTAGGACAAAGTAGGTGATGCGGGCACATACACACTCAGCCCTACTATAATTTCCCCGAGGGGGATTGCGGCAGCAGACGCAATTAATTTCGATCAACCATTGACGAATACCGCAATAAACAACTAGTTTAAAAACAGATCGACCTACTTCCTTTCCGCTACCGCGCCAATAAGCGCGGCATGTTTCTTTGCGAGAATAAAAAATGAATGTGCTGATTCTTCTGATGGCGACTGTCGAGTTTCTTATCAAACTCACCGAGCTGTTGCAGCTGTGGGGCATCGGGTGTCCTGGGTATGCCCCTTGGTGATCAGAACAATCCGCCCAACGCTGCTGGCTCCCAATTCATGATTACCAGCTCGCCACTGACTTCAGCCCTCCCCTGCCGCTGGTTGGTGGTGGTGTAACGGATGTCCAAGGTTTCGAAGTGGAAGCCTTCAAACACGCGGCGGATATCCGGGTGATCGTTGATGCTTACCATCACCTTGCCTTTGCAGCGGCGCATGAAGTCGGCCATCAGCTCGTAGTTCTCGAACGGAAAGTCCACGCCATAGCCGGCGGTCTGCCAGTAAGGCGGGTCCATGTAGTGGAAGGTGTGGGCACGGTCGTAGCGTTCAGCGCATTCAAGCCAGGGGAGGTTTTCGACGTAGCTGCCGGACAGGCGCTGCCACGCGGCCGAGAGGTTTTCCTCGATGCGTAGCAGGTTGATGGCCGGTGTGGTGGTCGCCGTGCCGAACGTCTGACCGGAGACCTTGCCGGCAAAGGCGTGGTGCTGCAGGTAGAAGAATCGGGCGGCGCGCTGGATGTCTGTGAGGGTTTCGGGGCGGGTCATTTTCTGCCATTCGAACACCTGTCGCGAACTGAGCGCCCATTTGAACTGGCGCACGAATTCTTCGAGGTGGTTCTGCACGACGCGGTAAAGCGTGACCAGGTCGCCGTTGATGTCGTTGAGGACTTCGACCGGTGACGGTTGGGGCTTCATGAAGTAGAGCGCGGCACCGCCGGCAAAGACTTCAACATAGCATTCGTGTGGCGGAAAAAGCGGAATGAGGCGGTCGGCCAAGCGGCGTTTGCCGCCCATCCAAGGGATGATGGGTGTAGACATAAATAGCAAGACCTTTACTGTATGGATAAACAGGTGCTAGGCTCGCCGCGCTTTGTGCACGGAGCAAGAGCCTTGGCTGGACTTGCAGGGACATTCTGCAGGGACGGCGGCTGGTCCGGATGTTGACGCATCCGGACCAGCCGCTCTTTTTCACTTCGGGGTTGAGACTTCTTTGGCGTATGCCTGACAGGCAGCGAGGGCAATCAGCCCCCGGTCGCCGTCATCGGTGACGCCGATAATTCGTTGAGCATGCGCTGGGTCAAGTTCGGCTCTTGTGGGGCCATGAACCACGCCGCCGGTGGCGGTGGTGGCTGACACCGATCCGTAGCCGGCGCCGGTGGTGGCGTCGAGTAGGACTGACAGGCGCAGATCAGCAGTGGCAAGGCGGTCGCGCAGGCGACCTTGATCACGTTGGACATCGCTCAAGGCTCGGTAATGGGTTTGTTCGCTGGTGGCCAGGCGCTGCTCGAGCGCGAGGCGTTTGTCCTGATCGGCGCGCTGCTGCGCCGCCGATGCGAGGGATATCTGGTTGAGGGTTTCGGTGTGCAGGCGACCCTGTTCGGCGAGCTGACCGCCATAACGCCAGTCCTGCACTTGCCAGGTAATTGCTGCAGTGCCACCGGCCAACGTGGCCAGCAGCAAACCTTTGGTCAGCAACCGATAAGGCACCGGAATCAGTTCGCCGAGACACATAACACTGCCCTCGCCCGCTCCCACAGCTCCAGCCGATCCTGCAGGCCATTCAGACCGCCGTTGATCTTTCGGGTGATCGCGTTGAATTCGTTTTGATCTGCCAGCGCGTTCAGCCCATGCACCGACCAGAACCACGCGGCGGACTCGGCGGCCCACTGCGGCAGCTCCAGCAGCTCAGGGGTGCGCAGCAATCGCTCGTCACCAAACAGCGCCAAGCTGCAGCGCAGGTAATTGTCGTGGCCGGTAACCTGAATCAGGCCGCGACCGCGATAGCGTTGTCCATCGCCATCCGCTGCCGGGGTGTTGCCCAGTCTTGCGGCCAGATTGCCAGTGTCGTATTTGCTCAGGTACTGATCGCCGCCCAGTTCCCGCACGTACTGCAGTTGACCCGACTCGTGACCGACTTGCGCCAGGAACGCCGCTTGGCGTTTCGGGGTGTTGATCTTCCGATGGGCCATGGCCGCGTTCAGCGCGGATACAAAAACGCCCGCTTGGCGGCGGGCGTTGGGCATGATGCTTTGTAGCTGTTGTTCAGTGATGGACATATACAAACTCCAGACATAAAAAAGCCGCACTCAGGCGGCGATGGGATGCGGCTATTGCTTCTCGATGTTCACCACCTTGAGCGGTGGCTTAGCCTCTTTCTTTTTCTTGCCCTTGGATTTACCAGCTTTGCCGGCGTTGCATTCGACCGTGGTGGACCAGCCGGACTGGGTGAACACCTGCTCGACCGAGTCCGCCAGATACTCACCATCAAGCCCGACCTTGAAGCCCTGGGCGAGAATCGGCCGCTCGGCGAAGATGTCCGTCCGCCCGTCCATCTCAAACCGCACGTCGGCGGTCGAGCGGTTGAACGCTGACAGCCGCGCCTTGGCGGCCGCTTCGGCGGCGGTCTTGTTCGGGTAGATATGCCGGTCGGTATGCACCGCCGGCAGACCGTCCGGAGCGTCGTCGTTGTCGACGGTGACCACCGCCAGCTTGCCGTCCTTCTTGTTCTGATGCTTGGTCGAAACCGCCTTGTGTGAGTTGCGATCCCCGAGACTGAATTGCCAGCGACTGAGGTCGCGGCGGGTCAGCGTGATCGCGCCGAACGCCTTGCCGCTTGCGGTCTGGCCACCTTGGCGTGGCATCACCAACAGTTTGCCGTCGGCCACCTTGGCCGTGCAGTCGTACTGCTTGGCCAGCCGGGTGATGAAATTAAAATCGGACTCGTTGAGCTGGTCGACGCGGGCGACTTTGGTCGACACCGGACACACCGCCTCCCAACCATTGCGCGCGGCGATGTCGGCCACGATCTTTGACAGCGGCACGCCTTCCCAGCTTCCACTGCGGATGGTCTTGCCACTGCCGCGCATGTCGCTGGCCTTGCCCTTGATCACGATGCTATCCGGCGGGCCGGACACTTCGACCGTGTCCACCGTGTAACGGCCCATGCGCGTCAAAGACGTTTCGGCATATCCCAGATAGACCTCAATAGAGCTGCCACGCCGTGGCAATTGAACTTGGCCATCGCGGTCATCAATGCGTAACTCAAACTCGTCGGACTCCATGCCCGGCTTATCAGAGGTACGCAGCAACAACAGCCGATCATTGATCTTGGCCGTGACATCAGCCCCATCGGCGACGATTCGAAACATCGGGGTCATGGATTTTTTCCAATAAAAAACCCGCTCAAGGCGGGTCAGAAAGACGTTGTGTCGTTACGCGTAACGCAACGGCGCGCCGGCGAAGGCATCGCCCGGGGTCAATCCCACAAGCTGACGCCCTCACTGGTCGGGCTGGGCAGATCCGGCAGGATGATGATCACGCCCAACCGGAACGGCTGAGGTTCATCAGCCAACCCCTGATTGGCATCGAGCACGGCCTCGACGCTGCCGTTCAGATGGCCGTAAGCGTTGTTGCAAATGACATCGAGCATGTCGCCATCAGACGTCCTGCATGTCGTCGCCATAGCGCTCAAACTCCAAAGTGAAACCCTGTTTACGGGGAATCCCGCCGTGCAGCAGCGCGGACTGTTCCTCGTTGATGTTTTTCAGGCACCACGTTCCGATCACCTCGCCATACCCCGTGGTCAGGGTTAGCGGCTGCAGCCTGGCCCCGATGGAGCGCAGGGTGTCGAGCTGCTTCAAGCCGCCCTTGAAGTCCGGGTAGATCGTGCCCTTGAGCGTCAGTTTTTCATCACCCATGCCGATGGCTTGCTTCGCCGGCCGGCGCGTCAGCCGCTCTTGCGAAGCCCAGCGGAATTCGGTCGAGCGACTCAGCTCGTCGAAAGCCGCCGTGTCCAGGTTGAAGTAGTACGGCTCAATCTTCGGATCGCGCGGCTGAATGATCATCAGGTGCGGGAACGGTTTTACCGCCTCCGGCGCCGGCGTGGCATCCACGGCAAAGGAACTGGTGGGCACGATATTGGCCAGCGACGGACTGACCTTGCCGGCGACGTTGTTGATCGCCGTGGCTGCCTTGCCCGCCTGTTCCTTCAACGTGCCCAGTCGCTCCTGTACTTCGGCCGCCGCCCGGGTAGCGCGGCCGTACACCGCCACCACCTGACCGACCTTGGCCTGAGCCGCGTCGACGCCGCGCATTACCCGCTGAAGCTTGGCGCCAATGGCCGGCCCGACAAACGGGATGTTCTCCAGCTCGGACGCGGCGCCGGTCAGTTCGCGGATCGCGCCGTTGACCGGGGTCAACATGCCATCCGCATTACGACGCCCGGTTTCCGCCGCTTCTACCAGATACTTGAGGCTCGATTGCATGCTCTCCATGTAAGCCATATAGCCTCCTTACACATGGGGTTCGTCGTAGAGTTTCGAGGCGTTCTGTTTTGCCGCGTCTGCCATCATGCGCTGCATGTGCGGCATCATCTGTTGCGCCAAGACCTGCGGGTCTTTGACATCACCCTGCACCGTGACCGGCATATTCAGCGAGTACTGAAACTGCTGATCCACCTTGGCTGGCACCGGCTTTTCCGGCTCCTTTGGTTGAATGGCCAGCGCCGCCGACTTGAGCGGCGCCGCCACCGCCATCGAGCGCGCGACATCCCCCAGCACCGGGCCTTGCTGCGCCGCTGACGCCATCATGAGCGGCGTGGTCGGCACCGGCGCCTTTGCGATTTCCTCGGGCTTTTCATCCTCGCCACCGAACAGCGCTTTACCCAGGGAACCGCCAAGCACCGTGCCGCCCTGACTGCCGAGATAGGCACCAATCAAACCGCCGACAACCGTGCCGATCACCGGCACCACCGAACCGATGGCCGCGCCGGCCGCTGCACCCGCCATGGTTCCGGCCAGATTGCCGGCGGCCGCGCCGTAGCCTTCGGCCTTTTCGTCCTTGGTCTTGGCATTTTCGAAGGTGTCGAACGCCATGGCGCCGGCTTCCATCACCGAGGCGCCAGGGATCCCCTTGGCGACTTTGCCGACCTTGCCGACAACCTGCACCACCCCTGTCAGCTTGGACATCGCCCCGGCCGGAAGTGGTGGCACCGGAGGAATTGGCGGTCGCGGTACGGGAACGGGCGGACGTGGTACCGGAACAGGTGGACGTGGCACAGGAACCGGTGGTCGCGGCGACCCGGGCCGAGGCAAGGGCCGGCGCCGCGAAGCACTGCGCCGCGAGCCACGCCCACGTCGACGAGTCTCGCCCGGGGCATCTGCGCCACCCGCGCCACCCGCGCCGCCCATGGCGTTGGCGTTGACGACGAAAACCTTCTTGACCCCATCGTCATCGCCGCCCGCCTCACCCTCATCATCGCCGCCCGAGACTGCTTCCTTGGCCAGCGAAACGACTTTGAGGCCAGTGCTCACCAGATCGAATTTCCCGGGCGCCTTGTCGTCGCCCTCCTCGGCGTCAGCATCGCCATCCACCGGCGTGCCCTTGAACGCGGCGACAGCCTTGAGGCCGGTTTCAACCAGCGACAGCGCTTTACCCGCCTTGCCCTTGGGTTCGGCATCCTTGTCATCACCATCACCGTCGCCGTCTTTGGCATTGGTGACAAAGACCTTTTGCACCTCGCCAGCCTTGCCCTTACCCAAAGATCCGCGCGCCAGATTGAACAAGCCTTTGCCAATCTTGAACGAGCTGACAATCCCTTTGAGCGCGACCAGTCCGGCACCGACGCCGACGATACCCGTCACCACTCCGGGCGAGCTGTCAGACAGCGATGTGATGCCCTTGGTGAGTTTGGTCAGCGTCTCGGCCACGGTGTCCGTTACCGGACGCAGCGCATCCCCCACGCTGCGCATGGCGTCATCCATCGACTGGGCCATTTCAGCCCACTTTTGCGACGACGACTCGCGGCGCTCGGCGAGGTTTTTATCGAGGATCCCGGTTGCATCCCTCGAATCGTTTTTGAGTTGGCTGTACAGCGCCTTGTTCTGCATGTAGGCCGACAGCGCGGCCTTGACCTGCATGTCAGCGAAAAGGTCGCCGGTGCGCAGAGATTCCTGCAGAGAGGCCATCATGGCCTTGGCCTTTTCTGGATCGGCTTCCTTGCTGATTTTTGAGGTGGCTTCGGCCATGGCCGCCGCCCGCTTCGGATCGGTGGCTTTAATGTACTTCTGAGCCAGCTCCATGCTGGTTTCCAGGGTGGACATACCGTTCTGCAAACCAGTCTGCATTGAGCCTTCATAGTCAATGCCGGCTTTTCCGTAGGCCTTGACCGTGTCGGTCGAGCCGATTTTGCCCATCCAGTTTTTCAGGTTGTTGGCCGCTTCATCCGAACTGCCGGCCTGTTTCATTTGCACTTGCAGCATGGCGCCCAGTTGAGTCACCGCATCCATGCCGGTGATCCCATTCTTGCCCATTTCCGCCAGCAACTCGGGGAACCACTTGGCCATGTCGGCCGCTTCAAAACTGCCCGCCTGCCCTTGGTAGGCGATTGCCTCCAGTGCCTGCTGCATCTGTTTAGGGTCGGTGATCTTGGCGTTCTGCCCCAGGGCACCGATCATCTTCGCCGTGTCGACACCACTGGATCCCTGCCCCACGGCAAACTTGGCCGCGACCGGCGCGTACTCCAGCGCTTTGCTCAGCTCCATGCCACCGCCGACCAACTGGTTGACCACGTCGGCCACGTCGTTGCGCGCCATGCCCGTATCGCGCGAGGTGTCGATGATCTTGCGCGACATCTCCTGTTCTTGCGGCTTGTTGGCAATGCCGGCCTTGATCGCGATGTCGCGCACGATGGCGCCAAAATCCGCGCTGACCTTGGTCGGCACTGCCAGGGCACCGACACCCACCACCGCAGCGCCGACAGCGCCCTTCATGCCGGACTTGCCGGCCTCGATTTGCTGATGTCCCTTGGCCTTGAATTCGGCCTTGCTGGCCGTCTGCCCCATGGAGCGATAGGCCTTTTCCAGCCGACCGACTTCGATCCCCTGTTTTTTCAAGCTGTCGAGGTTCGAGTTCAATCGGCCGAGTAATTTCGACGCGCCGGCGGCGCCGGTGTCGTGCGCCTTCTTCCATTCTTCGCGCAGGCGGATCGTGTCGCCAATCGTGCGCTGCAGCACGCGCGCTTTGTTGCCTTCTGCCTCGAGGCGCTTGATGCGCCCGGTCACATCCTTGAACGCGGCGCCGACCGTCGAACTGACGGCGCCGCCGATCACCAGCCCGAGGGCGAGTTTGTTTGCCATGTGATGGCCCCCATGTGCCCAGCACTACCCAAAGCGGCTCAATCCGTGAGCCACCACACCATTTCCGCAAACGGCATCGACTGGATTTCAGCGGCGGAGAATCCGGTTTCCGCCGCCAGACGTTTCGCCGCCGCCTTGATCACGCTGGGGTTAAAGCCCGTCGTCGTTGTCCATGCGAAAATAGCCGGCCTGCAAGCGGTTAAAATCCACCAGCTTCAGCCCCTCCAGATCCGCCACCGACGCACCGGACAGCGCCGCAAACAACACCAGTTCGCGCTGTTCATCGTCGCCACTGACTTCACGGCTGGCCGCGCGCACGTCGCCCACGGTCGGCGAACGCAAGGTCAGCTTGTCGACCGTCACGCCGTTGATTTCGCTCGGACACGAGAACATCACCACCACCTGATCGGTCGTCAGCGATAACCATGCCGGCATCGAGTCCAAATAATCGGTTTTCGGCACCAGGTGCGTATACGCCGCCTGCACGCGGCGATAGTCGGTCATCTTGAGGCCTTCCAGATCCTTCAGCCCGACTTCGGCCAAGCCGGCGAACATCATCAGCTCGCGCTGTTCGTCGTCACCGTTGGCGGCGCGATCCGCCGCGCGCACCTCACGCACGGTCGGGGCACGCAGAGTCAACGTCTCAACGTCGACGCTGTTTGCTTGACTGGGACGGGTCAGGGTCACGACGGCATTGAGCGCGCTCAGCGACAGCCAGGCCGGAATGTTTTTAGCGATTGCTTGAGTCATCTGGATCTATTCCTTACAGGCCGAGTGCGTTGCGCACGTCGAGCAGTTGGTCCTTGCCGTCGATCACCTGAATGCCGGCGACCATGTCGATCTCGTACATCAGGCGCCCGTCGATTTCGAGCTTGTAGTAAGTGACCGCAACGGCGTGCTTGATCTCGGCTGCATCCCCGGCTTTCCAGTCACCGAGATCGACCTCTTTGAGGCGACCGCGCAGGGTGGCGACTACTGCGGTCACCGCCCCCTTGTGCCCCCTGAAAGCGCCACGGAACGTTGCGTTGAACGCCGTACCGTCGGCAAGACCGAAGTACTTCAGCGACTCGCGACGCACGCCTTTGGTGACAAAGGACGCTTCCATTTTTTCCAGCCCCTGATCCATCTCGATGGGGCCGGCCATGCCGCCGCCGCGATATTCGTCGGTCTTGGTGGTCAGCTTGGGCAGCGTCATGCTCGGCACGTCGCCGGTGAAATTCACGCCGTCGACGAACAGGTTGGTGTTGTACAAAGTCTGAGGAATCATTTGCTACGCCCCCTTAGGCTGCTTCAAGCACTTCGGTCATCCATTGTTCGGTGACTTCGAAAAGGAAATTCGGGTTTTCTGCCGGCGGCACATCGGTGAAACGGATACGCCAATACACTTTGCCTTGGGCGACCTGGCTGGCCGTGTTCAGCTCGGTGTCGGGGAACACTTCAAAGTTGATGATTGCGCCCTGGGCTTTCAGGTCGCGCATGAACGCATCGAGACCGTTGGTGACATCGGTCACGTAGGTCTTGGTGATCGAGCGGTCGACCGCCCATTTGTGCCCGGCCTGCACCGCGTCCATGAGGATGAACAGCGTGCGAACGCGAGTAACAAAGGCCCACTTCGGATCGCTCGACAGCGTGCGGTTGCCCCACAGGCGATAACCGTCATCGCGAATGATCGTGGTGATATTGGCGTTGTTGAGCAGGTTGGCCCGGCAAGTCTCGTCGCCGTCCAGGTACTCGACCGCGCGGCCGGTGCCGGTGATGCCGGTCAGCTCCTTGTTCGACGGCGAGGCCCAGAAACCATACTCAGCATCCGTCCACGCAAACAGGCCAGCCGCCCAAGCCGAGCCGGGCGCGTCGATCGTCGAGCTGGTGACGGTGTCCCAATACTTGACGCCCGGGTCGACCATGAACAGGTTGCGACTGCCGAAGTTCTCGGCGTAGGCCATGGCGGCCTCATCAGTCGTACCCGGGCCGTCGATGATGCCGATGGCGCGCAACTTCTGCGCCAGGCTATCGAGCGCGGTCGCCACCGCCTGAGTGGCCGTGTGGCCCGGCGCGATCAACAGCCGCGGCTGCGCGTTGAACAGGCTTTTGCCGTCAAGCAGTGCCTGCAAGCCGGTACGCTGACCCGAGGCCAGAACGCCGCCGATGATCGACGAGGTTTGCAGCGCCGCGTCTTCCAGCTTGGGCACGCCGATGGCAACGATCACCGCCTTGGCTTTGACGTAAATCGCCTGACAGGCCTTGGTGATCGCCGAGTCAGCGCCGAACGCGGCAATGGCTTCGCGCTCGGTGGTGATCAATTTCAGTTCGCCGGCCTTGGCCGTACCGCCACCAAGAGCGCCCGGGGTGAAGGTGTCGCACAGGCCGATGATCGACGACGACGGCAGCGAGATAGTGCGCGCGCCGGTGTCGACCGACGTGGTCGTGACGCCGTGAAAGAAAGCCATAGAGTCCAATCTCCAGAAACGAAAAAGCCCCGCATAAGCGAGGCTGTGAGGGGTGTTCGTGTTACGCGTAACGGAAAAGAAAACGCCCCGTCAGTGCGGGGCGTTTATTGAAGCTGGCCGGTCATCCATGGCGGCGCAACTGGTCGGTGATCCGCTAGGGGAAACTCTGCGCCTTGTGGCCAATCGCGCAACTCCTTGCGATACATCAGCACCTCGGAAAACTGCGCAGAGGTCAACGTCGGCGGAGTACCCAAATCCACCTCATCTCTATGTCGCGCCGTCAGCCATTGGCTATCCGATAACTGCCCGTCACGCCATAGCCGCTCATTAGCCGCCTGCTCGTCTGATGAGAGGCCCGCTGGAGGAGAAAACGCACCCGCATCAAAGCCCCAGCCAACTTGCGGGGTAGGTATCAGCGACGTGATGTCAACGACCTCGATGTCATTTTCATTGAACTCAGGCAGATCCACTTGGGTAAAAACCCAAGACACTCTCGAATTTTGTATATGGGCATACACATGCCCTTTCTGCGTCTTCATTGCTGGGTCACCACCTGATTAAAATAAAGCCATCCGAACCTGGGGCGCCGGGGTAGCCCGGTGCTCCTCCCGACCCTCCAGCGCCGGCACCGGTGCCGGGCACGCCAGAGGACAAGCGGGACTTTCCACCCACCCCGAACAAAGTAGAGCCTCCTGCCCCACCCAGCGCAAAGGCATCACCTCCCGGCTGAGCGCCCCACCCTCCAGCAGCCCCAAAACCCGATCCGTTTTTAGAGCCAGCACCACCGCCAGCAAGCGAAAACAGTGCACCTAGGCTGGTCACACCGCCGTTACTGCCATCACCATTTAAAGCACCACCCGCCCCCCCCTTGCCAATGATCGCGACATACACTTGGCCCGGACTCACAGCGTAATAAGCATTGCGAATACAGCCACCACCACCGCCACCTTGCCCAGCATTAGTCGTACCATTCGCACCCGAGCCACCAGCACCACCGGCACTAGCATCCACCAGGATCTCTATCACTCCAGGCGGGCACACCCAACTTCCATTAGCGCTGATCATGGCCATACGCTTGGTCTGTGCGGCCGCTTGAAAAACCCTTAATGGCGTCATGATCTTTGTGTCGTCAGTGCCTTGCTCAGCATCTCCTTTGGTCGCCTGAGCGGCCCGCAATTTCTTAGGCGTCAAGAAAACCGTGTCATCCGAGCCGGTGGCAACCTGTGCCTGTGTCGCCACTTTCGCCCAGCCAAGGACTGATTCCGTCGCTTGGCCCACTACTTTGGCAATCGCCTGGAACACACGCAACGGGGTCATGATCTTGCTGTTTTCGATGCCCGTTTGAGCCTCTTCTTGGCTGGCCCGCATCGTGAGGCGATCTACGTAATCCCGCGTGGCCAGGACAACACTGGGATCGATCTTTAATTGAATATTGGCCGTGCCACTCGTGATGATGTGCATCCGCACCACCTGATTACGCCCAGAGCCTTGCGTCAGCAAAGGCTTATAACTGGGAGCCGTGCTGGCCACCGCCGAAAAAACGCCGTCTTTATCTTCCAGCGCCAACTCTCGAATCCACCAGCCACCAATATCAGGCGGCAATACCAGTTCGGCGATTAATACCTTGTCATCCGCTGGTGACACGTAAAGCTGATTTAGCTGAGCCCGATAGACCTGATTGATCAGCTTTGTTTGCGAAGGGTCGGGAGCCGGCTCACCGCCACCGGCATCTCCGATCAACATAAATCGCGGCTCCCAGGCAATGCCTAGCGCGTCACAGTTGGTTTTCTTGGCGGCACCGAGCGCGGTTAGCATGCCGCCGAAAACCGTGTTTTTATCAACCATGGGGATACACATCCATTTCGTCGAGAATGTAATGGCTCACGCCGGTAATTTCCTGAACGAGCACTTCAATATCCGGGCTGCTCCAGGGGTAAACGTCTAACTCATCGCCGTCGTATACAGCGACACCCACATATGCGTCGACGCGGGTTTCAAGAACAATGTCCAAGCCCGTCAGATGTCGGGTGACAGGCTTGGCGTCGTCGATCAGGCGTTCAAGCTCCTGATACATTTCCTCGGTGATGCCGGTGTCGAGAACGCCGACCCTCAGCGCGAAGGTGCCCGGCACGCCCATTGGCATGGTGTTGAACCACTCGATAATCTCGATCAGGTAGCCCAGGGGCTCGACCACACGGCGCAGAGCGCCGATGGTTCCCTTGTGGGCATGAATGTAATACGACGCCTTGATTGCTGCGCGCTTCGTCGCCTCCGTCCACCGGTAATCCCAGCGATCTACTGACCACGCCCACGCCAGATGCGGCAGCAAATGCACCGGACAGGTATCGGCGTTGTACAGGTCGCGCAGCGGAACAATCGTCTTGTCGAAAAACGCGGCCTCCATGGCCCGTTCCAATTGCGTGCTATTGAGCGGCAGTAGACTTTTCATGTCAGCCCGCCAGCCTCACGTTGTAGCGTGTACAGAACGCCGCCTGAGCCTTGGTCGGGGCCAAGTCCTGCCACCTGACCAACTCAACCCGGGCAACACCGGCAACGTGCAACTGGGCGTCAACAGCGGAACGTGCGACCTCGACGCCGAGCCGCTTGCGTGGATTGATCCAGCCGGCCAATCGGCTTTTCGCTTCGGCCAAACTGGCGTCCGCTTCCGGGCCGGCACCGGCCATATGCAAGATGGCGTCAATCTCGTAGCGGATCACCTGCGCGCTCTGCACGGTCACCCGATCAGCGACCGGGCGAACGTCATCGTCATTCAACGCAGCGGCCACCGTCGCCAGCAGCTCCGGCGGCGCCACACCTTCGCCGTCCAGCCCCAGCACCGTTACCGTAACGTAACAAGGCGCCGGGCTTTCGGCCGTGGCATCCGCCACCAACCCCGAGGCGTTACGCGCGTGCAGGATGTAGCTGTTACGCGGGCCGGCCGTGGTCAAGCCTTCATAGGCCAACTGGATGCGCTCGCGAAACGGGTCGTCGTCTTCCATGACCTTGGGTACCGGTGGCACCGCCAGCAGATCCTCGGCTTGAATGACCAAGCGCTTCAGATTGACGTTGGCCCCTAAGTGATCGAGGTCACTGCCAATGGCGTGCGCCAGCAAGAGCGCCTTGCCGGCGTCATTAACCCGGGCGCGGTTGCCGACCTTGTTGTATGCCCCGACCTCCAGCAGTTTGGTCACTGGATCGCTTTCCAGCGCCGCCGTCCAGTTGCCGCCCATGTAGCCGCGAAACACGCTAAGCCCGTCCTGATAAACCTCTTCGAAGTCCAGAGGCTCCAACACGGTCGGCGCCGGTAACGACGACAGATCCACAATACTCATGCGGCCACCTCCAACGTGACGCCGTCGCCCATGTACCGCCCGACGATTTGCAGATTGATTTGCCCGCCAATGACGGAGATGACACGCACTTGATCCAGCTTTAAACGCGGTTCCCAGCGTCCCAGAGCGTGGGCAACCTCAGCCTGAACGGCGCTTTTCCAGCCCTCGTTAACGGGCAAATCGACAAACCGTCGCAGCTTGCTGCCGTACTCCATGCGGTGACGGCGACTGCCCAGCGGCGTGCTCAAGATGTCGGCAATGGATTGCCGCAGATGCTCGATGCCGGAGATAGGTAGGCCGGTATGGCGATCCATTCCGATCATCTAAATCACTCCAAGGCTTGAAGTTCGGGATGGGATTTAAGGAAGCTGACAGCCTGCTCATCGGACGCCGACACTCCGACGGTCGACTTGACCACCGCCAGCGTGCGCTCAGTGTTGGGGATACACAGGGTGCGCGACGTGTAGAGCTTGTCGCGAAACTTCATCAGCAGATCAGGCGTCCGCTGTTGGGCGGTAATGGGCTGGCGATTTTGCAACGGCAATTGCTCGTCGACAGGCAGGTCATTGATCTTGGCCATTGGTTTTCTCCGGACATAAATAAGCCCGCGCGCGGCGGGCCGGATGAATGATGGGTTAGTGCTTGTGGTGGTTGTCGCTGTTGCCAACGGCCATGATGTTCTTGGCACCGTCGATGTTGCCCGTTACGGATAACGCGCCGTCAATATTGACCGGCCCTTTGATATTCACGGTCGCTTCAAGATCGATTGTTCCCGACTTCACCGTGACCGCACTATCCGTCACGACCACGTCGGTACCGCCGACCTTGATCGCCACCGTTCCGCTCGGCAATGTGATGGTGTAGGAATTGGCCTGCCAGTCGTAGACCAGCGAGCCGCCATCATCGAAGCGCCAGACTTCGACATGGTCGCGGTTGTCCGGCGGCGGGCCGGCATTGCCGTACAGCCCCGGGACAAACGTACCTTGCGACACGTCACCACTGGGACTGATCAAGCTGCCCTGCTCCCCCATTGAAGGCGCCCGCCAGTGCCTGGCCTTGCCGGCGGCAATGCTGTGCCAACGCACCCAGGCGCTGACCCAGTCACTACCATCAGACACGCGACACACCGGCGGCGAAGCGCACAGATCCACCGCGACCACGTAGCAAGCCTTTACCGCCCCCGCGATCATGCGGTCATGCTGGGCGCTTGCGTAACTCATGGCAGATCCTCGGGCCGGAATGGACCGTCACCCGGGTCAACGTCAAACACCAACGTTCCCGGTGGTTCGTCAGGCCACGGCCATTCTTCGACACCGAGATAGACTTGCTGAATCCACTCCACCAGCCACACGGTGTATCCATCCAGTTGCGGCTGGGTCCAGTCCTGCAACGATTGCACAAACTCGGCGGGTTCAACTGCCAACCCCCACGTCTGCGCACGCAGCAGCACCGCCAACTGGGTCGCCAATTGCACGGCCTGTTGATGATGGTGCGGCTTGATCGGGTCAACAATGATCCGAGCCTCGAACTTGCAGACCAGCGAGGTTTCGCCGGTGCCGATATCGGTACCCGGCTCGATCTCGGCCACCTCCAGAAACACCGCTGGCAGCAACACGCGATCCTTGATGTCTGGCCAGGCTGTGACGGCCTGCACGCCAGGCAAGTGGGCACGCAGATGCTGTTCTACCGCCCGATAAAGCTGGTCCAGGCTGAACGGTTCTTCAGACATTGCCAATCCTCTTAAGGTATTTCTGCAGCTCAAAGTTGAGTTCTTGTTTGAGAATCTCCAGCAGACGCTCATCTGCCTTTTTGACCCAGCTGTCGAAATGCGGTCGGGCCTGTTCCAGCGACACCTTGGCTTTGGCCAGCGGGAAACGACTGCCGTGTTCGGCGACCCAGCCCGAACTCGCCCCGCGACCGGGGGACACCGTGCTGTCCGGGTAGTCGTCCCCGTTGAAATGCTTGCTGGCTGTGCGGATCCAGATGTCGGGCTTGTTGCCGTAGACCTTCTTGAGGAAAGCCCCTTGGTAACGACGCCCCGCCACCGACACACCGCTGCCGGTCTGCCGCCCCCGGCCGATCCGGCTGGATTCGATGGCGTTCAACCCGAACCACAGTTTGCCGCTCGCGGCACCGCCGGAAACCGGATAGCTGCGCAACCGCTGACGCACCGCTGCAACAGCAATGCGCTCTGACCGGCTGACGGCTCGGGCAATATGCGTGCGCAACCAGCCCAACGTCTTGTTGATTGCGCGCCGATGCGCCGCAGCAGCCGCTTTCGGCACCACCTTGGCAAAGTCCTGGAACGCCTGAAAATCTGCGGCCGAGGACTGGATAGAGATCATCCCGCCCCCGGCCGAGGGTTTGAAATAGCTGCCGACGCTCATGGGCGCAACCTCAGAATCAGGGCGACCAGTCCGTCGCCGCTCGGTTCGAGCTGCAGCAAGTCGTAGTCACCGCCGCCATCCAAGACAGGCAAGTCAACGCTGACCAGCAAGCCCTGCTCCAGGCCTTGCGAATCGCTGACGCGGATCTCGAAGCGCGGCTCGCGCAACCCGGTGTTGAGCTTGCCGAACTTGGGTTGCAGCCAAGGCGCGGCGAACATGCCGAACACTGGCTCCTCGCGACCCTCGATCCGTGCGGTGTCGCCCAGCGTTTCGAACACCACCGCGTCGACATCGGCAATCAGATCGCGAAAGCCCATGGTCAGAGTTCCAGCAGGATCTGGGCGCGCGGTCGAGTGCACAGGTGCAGTGGGTTGGACTGGGCTTCACCGGCCATGCCTTTGTTGAAGGGCAGCGGTTCAATCATGCTGTAGTACGGAATGCCCTGAGTGTTGACCGTTTCCATGTAGTCGGCAGGCGCGAACACCGACTTGTACAGATTGGGCACGCCTTCAGGAACCAGCAGCGCCTTATCGTCGTGGACGAAAGACACGCCGGCGACCTTGCCACGGTAGCGCTCCCAGATGATGCCGCCGAACTCGAAACTTTCGCGCGCATCACCACGCAGTGCCGCCGCCTGTTGACTGTTGAGGTAGGTCTCTTTGACCGACTTGTGAACGATCAGCTTGTTCCAGAAATTCTTGCCGCAGAAGGCGCGAGAACCGGTGCTGGTCACGCTGCCCAGCGCATCCTCCTGCATGTCCAGCGCTTCACCGCACTTGACCCGCAGCTCGGTACCGGAATCAGCCAGTCCCATGGACAACTTCTGACGCTGCACACCGAAGCGCTCATACAAATCCAGCAGCACCGTCGAACCGTCAGCGTCGAGGATCAGGCCGTTGAGTGCGCCCATGCGCTGGAATTCGTGCGTGGCGTCCAACTGACGGCGCGCTTTGGCTAGGCGGGTATTGACCACGTCCTGCACCGCTTGCAGTTCGGTGCGAGTGCCGAAGGCACGGATGCCTTGGATTTCATCGGCCTTGATGGTGAAGCGCTCCGGCAGGTGCACGGTGTTGAACGGGATCAGATTGCGCTTGCTGGCCGCGACCACCAGGCCCGAACCACCGCGTTCACCGGCAGGTACCAGTGCCAGGGTGTCACCGTCCTTTTCAATCTGCACGGTCAGGGTGGTAATGCCTTCCTCGCGGAACAAGCCCAAGGCACTGATGCGCCCTGGCAGATACGGTTGATCATTGAGTGCAGCGGTCAGCGAGGTAACGGTAAATGCTTCGTCGTCAAAAATGGCGATATCGGCCATGGGTACTCTCCAGAAACGAAAAATCCCGCACGCGGCGGGATGCATATAAAAGAAGGAAACGTCTTAGCGGACGATCAAAAAGTGCGTGGCCAAGGCTTTCTCGGCAGCCGGATCGAGGCCGGTCAAATGCGCTTCACTGACCTCCGCCAACCGCACCACGGCGCGACCGCGACGCACCACGTCGGATTCGCCGAGCGGGCCGTAGAGAATGGCGACCGCGTTTTCCGTGCCGTTTTCAGCAGTCGGTTCGTACGGTGCGAATTCGCCGGTGGCGGTCACCAGCCCGAGGATTTGTCCCGGCCACAATGCTGGACCCGCCGCGACATTGATCGCTTCGCGCGAGATCGTGCCAGCGCCTTCGGACAGCAGGAATTCACCTGCGTGCATCGGTTCCTGTTTGATGGTCATGCTCGTGCTCCTTTCGCGCCGCGCGCGGTTCCAGTTTGAGCCGCTTGGCGAGCAGCCCAAATCGAGTTGGGATCAGGTTGTTTGGCCAGCACCTTGGGTGCCGGGTCGTCCGCCAGCGGCAGACTGTTGTCGATTTCAAAGCCCTTGCCGCTGGTGACAATCTTGTCGAACAGACGCGCCCGCACCGCCGCCGCATCCAGACCTGCCGCGACATATTCGGCGCTGAATTCTGGCAGTCGCGCAGCCACGCAAAGGTCGTTCACCGCCTTGGCGCTTGCCAGACCCGCCAGAACAATTTCTTCGCTTTCGAGCTGGGTCGATTTGAGCAGCGGCTCGATCAGGTTGCTGATGCCCGCCGCCGTGCAGCGCTGAGTAATCATCAATGCCAACTTGGCCGAGTCGACTACAGGCGGCACCAGCGGCGGATCGACAGGTTCCAGTTCGGGATCCGGTTCAGGTAGCTCGTCGAGCTGGGCCAGCAATTCAGCCGGTGCGTTCTGGAATCGTTGCAGCACCGCGCCTTGACCGAGACAGGCCTTGACCTTGAGGCCGTCACCGACTTCATCGGCCAGCCCCAGTGCCACCGCTTCGTTGGCGGTCAGCCAGGTTTCAGCCGCTACCAAACGCCGCAGCTCGACCTCGTCGATGTTCGGTGCCTTGGCCTTGTAGGCCGCGATGATCGCTTCCATGGTCTGGTCGAGGACGTCGGCTATCTTGCGGAAGCCTTCCGCATCACCGGCGGCGTAGGTCCACGGGTTGTGGATCATCAACATCGCGTTGGAAGCGATCACCACGCGGTGCGCACCGCACACGGCGACACTGGCGGCGCTCGCTGCGAGCGCATCGATCCGGCCGGTGCAGCGCTCGCCCAACCGCGACAGCGCGTTGTGCATGGCCAGCCCGTCGAACAGATCGCCGCCGATGCTGTTGAACGCGGCCACCACCGGTGACACACCATCATCCATGGCGCGCAGATCCTGCACGAACTGATTGGCGGTGATGCCCCACGCGCCGATCTCGCCGTAGACGAACACTTCGATCACTCGCTCGGTGGACTCGCCGCTGGCATGAACGGCGTACCAGGTCTTGTCCTGTACCTCGACGCGTTTGCCGGCACGGTTGTAAATACGCGGTTTCGCGGTTTTGCTCATGGTTGCTCCTTGTCGTCGTTGTCTTCGACGGCATCAAGGGTGTTGTAGTTGAGGCCCAATGCTGTGGCGCGCGCCAGATCGGCGGCGTTCTCCAGATCGACCGTTTCAGCGTCATAGCCGGTGCGCAGGACCATCTCGCTACGCGAGGCAAAGCCGGCTTGCACTTCCATCCGCCGTGCTTGCACGTCCTGAACCGGCTGGATGTAGGCCCAGCCTTGTGGCACCCAACGGGTACGCAGGTACTGGCGGCGCTTCTGCGCGTAATCGTCCAGCACCAGGACACCCGACAGCACCGCCATGTCCATCCACGCGGCCCGCACTGGGCGGCAAAGTTGATGCACGTACACGCTGAATTGCAGTTGCTCCAGGCGGCGCCGAAACTCGTTGAGCACCACCCGCAGCGCTCGGTCGTTGATACCGCGCATGTCGCCGGTGAGGATCTCGTAAGGCGTACCACTACCGGCCGCTGCAGCCATCAATTGCTGCCGCATGAAGTCTGGGTAGTTGTTGCCCGCATCCGGCGGCTTAGAGAATTCAACCTCCTCGCCAGCCCCAAGCTCCTGCATGGTGCCGGGTTCGAGCGCGACCATCGGGGTGAAGCCGTCGCGGTCCAGATCCAGCAAGGCGCCGGTGACTGGATCGCGTGGCGTCTGCCCCGACTCCGGCGCCGGCCGCTTGATGAAACCGGCAAACAGGTTGGCTACCTCTTGGCGGAACAGCACCGCGTCGTCGTAGTTGTCGAGACTGCGCAGGCGCTTCAGCACCGGCGACAATCGCGGGACACCGCGCAACTGACCCGGCTCAACCGGTTCAAAGATGTGCAGCACCTGTGCGGCTGGCACGCGCACCAGTTGGTTGTAGCCGGCGTTCAGCGACGCCGCATCGCGCGGATGCGACAGGTACATGTGGTACGCCACCCGCTTGCCGCCGGGGGTGAACTCGATGCCGGCACGGATGACATTGCCGTTTTTGGCGCTCTCGAATTTGTCGTGCGGCACGAACTCCGGTGCGAGGATCTGTAGCTGCAGCGGAACCGCCAATCCTTCATCCAGACTGCGAGGACGCAACCGAACGAAGCATTCGCCCGAGGTTTCCACTGTGCGCGCCACAAGCGCCTGCTGGCCGTAGAAGTCGGTACGGTCATCCGCATCTGACTCATCGACCCAATCTCCCCACAGCTCCTGCAGCAGTTTGCGCAAGGCATCATCGTCGGTCGTTGGCCTCGGAGTGATGCCCGTGCCGATCAGGTTGCTGACGCGCTTGTCGATGACGTTGAAGGCATACGGGTCATTGCGAACCGCTGCGCGGGAGCGCGACCGCAGGTTGCGCAGTGCCGGGGTATTGATGCTGTTGATCCCGTTGTCGGGAGCATCCCAGCCAGTGGAGCGGCGTCCCTCTCCGGCGCCTTCGTAACTGGCCTTGATGTTGGACGGCAGGACAAATCCGTTACGGGTCAGCGTTGGAAACTGTCGGGCCATCAGACCCCCTTCCCTGCGTGGTACAGCCGGACCACGCGCGAACGTGGCCCGGCGGCGCTGGCCAGCGACGAGCGAATTTCCTCGCGCGCCCTGAGCAGCTCATCGACCGTGCGATATTCCACGGTACGGTCGGTGTAGCGCACAGTTTTCTCACCGCGAGCAATGGCCGCCTCAACCGCGTCGAGGTGCTTCTGGGTAAATGACATATCAGCGTCTCTTCAGGTAGCCGCTGGTGGAGCTGCGGCGTTGAGGTGGTGTTGCTGCTGGACGCGGTGGCACGACCGAAACAGCGGGTGGTGAAGCCGGGGACCGAACAGGTGTAGCTGGGCCAATACTATCGACCCGTTCACCTTGAACGGGCTTGATGCCCAGCGCTTCGTCAAATAGTCCGGACTGTGCCAAGGACTGACGTACGCGCTCCCAGTCGTGTTCCTTGTATCGGTGGAGGCCCAGGTAATGCGCCATGGCGAGGCAATACACCATCAGATCGAGCGCTTCGTTGCGCTCGGCCTTGCCCTTAACCCATTCGATGCGCTTGTGGCCACGCACATAACGGGCGACCTTGCGTTCTGCGACGCACTGTTCAAAGAAGTCGTCTGGCAGGTCATTCGCGAAATGCAACGCGCCCGGCCCGGACTCAAATGGGTAGCGGTTGTAGATCCAGTCCTTCGCCGTATCTGTACCGACGAACCAAAGCTCAGCACCGTTGCGTTCGGTCTGGCCTTTCCACGTCACGTCGACCATGGACGGGCGTTGAGCAATGACCGGTTTGCCGGGTTTGCTCGCCCCCTTGATGGCGAAGACGTTCCGCCAGCGACGAACGCGGCAGAATTGGTAGACCTCATCGGTGTGGTGACCACCGGAGTCAACGGCCACCGCAAGAATGCCCAGACCGACACCGCACGGATGGCGATATTTGGGCTTGAGTAATTCGTCCAGCGCCGCCCAGGTGCGCTCGTCTGCGGGATCGCCGGAGACCACTTGGTAGTCGACGACCCAACGCTCCATGCCGACGCCCCAACCCATCGCCATGAATTCCAGCCGGTTGGCTTGAACGTCAACGGCGCCGGTGATCATCATCACCGCCGCCGGCAGAGAGCCAAGGGTGTAGCCTTCCAACCGCGCGCGCTGCCTCAGAACGTCGGCTTTGGTCTGCTCTTGAGCCGCGTCCCACACCTTCGCCAGACGGGTGTTGTAGAACACCTGCATGGGCTCAAGATCGCCTTTGGCCTGGGCCTTTTTTGCCTTCTCGAATTGCTTAGCCAGCGACTTCCAGTCCATCCAACCGAGCGGTGAATACAGCGCGTTAAGGTGGAAACCCACCGTCTCGCCGTCCCCCTCGGCATGAGCGCGCCACTCGCCCTTGGCGAGCATTTCACCCTTGTGGTACTCATCGATCAGTACGTCACAGTCCATCCCGGACGCCGCGCATTTGTAATGCACTATGCTGAAGTCGGCCGAGTAGAGAAGGTTCTCCCACTCAAGCACCTGCATGTGCCCACAGTACGGGCACGGCACGTAGTAATGACGCTGGTCACTGCCGTCGAATAGGTCGGAGATTCGCGAGGCGCCCTTGATCGTCGGCGAGCTGGAGAAGTAGAACTTGGCGTTACGGCCAAAGGTACTACCCCGAGTTTCCGCCAGTTCAATGGGGTCGCCCTCCTCGCCGATGTCGACCTCCCAGCGGTCGATTTCGTCACCGTAAACGTAGCGCGCCGACAGCTCCGACAGGTTGGCGGCCGAGCCGGCGGTGGTGACGTACAACGTGCCACCCTCGAACTCTTTGGTGTCCATCGTGTTGCGCGAATCCCGCGAGCGGTTAGCCGCGACACGCTCGCGCAGTACCGGCGTCGCCTTGATCGTTTTGCCGATCCGCGAGGACACCCGTTTGGCCAGGCCGAGGCTCGGCAGTAATGCCAGGATATTCGACGGTGCCATGTGCATCAGTCCGCCAATCCAATTCAGGCCGATCTGAGTTTTCATTAGCTGCGACGCGACCATGGTGATCACGCGCTTGCAGGGATGAGCCGGCGATAGGCACCGCATGGGCTCGCGGGCATACGGTGTACGCGAGGTGCGGTACTGGCCCGGCTCAGCGGCGCCGGTGTCACGCGGGATCCGCATGTACTCATCGGCCCACTGATCGATCCAGACGTCCGGGTCGGGCCGTAGCCCACGGAAATACGCCTCGCGGTACACCTCTGCACCGTCGGGAATTTCCGTGGGCATGGGCTTAACTCGTGGTCAGTGCGTGTTCAAGATCCGCTGAAGACATGCGTTCTGCGTCTTCCAGCGAGCGGCGAATCGCCGCCGTGAGGTGCTTTTCGATTTCCCAAGGGTCGGTCATCGACGCCAGTTCTGGAGCCAGTTGCGGCGGCATGCCCAGCAGTTGATCGCGCAGCATGCGACCGGCGTTGTAGGCGCCGGACTGCACCGCCGACAGGGCAACCAGCGAACCCTTGGCCTTGTGCAACTCGATCTCGGCGAGCTGTGCCAGGTTGTGCTCGCGCAGTGCCCGGGCCTTCTGAAAGTCGGGGAGCTGCCCCGCAGGGGTAATCGTGAGCGGCGGCGCAGCCGTTGAAGTCGGCTCGGCCTGGCTGGATAGCTGGCTGTAAACGTCACGCTGAAGCCGGTCCTGATGGTGCCGGTCAGCGACGGCTGTCTTGCTGGGGTCAGCGGTGTCGCGAATCAACGCTTCGCTGGCCGTGACATCGACCTGTTTACCGTCGGCAGTCAGCACCAGACGGTTGTTGTTTTTCAACCAAGTGATGTAGCTGGGCGCCCTGCCGATCCGAGCCGCAAAGGCGCTCTTTGACAGGTACATTGGTTCTGTCATAAGCCCTCCTTTTCAACGGCTTTTCAATGGAACCTTTCGATTTCAATGGATTGAATTTCAGTAAGCTGGCAACCCTGCCGCTAACAGTTTCCCGCGGGTTTCCGACCCCGTACCCTCCGAATAACCCCAGGGTCCCCGGCGGTTTCAGGCTGGCCCGCCACCATTCGGTGGGACTTCACACACCCCCAACCGCTTGGCAGCCCATCGTTCGTACAAGCCGATGGCGACATCGGCGCCGGCCATCGCGGTGAGGCAACCCAAGGCGCCCGCTGTCCAGATCGACATGCCCGCCGCGATCATCAACATCATCGCCGACACCCCGCAGACAATGCAGGCACCGGAGCGAAGCGCAAGCCGGCGTAACAACGCCCAGCCCCGCGCCCCATCCTTGTCTGCGCGCCACATCTCTCCCGATACGCCACCGACCAAGGCCAGGACGATCACTAACCAAATCGGCATCTCTGCCAGTGCTTGTTGCTCGCTTGTCATCGCCTACCCCATAAACGCAAAAACCCGGCGCAATGGCCGGGTTTGGTGGTGTGGTGCGTGCCGCTCTCTGCGGTCGCACGTATCGAAGATGGGTACTTTTTACAGGTGGATTCCGGTGGCAGCAAGCGAGTTTTAATGCCATGGAGCAATACGGGTGCAACGTGGGTGTGACGCAGGTGCAACAGGGGTGCAACGCATTCAATCGGCTATCGCTTCTGGTGCCCCGTCCTACCTGTCCCACTATTTAAAGTCGAAGTAGGACAGCTACAGGCGCCTAAATTCGGGACTCTGCCCTACTGTCCTACCTTATTTATTTTTACTTGTGTATAGAGAGAAAACTTAAAACACGCATGCGCGCCATGGGCGCGCCTATAGGCCCGCTATGCTTACGTGTGCATGTGGCGGGCAAAGGTTGGACAGTAGGACAGGCCAACAACAGCGCAGCCTGCACTTGTCCGACTGCTGTAAATGGCAGTCGGACAAGGCCGGACAGTAGGACAGTGGCACGTGGTGTGATTCCAGGGGTCACGCAGCTCTCCCCATCATTACGCCGAAGATCTGCAGATGTGCGTCATGCAAGCGCTGGTAATACGTGTCGCGACCACAACTGCAATGGGCGTAGCGCAAGCGCATATCTACATCAAGCGTGCAGTAATGCTCCCGCACTACCGTCACCAGCTCGGGCGCGAGGTGCTTGGTCACGATCAGTTCGATGTCCAACGAACTCTCCAGCGGCGCACGGAAGGCACGCCGCCCCCTGATCAGTTGCCCGTTGCTCTCCATCATCATGGCAACCATATTTCCCCCGGCCAGCCCCCCTTTCGAATGTTCTGAATGCAGCTCCTGAGCCCACAACCGAAGTAGCGAATCGATCTCCTTAATCAAAACAAGGCTCCTCTACAAGGGGCGCTTTCAATGCAGATCCACGCCCCCAGGTCGCTGGCTTCTGATAGGCCCACTGCCGGATGCCGCTCTTTGCCAACGCGGGCATGCGCTTCTTCCGCCAGCCCAAGCGATGCATGATCGCACCAACCCGCATCTGCTCAGGCTTGCCCCAATGGCCGTAGTCCAACTTGAGAGCCTGAGTCAGGATCTCGTTACCAGTAGCGGTTTCGCCGATCTGCGACTCCTCTAACCATGTCAGGATCGGACCTTCCCACTCGTCCACAACAAAGCGCTCGTCCTGGGCTTCGGCGAACATCCAAGACTCGTCCTTGGTCACCCACCAGATATCGCCGGCCTCGAAGCAGAACACCGCTTCAGCCCACAGTTGATCGCGAATCTCACGCAACGCTTCAAGGTCGACCTTGTTGCAGAACACCGGCCAGTAACGCCGGTTGCCGGTAGCGTCCTTGAGGTATTCCTCCTGGTTGGTGGTACCCACGAACACACACTGGCGTGGCACGTCGTTCGTTCTGCGGCCGTAACTTTCGCGGTAGGTATCAGTTGATGCAGAGAAGAACTGCTTGGCTTTGGTGCTTTCAGCCTTGTTGAAGCTATCCAGCTCCCCTAGTTCGACGATCCACTTGCCGCGAATCGCCTGAAAGCTGTCCTTGTCGCCGAGGGCAAAAGGGGTGTCCATGAACCACTCACCACCTAAGATGCCCATGGCCGTGGACTTACCTTCCCCCTGCCCCCCTTCAAGGATCATAACCGAGTCGGCCTTGCAGCCGGGGCGCATCACACGAGCCACCGCCGAGATCGGCCAACGCTTACCGACTTTGGCTGAGTACTCGTTGGCATGGACCCCAAGCACGTCCGTGAGCCAGGTTTCCAGCCGAGGGACGCGATCCCACTCAAGTTTCTCCAGATACTCACGTACCGGGTGAAAAGAATGGTCGTGGGCAACCACACTGACCGCCTCGATCACATGGGACGCTTTGACCCGCAGGTTGTACTGCTGCGCGAGCCACTTCATCACCCGCATGTCATCGATGTCGGCCCAATCGCCAGCACCTCCGCCAAAGGGAGCAGACCGCAGCTTGACGATTTTGGAGCTGAATACGCTGTAGCCAATGACACCAGCCCAGCGTTCGTCATTGCCGAGGATCAGCTCGACGTTTTGCATGTGCGCGATCAGGGAGCCGTTTTCGGTGCGTGCTAGCTGATCCTTCCAACCACCAGCTGCAGGAGGCTTGACTACCGCCAATACCTGGCGGCGGACAGCCTCCAAACCTTCAGCAATGTGCAGATCGTTGAAGTCAGTCCACTTGATTTCGCGCTCGCCCGAAAACACCGGCGCGACTACCTGGCCACCGACGATCAATGCAGCATTGTTGGCTTTTTCCTCACCCGGGTTCCACGGCTCGCCATTCGGACGCTTTGTCTTCCAGTCATCATCCCGGCAAAGGATCAATGGGCAACCGGGAAAACGCTCCCTCATGGCCTTGGAGACCGGCAGTAAGTTGCCCGCATCGAAGGCAATTGCGACCGTCAGAGAGGTTGCCATGTGCAGACTGGCGCCTGTTGCGTAGCCCTCGCACACGAGTACTGGCTCCCCCGGCTCGGGGTGCGGGCCGATCAAATGGAAGGCACCCTCTTTCGACATGCCGTAGGGCCAGTAAGCTTTGTCGCGACCGGTGTCTTCTTGCTTCGCCGGGAAGATCACCTGCAGGCCGACGATCTGATCCCGCACGTTGCACATAGGCACTAAAAATGCGCCGGTCCGTGGCGCATAGCGAACCTTGAACCCAACGATCTGCTTTCGATCCAAGTAGGCGCTCTTGCCCTTTTCCGGCATGCGCTTGAACAAGCCGGATGCACGGTTGGCTGCTCGCCTTGCCGCGTTGGCAGATATCTCTGCCGCTTTACGCTTGGCTTCTTCCTGCCGAGCACGCATGACTTCACGTTCTTCCGGACTCAAGCGCCCGGCCTTCACCTTGATCTTTTGCGACTCGCCCGAGCGCCAATCACCGAAGCTACCGAAGATCAGCGTTTCGTTCTTCTCAGTGTGATGCTCATGGACAACGTACCAGCCATTTTTCTCTTTGCCCTTGTCCTGGGCGGTCTTGCAGCGGGTGAGCTTACCAAAGATCAGCGGCTGCTCAGGCTCGAGGCCGTAGTCCGCGAATTGGTTCAATACCTCATCGAGCATGACGAGCCTCCCGCGCTTCAGTGATGTACTGACAGCTAAAACATTGGGTGCAGCCCTGTTGAGCCACTCGACGCTTTTCTGGAATAGGCTCTTCGCAGTCCTCACAAAATAGAAACGAATGCGCCGCCAATGCAGGTTTGGCGGCGTTTCGTGCAGCCAGCGCTTGATCAATACGCTCCTGCACGAGGTCATTAGCAAAATCTGCGATGTCAGCCATGGTCGGCACCCCGCGTTGTTTGATTAACGTAGGTGGCGCGGTTGAACATCCCAAGCAGCCCTTGAATGCCGCGAAACACCTGTAGGCGAATTGCGGCCAGTTCGTGGTCAGACACCACTCCGTCGCCGATGCTCTTGGCCCAGGTATCAGCCAGGTCAGCGACCTGCCGAAAATACTCAGCAATGCCGGTAGTCAAGGTTTCAGGCATGTCGTTGGTGTATGCCTCGGCCAACTCCTGCCAAGTCGTGTCACCGACCAACGCGTGCACCGCATCCAGAATTCGGCGGTCTTTGGTCAACTCCAGGATCTCGCCGAACTCCTGAATGTTCACGGAGTGGCTTGGGTGCGTGGGAGATAGCTTGTGCTGCAGCGTGGTGGCGTTTCTGCCGGTAGTGGCGGCAATTGCAGCGGCGCCACCGGGATAATCCCGAGCAGCATGGTATAGCGCTAGATCGAGCGGCAGGATTTCCCGCTGCGCCCGTTCTACACAACTCAGAGCGATTCGGCTCATGGCATTAATCCTTGAAAGTTGCCAGTGCCGCACGACATGCAGTGGTGATACATTTGTCGTGTGGCTTGAAGAGGCCCAAACGCCGGCGAGATCTCTGGATCGACACCGGCACCGTGCCGAGGCGAACGATCCATCGCTCACCTCTGGCGCAACAGCTGCTCAATCTGTGGTGGAAAGAGCAGCAACCCAAGGCATCCGTGTCTTGGAAACGCGGCGAAGTTCAGCGGTTCGCATGTGGTGTGCCCGCTTTACCTTCAACGCGACCCGACATCACTGTGGTGGTGTGTGTCGGGAGGAACTAGGCGACCTTTGGGTCGCCTTTTTTCTAAGCAGCTTTTAGTTCGTCCAGCTCTGGTGGAAAAACATCATCCAGTGAGCAAGCAGCCCCTAATTGATTCAGTGCTGCGGTGATCGCCCGGCACTCGGCCAGACCAGCTGTACGGCGACCAGCCTCATAATTACTAATGCGCGTCTGAGTCCAGCCCAGCGCCGCTACTAATTGACGTTGCTTAATTCCGGCTTTCTCTCGATGTTCAGCTATCCGATTCATAGTCGTTGTCTCCGATGACTCGCAGCCATAATAAGCACGTTACGTGAACTTTTCAACACGTAAAGTGCGATAAAAAGATTTCATTGCGTGGTAAAAAAAGCACATGAACACACTCGGCGCACGCATAAAAAAATTTAGGAAAGCTACCGGCATGAGCCAGCAGGAGCTGGCTCATGCCTGTGGCTGGGAATCACAGTCTCGGATTGGTAATTATGAAAGAGGCACTCGACAACCTAATCTGCAAGACCTCAAAAAGCTCTCAGATGCTTTGAAGGTTCCCTTCACTGAGCTGGTGGCAGGGGCGGAAAGCCTCATCACCAGTACAGCCCCTCAGGGCGCATCTCTTTACACACGGGATCGACCTGCATTGAAAGTAGTTGGCAAGGACCAGGACGTTTCTAGCAAAGCGGGCCGGGCGAAAGAAGGAAGAGTTCCAGTGGTAGGGAATGCACAACTCGGCAATGAAGGCTTTTTTGAGGCCTTAGATTTCCCGCCCGGTCACGGCGATGGCTACTTGAACATCCATAGTGACGACCCCGATGCGTACGGCTTAAAGGTCACGGGAGATAGCATGCTTCCACGGATCAAGAACGGCGAATTCGTGCTTATTGAACCGAATAAAAACTACTACAGCGGCGACGAGGTGATGGTGCGCACTGCAGCGGGTAGGACGATGATCAAAGAGTTCATTTATCTGCGCGATGGCATGTACAGACTCGACAGCGTAAACGCTGAACACTCGCCGATTCACATTGCTGAATCGGACGTCATGGAAATCCATTTGGTGGGCGGTATTCTTAAATCATCACGCTTTCTGCACAGCACGGCAGAATTTTAATCACGGTATGTATTGACACGCAGCAGCACGCTGCGTGATATTTGCCTCACTCTTCCACCACAGAGCGAGGCAATATCATGCACACCACTGCAACCCTGCACGTCCATCCGACTGCTGATGAACCATTCCGCATCCTCCAAGTTCGCCGCATTGCACGCAACTGCGGCTGCACGTTCATACCCAGCAAACCCAAGCCGCAAGCCCGTAGCGCACCAGCTCCGTTCGATCCAAACGACGGAGGACGGGCAGCATGAGCAAGTTCAAACTGGACAACCGAACGTTGCAGCTACTCAACGCCCAGGTCAATTTGAGCGGTACCTTCAATCATGTACTCAGGTCGGCCCCAAAGCGCGAGGCCGTAGCATTTCGTCTCAAGGTTGAACGCAGCGCATCAGACACCCTCTTCGTCATCGAGCCGGGCAGCGAGCGCCACACGCTGACCCTGCAGAACGAAAAGAAGATGCACCTCAAGCTGGCCGACTTCATTGAAGAGATCGTCAACGGCCCGTTCGACACCACTGACACGGCCGATCTGCAGAACATTCCACACTCCAGCCGCGAATACGCCCGGTTCGATATCGAGCATAAACAACGAGTATTTGAGCTAATTCGCACGGGTGGTTCCGTGAGCCTAGACATGGGTTTCGAACTACCCATCCATGTCGCGATCCATCGAACCCAAACACGCACCGGTATCACCGCCATCATGAGCATCGGCGTGCGGCGCCCGCGCACCAAATGCTTCAGCGTGTGCGGCACAGATGCTGAGATTTACGAAAAAGTTGCCGAATCCATCAACCACCTAGCTGCAGTAGCGACTCCCGCTGCGCATGCAGCTTAAGGAGGACGCATGGAACGCACACTCGCCCAAGCCGCAACTCAACTCGGCCTAACCCGGCCCAAGCTTATCGCTCTCATGCGGGAAAAAGACCTACTCAAAGGGAACCTCCCGGCCTACCCCAAGCGCGACCGCGACTATCTGCGGATCAAGGATGGCCAGTGGTATCACGAGATTTCCGGCATGCAGTACAGCCAGTCAACCCGGGTGAAGCAAGCCGGCATTCGTTGGCTTGCAGAGCAACTGGGGCTGAACCTACCTGACATTCCGGCAGACAACCGTGACGTGGCCTAGGGAGTACGCCCGCCAGATCGTCGCCATGCACACACGAGAGGAGCGCAATGCCGCGCTCCTTGAGGTGCCTGAGCATCTGCGGGAGCTGACAAAACGACATTGCCTGAACGCATGGAATCACCCATCAAGACTCAAACGCAAGGAGGCCGAGCAGCCACATGAATGACGCCAATCAAACACCGCTGCGACTACTTCCCGCGCCGGATAGCTCTACCGTCGAGATGTTGCACCGCCTATTCGGCGACGTACTCATCCCACTCGAAAAGCTGCGCGTGCACTACTTCAAGAACCTCAACGAAAAGACTTTCACTGAGGCGATCAACAGCGGACGAATTCAATTACCGGTGACAACTATCGACCACAGCGTCAAGGCGCTGAGGTATGCCCATATCAGGCACGTTGCCGCATTGATCGACATCCGGGCCTACAAAGCAGACGAAGACATGCCGCGTCCTAATACCGATTCAACTGAGTAAGTCCACTAACCGAGAAACGGCTGTCACCACCAGCCAGGTTGAACCATCAGGAGCACACCACATGACCACAATTCAAATCTACGCGCTGCTAGCAATCGCCCTCATGGTCGCAGGCGTTTACTGGCTTGCCTACCGCAACGGCTTCAGCAACGGCCGCGCCGAGGGATACTCAGAAGGCCACAGCGAAGGCTATGACGTCGGCGGCTGCGTTGGATTTCGAGACGGGATGGATGAAGGCAAAACCATTCAGCGATCTGAAAATTGGGAAGATATCCGTAACTTGGAACTCTCCCTCAATCAGGCAACTGACCAGCGCGAGAAACTGTACATCCACTACGAGCGCGCCTTGGCAGCTTCAAAACTTGGCGAAAAAGAACGACAGACCCTACTGGAAATCGCCGAGAAACTCCGGATCGCATCCGAAACGTTCAGCGCCTTTCGCACCGGCAAAAAGCTGGAACGCGACACCCGCACCCTCCGCGACCAGGCGCTCGCCATGGCTGCCCTGCTGGAGCCGTTCGATCAGGAGAGCGCCGCATGAGCGAGTTCCGTCCCCAATCTTGCAACCACCGCAATCCGGCTAACGCCCCATCAGCGGCTGATGCACCAACGCGCACTCAAATCTCGGAGGAAAGCGGCATGCAAATGGACCAGCACGACACCCAATGCACGACCGCTTTGCTCTGTAGAGAAACCAGCGTCGACACACTAGAAACAAACAGTCTCTGCTGCGCAGCAGTAGGCATTATTGACCCTCTCAGCGCCACTGCCGAGGCACTTATACCCCACGAAAAGCTGCGCGGGGCAGCGCTTGCTGATGCAACGCTAAACGCTCAGGAACGCCCGCTCGCGCAGCCTGTCGTGGGGTATAAGCCCCCTACAACACAGTCGAAGGCTCTAGACGCTCTGCGTAGCCACATAGAAGCCAGTGAGAGCCAAGCGCAAGCGGCCATCGTCGAGGAGAACGCCAATGCTTAAGCGCGTTCTCAAACACTTCCATATGTGCTGCGGCCTGGGCGGCGGCGCCAAGGGTTTCAACCGGGCCAAGCCTGTCGTTGGACACATACAAGCCGTATGGCAGTGCATAGGCGGCGTCGACGTGGACCCAGCCGGCCTGCGCGACTTCCAGCGTCTTTCTGGTGTGCCTGGCACGCTGATGGATCTGTTCACCCGCGACCAGTACACCCGCTTCCACGGTAAAGAGCCGCCAGCCGGCTGGACTGAGGCGAGCGCCGCCGACCTGCACCGCGCTGCCAGCCACGAGCGTCCGGACGCTGTGTTTATTTCCAGTCCGTGCAAAGGGGCGTCAGGCTTGCTGTCCGAAACAATGAGCCTGACACCGAAGTATCAAGCCCTGAATGAACTGACGCTGCGCTGCATCTGGCTGATGTGTGAGGCGTGGAAGGACGACCCGGTGTCGCTGATCGTCTTCGAGAACGTGCCGCGCCTCGCCACCCGTGGCCGCCACCTGCTGGACCAGATCAACAAGCTGCTGAACCACTACGGATACGCGGTCGCCGAAACCACTCACGACTGCGGCGTCATCGGCGGGCTTGCCCAGAGCCGCAAACGCTTCCTGCTGGTGGCCCGCCATATCGAGAAAGTGCCGCCGTTCCTGTACGAACCGGAAAAGAAGACGCTCAAGTCTGTCGGATCGATCCTAGGCCGCATGCCACTAGCTGGCGACATCCAAGCTGCTGGCCCAATGCACCGTGTTCCAGCTCTACAGTGGAAAACGTGGGTTCGCCTCGCCTTGGTTACCGCCGGCAAAGACTGGCGCAGCCTGAACGACTTGGCGATCGAAGACGGTTACCTGCGTGACTTCGTGATTGTGCCCGAGGCATACGGCGGGTATCTGGGCGTGAACAAGTGGGATGACTCAATGGGCGTTGTCGCCGGCCGGAGCCGACCTACCAATGGCGCATTCTCGGTGGCAGACCCACGCAGCAAAGATGGTGCCCTGCAATACCAACAGTACGGTGTACGTCGCTGGGAAGAAACGAGCGGCGCGGTGATTGGTGTCAAATCGCCCGGGCAAGGGACGTTCAGCGTTGCTGATCCTCGCCGGCCGGGTGATGGCTTCGGAAAGTATCTGGTAACGCCGTTCGACAACTCCGCAGGGACAGTAATCGCTGGCAGCACCACAGGCCAAGGCGCCTTTGCAGTTCAAGATCCTCGATATCACAACTGGCACCCAGGAGCGAGCAGCCGAAAGCTGGGCGTTTGCCCATGGGGTAAAACTGCTGGGACTGTTACCGGATCACAGCAGGTAGCCAGCGGTGCGTTATCGATCGCAGATCCCCGCCCAGGCATGAAGCGCACGAAAGGCGACGCGTACCTGACTGGCGGCCACTACGGCGTCGTCGGCTGGAACGAACAATGCGGCGCCGTGTCGGCCAGTGCCAAGCAAGACAACGGTCGGTGGTCAGTGGCGGATCCCCGCATGCCGGAAGCCAATGACCGGTTGACTTGCGTGATTGAAAGTCTCGACGGCACTTGGCACCGACCATTCACCACGCTGGAGCTGGCTGCACTGCAAAGTCTGGTCGAACCAGAAGAACAGTTCGAGCTGGATGGGCTGAGCGATCAGGCATGGCGTGAGCGGATTGGCAACGCGGTACCGCCGGCAGCCGCCGAAGCAATCGCCCATGTGATGGGCACCACCCTACTGCTGGCTGAAGCCGGCGAAACATTCATGCTGAGCAACATGCCGGTGTGGGTACGCCCTGTTGCAGTTGGATTGAGCGTGAGTCAGATGGAGGAGGCAGCATGAGCGCTGCGGAAAAAATTGATTTTCAAATAACACCAGGCGCTTGGTTCCGCCAAGACCTGCTTTATCCAGTGTTCGGGCTCAGCACCGAAGCTGTTCGAAAGTATCGTTCTCGCGGGCTGTGGCTGGAGGGCAAGCACTACCGAACCGACCCCGCCAATGTGCTGGTTTACAACAAGCAAGCAATTGAAAAGTGGATGGCAGGTCAACCATGAGTGACAAGATGCCCACAGGTGTCGAGATGAACGGCAAACAGCTGCGCATCTGGTTCATCTTCAATGGCCAGCGATGCCGGGAACCACTGGATGGGATCTCGAAGGTAAACAAAGCTGCAATTGCCTATGCAGACAACAAACGCCGCACAATCCTTGCAGAGATCAAAGAGGGCCGCTTCGACTATGCGGCTCACTTCCCCAACTCTCCCAGGGCAGCAATGTTCACGGGAACTGGCGGGCCATCTCTGAAGCGCACCGTGAAGGAAGGTATCGATCGATGGCTGGAGGTTCAGCGCGCACTTAAAGCATCAAGCACCGTCGTTAACTATGTCAGCAAGGCCAAGCACGTCGAAAACAAATTTGGCAAACGCCGAATCGTTGACATCAGCAAGAGCGATATAGAGCTGTTTCAAGCACAACTGCTGAAGCAACGCCTTTCCCCAAAGACAGTAAACGATATCTTCACCGTCGTCCGAGGCGTCTGGGCAGACGCCTTCGGCGACGGCATCTTGAAAGCCAACCCATTGGATCGAATCAGCAACGTCGGCTCGGACGTCGACCTCGAGCACGCCGATCCCTTCAGTCGCACCGAGATTGAGTTGATCGGCAAAGCAGATCCGGACCGACGACCCGATACCAGGATGATTGAGTTCAACTGCTGGGCCGGACTGTCTCTATCCGAACTCATCGCACTCGCTGTTGAGGACATTGATCTTGACGCCGGCCTGGTGCATGTCCGGCGCGCGTTAGTCGTGGGCGAGTTCAAAGTTCCGAAAGAACGCTCCAGGGTGAGAGTCGTCGAGCTGATAGATCCCGCACTGGAACTGATGCGAGAGATCGTTGCTGCGGCCAGGGAAGCCCCCTCAGAAGAGATCACCGTAATCCAGCGTGACAACATCACCTCCAAAAAAATGAAGGTCAGGTTCTTATTCCGCAGTTCTACCAGCGGCCTGATGTGGAGCGGTAAGACGCTGAGCAACTGGTTCACCGCCCACTTGAAAAAGGCAGACGTGCGTCATCGCGGGGCAAACCAGTGTCGCCACACCTTTGCTAGTCAGATGCTATCGAGCTACGTTCCGGTCGAATGGGTGGCCAGGCAGTTAGGGCACGCTGATACAACGATGGTGCGAAAGCATTATGGAAGATGGATACCGAAGGACACAAAGAGCATGGCAGGAGTTGTATCTCAGATGCTCGGATTCAGAAGTTAAATAAACCAATAAGGGCTAGAAGAATGCTAGCCCTCACTAATAGCTTACCTCTACCCCACTTCATATAGCGCCAAGATTGATTAGCTCGACGTTCAATACCGAGCCAAACGTTTGAGACCTTCCATAAAGGTATCCAGATATTGACCGCTTGAGTATGCAAAGCCTGCCTCAAGAAGCGGTCTTTTATTTTCGGGATGGGATAACTCTTCAGCAAAACGATAAATTGTTTCAGAGTTCCAAGATATGCGTCCGTAAGCGATTGTCCGAAAAGTTCCACGCTGAATTATGTCTTCCAGCGATTCTTGAGTGACTCCTCTTTCTTTGGAAAAATTCAGCAAGCATAGGAACTCGAACCATTCACAAAGGAGTCGGACTTCGCACACACCAGCGAAGCTTGGCGCCCAGCGTTGAGACAGATTCATGGCTAACCGATTACTCAGAGGTGTTTTGGAGTTTTCCTCACCGTCGAAACTTTTCCATTGTTGCTTGCAATGTTCTTCTAGATAAAACGGTGACAATTCGACGCCAATCACTGTTGACATGTCACGCCAGTTGATCAAAGTGGTATTAAGTACCTGCATCAAGGTTTTAAAACGACCGGCCCTTGCCAAGCCCAAACCATATCCATAAAACACAAGTGCTGCCGGGTAGATCTTCAGGGTTATCCAAGGCGTATATCCAGATTGGACCTTTTGTGCCTCCCCATACAGACCTTTAATGGCATCTAGTACAAGAGGTAACTCACGACCTTCTCCCCAACGACCGAGTACCGTAGCAAGTCTGACTAAAGGTTCAACTGCCGACTCATGGGCCTGCACCCAATCGGTGAATAACTGACTACCCCGCCCCTCATTAGAAGCAAAAATAGGTGCAAAATGAGAGATCGCCTTTTGAGTCTCAGCGGTAACCAATTCTTCGAGTTGAATTCGATGCTCTTCCTTAACCAAGAAGCGTTTCGCCATAGCAATGGTCAAGTCGATCCCGATTGGATTAAGCAATCGAGACTGCTGGATAGTGTCCAGCTTTAGATTCAGCCCTCCAAAAAAAGTATCCGCATCAAATCCACTGGCAATGATTGCCTGACGCTGTATTGCGATCTCTTGGCCGCGCTCTGAAAGCTCGCCATGAGCCAGCCAAAACGTTGGGTACCGACGACTTGGTGCTCTCAATAGAACAGCCCGCAATGCATGATCCCATTCTCCTGACCAACCAGCGATGATCAGCCCGAATTCATCAACGATGCGATCAAGCAGCGCATTAAATTCTGAAGGGTATTCCCCCAGTTCGACATCAGTATTGAGAATTCTTGCGTCTTTATAATCGCCGTGAATTTTCAGAATGTAGCATTGCGTATGCGTGATCGGCTCAGCGCCAGCCAGGGTATCCACCGAGCTGACCACCGTCGGCGTGATGCCAAGATCACGCAGAGCATTCTCCATGAGCTGATCAAAGTTGGTGGTGACAATCACTCGTATGTGACCGGACTGCACCATGGCGGCGATAGCGCGATGAGCTTGAGTGGGCACTTTCAAGCCATCCTCTAGCTCTTGAGCTGAAGGCTCGAGAAAATTTTGGATGATGGCCCGGCGTTCTGTTTGAGTAGTCGCCAACTGCTCTAAAAGTGTTGAGTAGTTTGGCTGCTGTCCAGTACGAGCAACGTACCATCCGAGCCAATCCTCTTGCTCCCCCGCGCCGGCCGCAATACCTGCTCGCTTAACCAGCTCCATGGTGATTTCCCAGCCTGTTGGGATTCCAGCTGACCTTGATACACCCGACCCCATGAGGACCGCGTAGACCCCTTTGTTTTCGTACATCGAAAATGCCAATCGTGTAGTCGGATCGCTGGAGATCATCGATTCATCCCAAAGGAAAGGAGCAGTGCCTGTAAAAAACCTTGGGGGATAGCCTAATGCCGCTAGTGGTAACAAACAATGGACTAGAGATTCATTCTGGTTAGAAGTTCTGGCACTGAGCAGTCTAGAGCGGCCCTGTCACCGGTTTAAATGCCCTAAAAATGCCCTAAATAAAATCACAGAAACGAAAAAGCCCCCGTAATCAGTAACGATTACGGGGGCTTAGTCTTATTCAATAATGGCGGAGAGATAGGGATTCGAACCCTAGGTACCGGTGAAGGTACAACGGATTTCGAATCCGTCCCATTCGGCCACTCTGGCATCTCTCCAACGGCGCGCATCATAACAACACTTTTACCGAATGGGAAACCCCTATTCGAAATTTTTTCCGTGCTATCAGATGCTTGCGTCGATTACAGCGGTACACCCAGACGTTTGGCGACTTCTTCGTAGGCTTCGATAACGTCACCGAGGCCTTGGCGGAAGCGGTCTTTGTCCATCTTCTTCTTGGTGTCCTTGTCCCACAGACGGCAGCCGTCCGGACTGAACTCGTCACCCAGCACGATGGTGCCGTCGCTGAACACGCCGAATTCCAGCTTGAAGTCGACCAGCAGCAGACCAGCGTCGTCGAACAGTTTACTCAACACTTCGTTGACCTTGAGCGACAGTTCTTTCATGCGAACCAGTTGCTCGGCGGTACCCCAGCCGAATGCCACAACGTGGGATTCGTTAATGAACGGGTCGCCCTTGGCGTCGTCCTTGAGGAACAGCTCAAAAGTGTACGGGTTGAGCTTCAAGCCCTCCTCGACACCGAGACGCTTCACCAGGCTGCCGGCAGCGTAGTTACGCACGACGCACTCGACCGGGATCATGTCGAGCTTCTTCACCAGGCATTCGTTATCGCCCAGCAGTTTGTCGAATTGGGTCGGAACCCCGGCCGCTTCGAGTTTCTGCATTATGAAGGCGTTGAACTTGTTGTTCACCATGCCTTTGCGGTCGAGCTGCTCGATGCGCTTGCCGTCGAACGCCGAAGTGTCGTTACGGAACAGCAGGATCAAGCGGTCAGCGTCATCGGTCTTGTAAACCGACTTGGCTTTGCCGCGGTAGAGTTCTTCACGTTTTTCCATGATGGGCTCCGCTTGCTAAGTAGATGGGCTAGGCGATGTGGCGCCAGTCGAGCCCTGAATCTTGATCGGCCAGTTGCAGCCAGTCCGGGTCGCACCCGAGAGTGTCGACAAAACATTGCCGGGCCAGCTGCGGCAGGTTGTTCTTGCTGCTCAGATGGGCCAGGACCAAATGTTGCAGGCCTTGCCAGCCCAACTCGGCCACCAGGAATGCCGCCTGATGGTTGTTCAAATGTCCCAGCTCGCCGCCGACCCGCTGCTTGAGAAAGTACGGGTAATGACCACGCGCCAACATGTCACGACAATGGTTGGATTCGATCATTAACGCATCGAGATCCCGATAGCCGTCCAGCACCCGCTCGCAATAAGAACCGAGGTCAGTCAGCAGGCCGAAACGCCGCTCGCCGTCACTGAATACATATTGGGTCGGTTCCTGCGCATCATGGGCCACGGCAATGACCCCGATGTTCAGTGCACCGATCTGCAGTTGCTCGCCACCGGCAAGAAACCCGGCAGCTTCAATCGGTTTGCGCATCCCGCGCAGTGTGCCGCGACTGAGGTAGACCGGCAGATTGTAGCGCCGAGACAGCAAACCCACGCCATGCACGTGATCGGCATGTTCGTGGGTCACAAGTATCGCGCTCAATTGCGCCGGGTTCACACCCAGGCGCAAAAGGCGTTTTTCGGTTTCCCGCAGGGAAAAACCACAATCCACCAGCACATAGGTATCAGCGCTGGCGATCAGCGTGCCGTTCCCTTGGCTACCGCTGCCGAGAACGGCAAAACGCATGTTATCAGCCCAGGTTGTCCTGAATCAGACTCAACACCTTGCGAGCCACATCGGCCGGAGCCACGGTATTGATGTTCTTCTCGACGGTAACTTGCACGTTCTCGCCGACCTTGCTCAGACGCACCTGATAACGCTCGGCACGGGCTTCAACTTCTTCCTTGCTCGGCGCACTGCCGAACAGGCTGCTGAAGAAACCAGGCTTGTCGTCTTTCTTCTCGGCCTTTTCGGACAAGTTGATGTAGTACAGGCCCAGGCTGCGGTTGATGTCTTCAACGCGCCACTCACCTTGCTCCAGCGCACGACCGACGCTCGACCAGGCACGATCCAGGTCATTGCCGACGTTCAGCACCGGGTTGCCGCTGCCGTCTTCGCTCAGGCTGACACGGCTTGGCGTATCGAAATCGCGCGAAGCCAGCATGGACACCGAACCGCCCTTCTCCGCGATACGGCTCATGCTTGCAAGCATGTCGTCGACCAGCGCGGCGTCGAGACCGGTATTGACCGAACGATTGGTGAACGCCACATCGGCCGTGCTGCCGGCAGGACGCTCGGCGCTGACCACGTAGACTTCACTGGTATTGCGCTGCACGCCTGGCTCGATGCGTACCCGCACGCGAGTTTCGCTGTCGGTGCTGATACCGGCCGCGCTCAGGCGCTTGGCCATTGCAGCCGACAGTTCATCCGAGTGCTGCCAGGTCGTGGTGAACTCGCCGGTTTGCGGGCGCTGTTCATCCAGACGGAAACCGTTGTCCTGGAAGAACTGCACCGCCACTGGCCAGACTTCAGCCGGTGGATGCTGGGCCATGACCCAACGCGAGTCACCGCTCTTCTGCAGCGAGTAGTCGCTGGCATCGGCAACAGCCGACAGCGGCTGAGGACGCGGAACGATGTATTCGCCCTTGGCGGTGTCGTCGGCTACGTTGCGCGGAATCGGCAACAACGGATCGAGACGCTTGGCGGTGGCTACGTCGGGTGGCAGTTGCATCGGTGCAGTCTGTTGCGCTTCCAGGTAATCGCTACCACGGTCACGGAAATAACCTTCCGGGCCCCAGACCCATCCGCAGCCACTGGTGCTGGAGATAATCAAGGCAAGTGCGGAAAGTCCGGCCATTCGCTTCATGCGTTGTACTTCCTCAATTAAACCAGGACGCTGCATTGGCGCAGGGCCGAACGCAACGTTTCATGACAAGGGGTGCTCAGCCAGGTCAGCGGCAGGCGGATGCCTTCGTGCATCAGACCCATTTCCACCAAAGCCCACTTCACCGGAATCGGGTTGGCTTCGATGAACAGGTCCTTGTGCAGCGGCATCAGTTTTTCGTTGATCGCTCGTGCTTTGTCGGCGTTGCCCTCGAGCGCAGCCTCGCACAGATCAGCCATTTCGCGCGGAGCGACGTTGGCGGTGACGGAGATGTTGCCTTTACCACCCAGCAGGATCAGTTCGACGGCGGTCGGATCATCGCCGGACAGCACGATGAAATCCTTGCTCACGCCGTCGATGATCGCTTTGGCACGCTTCAGGTCGCCAGTGGCTTCCTTGATGCCGATGATGTTCGGCACGGTGGACAGGCGAATCACGGTCTCGGCCTGCATGTCGCAGGAAGTGCGGCCAGGAACGTTGTACAGAATCTGCGGAATGTCGACCGACTCGGCGATGTGCTTGAAGTGCTGGTACAAACCTTCCTGAGTCGGTTTGTTGTAGTACGGAACGACCAGCAGGCAGGCATCGGCCCCGGCTTCTTTGGCGTTGCGGGTCAGTTCGACGGCTTCGCGGGTCGAATTGGCGCCGGTACCGGCAATGACCGGTATACGGCCGTTGACCTGCTTGACCACGGCCTTGATGACGGCAATGTGCTCATCGACATCCAGGGTTGCCGACTCGCCGGTAGTACCGACCGCGACAATGGCGTGGGTGCCGTTCTTCAGGTGAAAGTCCACGAGTTTGCTGAGGCTGTCCCAGTCAAGACGCCCTTGTGCATCCATGGGTGTGACCAGTGCCACCATACTGCCCGCAATCATGAAACCGCTCCTGCCGGAAAAAGAGAGCGGTAATGGTACTGGCGCCAAGATGCTTGCACAAGCGAAGTACTGCGCCGCTGCCATTCCCCTTGGCCGCGCTTTTCGCTACCCTTCAGACTTTGATCGGTAATGATCAGCTTGTACGCCGGGTTCCAGCCTCCCTTTTCGGCCTCCCAGGCCCCGTTCCAGCGTCGCCTCGACGCGCTTCCGCCAAAGTGGAGCGAGTTGCGAGTGCTGCCGGGGATTTCTGACGGACAGACTGAATTGGCTCATGCAGGCAACTTCCGGTAATCAATGCCCCTCACCCTACCGACCGCTCATCGCTTTAGGAATGCTGCATGTCCACCCCCACAGTTCGCGAACAATTCCTTGTCATCAGTGCCCTCGGCGCCAACCCCATGGAGCTGACTAACGTCCTGTGCCGCGCCAGCCATGAAAACCGCTGCGCCGTGGTCACTTCCCGCCTGACTCGCCATGGTGAGTGCAGTGCGCTGATCCTTGAGATCTCCGGCACTTGGGACGCCCTCGCGCGTCTTGAAGGCAGCCTGTCGGGCCTGGCCAAGAAGCACGCTTTCACCGTCAACGTGGTGCGCAGCGCGCCGCTGGAAAATCGCCCGCAGGCGCTGCCGTATGTGGCATACGTCAGCTCGGCCTATCGCCCGGACATCATCAACGAACTCTGCCAGTTCTTCATGGATCACAACGTCGAACTGGAAAACCTGACCTGCGATACCTATCAGGCTCCGCAGACCGGCGGCACCATGCTCAACGCCACGTTCACCGTGACTTTGCCCGCGGGCACGCAGATCAGTTGGCTGCGCGATCAGTTCCTGGATTTCTCCGACGCGATGAACCTCGACGCTCTGATCGAACCGTGGCGCCCACAGAACCCAATGTAAGGATGCTTTCATGGCTGTCACCATCGACCAACCGGTAGCTGATTTCGAAGCGCCTGCGACCAGCGGGCAGACCTTCAGCCTCGCCGCCCTCAAGGGCAAGCAAGTAGTGATCTACTTCTATCCGAAAGACAGCACGCCGGGCTGCACGACTCAGGGTCAGGGCTTTCGCGATCAGTACGCGGCGTTTCAGGCTGCCGGCACTGAGGTGTTCGGTATTTCTCGCGACAGCTTGAAATCGCACGAGAACTTCAAGGGCAAGCAGGAGTTCCCGTTCGAGCTGATCAGCGATAAAGATGAAGCGGTCTGTCAGTTGTTCGACGTGATCAAGCTGAAAAAGCTCTACGGCAAGGAATATCTTGGCGTGGATCGCAGCACTTTTCTGATCGACAAGAATGGCGTGTTGCGCCAGGAATGGCGCGGTGTGAAGGTGCCAGGACATGTTGATGCGGTGCTGGCTGCTGCTCAAGACCTGAACAAGGCCTGACACTTCGGCGTCCTGGCGGACGCCGACATTGCTTGTTTCACGCTTTTTTCAGCCAGTAACGATAGACACCCGCTTCATCTTCTTCACGCAACAGCGTGTGACCGGCCAATTTGGCAAAGGTACGGAAGTCGCGCTGTGAGCCCGCATCGGTGGCGATCACCTTGAGTACCGCGCCGCTGGCCAACTTGTTCAATTCCATCTTGGCCTTGAGCAACGGCAGTGGACAATTCAAGCCACTGGCATCCAGTTCACAATCAAAGGCTACAGCGTCGGTCATGCATCACTCCAGATCGAAGGTCGGGCTGCCTAGAATATCTGGTCGCAAGCGCGGTGTCCGGCTACAGTAAGGTCTTTGTCGACTAAGGCTTTGTGCATGACTTTTTTGCGCCCTACCCTGCTGACGCTCGCTTGCCTGCTCGCCTCACCGGGCTTCGCCGACGACCTGCCGTCACTCGGTGACGCCAGTTCTGCCATCGTCTCGCCACAACAGGAGTACCAGTTGGGTCGCGCTTGGCTCGCCATGCTGCGCAGTCAGGTTTCACAGCTCAACGATCCGCAGCTCAAGGATTACGTGGAGTCCAGCGTCTATAAGCTGGTGGAAACCAGCCAGGTTAACGACCGGCGCCTCGAATTCATCCTGATCAACAGCCCGCAACTCAACGCCTTCGCGGCGCCGGGCGGGATCGTCGGGGTCAACGGCGGTCTGTTCCTCAACGCGCAGACTGAAGGCGAATATGCCTCGGTGCTGGCTCACGAACTGGCTCACTTGTCGCAACGTCACTTTGCCCGAGGCGTGGAAGCTTCGCAGCGTATGCAAGTGCCGATGATGGCCGCGTTACTCGCAGGTATCGTGATTGCCGCGGCGGGTGCCGGTGACGCCGGCATTGCCGCGATTGCCGGCACTCAAGCCGCCGCAATCCAGGAACAACGCCGTTTCTCGCGCCAGAACGAACAAGAGGCCGACCGCATCGGCATCCTCAATCTGGAAAAGGCCGGCTACGATCCGCGCTCGATGCCGACCATGTTCGAACGCCTGATGCGCCAATATCGCTTCGATGCCAAACCACCGGAATTCCTCCTGACTCACCCGGTCACCGAGTCGCGGATCGCCGACACCCGTAACCGTGCAGAACAGGCCAAACCGGGCGGTATAGAGGACAGCATGCGTTATCAGCTGATCCGCGCACGGGTGCAGTTGATCTACGAAGAAACCCCGGGACTGGGCGCCAAACGCTTCCGCGCACAGCTGGATGAAAATCCGAAAAACGACGTGGCGCGTTATGGTCTGGCCATCGCGCAGATCAAGGGCGGCCAGTTGAATGAGGCGCGGGAGAATCTCCAGCAACTGCTGACCAGATTCCCGAACGAGATCGTCTACAACCTGGCTCAAGTTGATCTGGATATCACCAACAATCGCCTGCCGGATGCGCAGTCGCGGGTTGACCGGATGCTCACGCAGTATCCGGGCAACTACCCGCTGAATCAGGTACGCGTCGATCTGCTGCTCAAACAGAATCGCACGGCGGATGCCGAGAAAGCGCTCGAGGGTTTGCTCAAGTCGCGCCCGGAAGATCCGGACGTCTGGTATCAGGTAGCTGAAACGCGTGGACTTTCGGGCAATATCATCGGGCTGCATCAGGCGCGGGCCGAGTACTTCGCTTTGGTCGGCGACTATCGCCAGGCTATTCAGCAACTAGATTTCGCCAAGCGCAAGGCGGGCAGCAACTTCCCGCTGTCATCGCGCATCGATGCTCGTCAGCGCGAGCTGATGGAACAGGAGCGCATGGTCAAGGACATGATGGGCTGAGCCTTTTCTCCAGATCGAGTAGGAGGCGGATTTACATCCGCCGTCCTCTCACACCACCGTACGTACGGATCCGTATACGGCGGTTCAAGCTATGCGGCTAAGCCGGTTTATCGTATCCAGTACCGAGA
>NZ_JAFCUQ010000031.1:0-39728 GCF_049896625.1 Pseudomonas sp. TWP3-1
TCGTTGGTTACATCTTTGATTTCTCGCGGAGTAACTTGTGATGCTGATAATCTTGTTGACTATCAGTCTGACTCCACAAGCACCCACACGAATTGCTTGATTCAGTTGTTAAAGAGCGGCTGGTTAAGATCTTTCGTCTCAACCGAGGCGCGCATTCTACAGCAGCCTCATTTGCTGTCAAGTGATTATTTTCAGAAGTTTTCGAAGAATTCTTCAACCACTTCAACCACTTGCGCTTCCGATCTCTCGTCAGCGGGAGGCGAATTCTACAGCGTTACACGCTGCTGTCAACACCTCTTTTTCAGCTACTTCCCAACTTCGATAAACTGAAGCCCTACACTGCCGAAACCTACGCAACTCATTGAATCTCAAGGAGTTTTCCGTTTCGACTGCGCCGGAAGTGGGCGAATTATAGACTTCTGAAATCTGCCGTCAACCCCTAATTTAGTTTTCTATCAGCGCGCGTAAAACACTGCTTATATATAGACGTCTCCAGCTCGAATGCGCACTATATTGCCCAACACCATAAAACAACACTTTCCACTGCCTCACCTCGGATGACGCCATTCCATGAATGACCACCCACGCAGCCTTGCCTCGATTCTGTTCCCGGTCGGCCTGCTATTAATAGCGATGGCATCAATCCAGTCCGGTGCCTCTCTGGCCAAAAGTATGTTCCCCATCATTGGCGCCCAGGGCACCACTACTCTACGGCTGATCTTCGCCAGCGTGATCATGCTGATATTGCTCAGACCCTGGAGAGCCAAGCTCACCGCGAAATCCCTGCGCACGGTGATCGTCTACGGAATGGCGTTGGGTGGCATGAACTTCCTCTTCTATATGTCATTGCGCACAGTACCCTTGGGAATCGCCGTGGCGCTGGAGTTCACTGGCCCATTGGCAGTTGCTATTTACGCGTCCCGGCGAGCGATCGACTTTCTCTGGATCGCGCTGGCAGCGGTAGGACTTCTACTGCTCATACCTACGGGTGCGACGAGCGCCGGTATTGATCTTGTCGGCGCCGGCTATGCACTGGGAGCAGGCGTGTGCTGGGCCTTGTATATTCTGTTCGGTCAGAAGGCCGGCGCGGACAATGGCGTAACGACTGCCGCGCTGGGCGTGATGATCGCTGCGCTGTTTGTTGCTCCCATCGGCATCGTCCACGCTGGCGCCGCTCTACTGACACCCTCTCTGATCCCGATCGCGATTGGCGTCGCGATCCTGTCCACCGCCCTGCCCTACACACTGGAGATGGTCGCACTGACCCGCATGCCCGCGCGAACATTCGGCACCCTGATGAGTATCGAACCGGCATTCGGTGCACTGTCGGGCCTGCTGTTCCTGCAGGAATACCTTTCCTTGTCACAATGGATGGCCATTCTGTGCATTATTCTAGCCTCAGTCGGCGCAACTCTGACCATGAGTAGTGGCGCCAAACCTGCAATTGCGGCGGATTGAAACAGGATTTGACGAAGGTCTGGCAATTGGCGCGCATTTAGGCCATGTTTAGCCTCGCAACCCAATGCCAGACATGGATTTTTTCGGATAGGGATATCAGAAACGCTTCAAGCGAGAGCGCATGCAGGCGGACCCGAGCACAAGACTCGAGGCTGTCATAAGGACGGGAATGAAACGAATTTTGCTACTGATCGCCATCCTCGCCGTTGCGGGTTGCGCGGCAACCTCCAGCCCCAAAGTGAAACATGGTAAAAAGGGCCTGCACATCAACTGCTCGGGCCTTTCGTCCTCTTGGGACAAGTGCTACGCCCGCGCCGCCAACTCCTGCGCGCCGAAGGGTTACAAGGTCATCGCCAAATCAGGTGACTCGGTGGAAGAACCGGGGGATTACCCATTTGGTCTCAATCCTGCCGGTTACACCAGCCGCAGCATGATCGTCATCTGCAAGTAAGTTGCGGCCGCTAAGGTACTCGTTGAATAGCGAGCTGGCGGCCGATTTCCTCGTGACTGGCCTGCAACACCTGGCGCTGAATCTTCGGCGTGGCGAGCATTCGCGCAACCACCAAGGCGCCGACACACTGCGACAGGATGGCCCAAGCCAGGCTGTCACTCTGCAGAATCTGCGCCCAACTCTCCTGCAGCCGACAAATCCAGAGTTCCGCCTGCTCCCGCACCACTTCATCCGAACGTGCGATCTCCGCACCCAGCGCAGGTAACGCACAGCCCAGCTCAGGGCTCTCGACATGCGCCATCCTCAAATACTTTTTCAGACAACGCTCCAGCCGTTCGCGATCCTGCGCTCCCTGCCCGCCAAGGCGTTCAAGACTCTGGCTCAGCTCACGCTCGACAATGGCGGCGAACAAATCATCCTTCGATGAAAAGTGGCTATAGAACGCTGCACCACTCAACCCGATAGCCTTCATCAGCCCATCAACGCCTACCGTAGAGAAGCCAGCCTTCTTCGCCGACAGGGAACTGCTTTGCAGCAATTTTTCTCTGGTTTCCAGCTTGTGACTGGCGGAGTAACGCATACGTATGACCTCAAATTTGACTGCCTTGACGCTGAGCGAATCCTAGCATAACGTTCGTTCACTTAACGATCGTTAACCAAAGGGGTTTTGCCCATGAATAACAAGAAGGTCGTACTGGTTGTAGGTGCGGGGGATGCCACGGGGGGTGCCATCGCCAAGCGGTTTGCCAGGGAAGGTTTCGTGGCATGCGTCACGCGACGCAGCGCCGACAAGCTGCAACCACTGGTGGACTCGATTGAGGCTGAAGGAGGTAAAGCTCACGGCTTTGCCTGCGATGCACGCAAGGAAGAAGACGTTATCGCGCTGATCGAAGACATCGAAACCCGCATCGGACCAATCGAAGCGTTCGTCTTCAACATAGGCGCCAACGTGCCTTGCAGCATCCTCGAGGAAACCGCGCGCAAGTATTTCAAGATTTGGGAAATGGCCTGTTTCTCAGGCTTCCTCAATGCACGCGAAGTGGCCAGACGCATGGTCACGCGCAATCGCGGCACCATCCTGTTCACCGGTGCCACCGCCGGCCTGCGCGGCGCTTCGGGATTTGCCGCGTTCGCCGGCGCCAAGCATGGCATCCGCGCTTTGGCGCAAAGCATGGCCCGCGAACTTGGCCCCCTGAACATCCACGTCGCTCATGTAGTGGTCGACGGCGCCATCGATACAGACTTCATCCGCAACAGTTTTCCCGAGAAATACGCGACCAAGGATGAGGACGGCATTCTCAACCCTGAACACATCGCCGAAAACTACTGGTATCTGCACAGCCAGCCACGGGACGCCTGGACGTTCGAGCTGGATCTGCGCCCGTGGAACGAACGCTGGTAATCCTTCCCATAACAAAAAGAGCAGCGAACATGAGCAAAACCGTAGAGTTCTATTTCGATCTCGGCAGTCCCGCCACTTACCTGGCTTACACGCAATTGCCGAAGATCTGCGCCGACACCGACAGTCAGTTGGTCTACATTCCAATGCTGCTCGGCGGCGTTTTCAAAGCCACCGGCAATGCCTCACCGGCGATGATTCCAGCCAAGGGCCGTTACATGTTTCAGGATCTGGATCGTTACGCCAAACGCTACGGCGTGCCGCTCAGATTCAATCCGCATTTCCCGATCAATACGTTGCTGCTGATGCGCGCCGTCACCGGCATTCAATTGCGGCAGCCAGAGCGCTTCCTCGCATTCATCGACTGCCTGTTCAAAGCGCTTTGGGTCGACGGCCGTAGTCTCGATGACCCGGAGACCGTCGCAGCGGTATTGAGCGAACACGGCTTCAACCCTGAAGAAGTGCTGGCCCTGAGCAACGACGATGCCGTCAAAAGCGCACTCAAGGAAAATACCGAAACAGCCATTAAACGCGGTGTTTTCGGGGCGCCGAGCATGTTTATCGGCAATCAGATGTTTTTCGGCCAGGATCGACTGGATTTCGTCGAACAAGCCCTGCGCTGAACGGGGAGCGCCCTAAACCAAAAGGCTCGGGCGCTGACAGCAGCGCCCGAGCTTCAAGCTATTAGATAGCGACCGTGCGCGCGTTCAACCACTCCAGCGCCGCTCCGTCGAGCAGCGGGCTCAGGCGCTCGCGCACTTCGGCGTGATAAGCGTTGAACCACTGTTTCTCTTCCTGAGTCAGCAATGACGGTTCAAGGCAGCGAGTGTCGATCGGGCACAAGGTCAGAGTTTCGAACTTGAGGAACTCACCAAATTCACTGCTGCCAGCGGCAACGTTCATTGCCAGGTTCTCGATACGCACGCCCCAGCGACCCGGACGGTAAGTACCCGGCTCGATCGAAGTGATCATCCCCAACTGCATCGCCGTTTGCGGCGCCGCAGCCGCCTGATAGGCAATCACCTGCGGGCCTTCGTGAACATTGAGGAAATAACCGACGCCATGACCGGTGCCATGACCGTAATCCACACTTTCGGCCCAGATCGGCGCGCGCGCAATGGCGTCGAGCAGCGGTGACAGAATGCCTTTCGGAAACTGCGCGCGGGACAATGCGATCACGCCTTTCAACACGCGTGTGCAATCACGTTTCTGCTCAGCGGTCGGCGTACCCACCGGCACCATGCGCGTGATGTCGGTAGTGCCGCACAGATACTGACCGCCGGAGTCGATCAGCAGCAAGCCGTCACCCTCGATCACCGCGTGCTCTTCCTCGGTGGCGTGGTAATGCGGCATTGCGCCGTTAGCATTAAACGCAGCAATCGTGTTGAAACTCAGCGACACGTAATCCGGACGACGCTCACGTGCAGCAGTGAGTTTTTCGTCGATGGTCAGTTCGGTGATTCTTTCGTTGCCCCACGCCGAATCCAGCCAGGTGAAGAACTCGCACAGAGCAGCGCCGTCCTGCTCCATCGCCTTACGGATATGCGCGGCATCGGCCTGGCTTTTTTGCGATTTGGCCAACGTGGTCGGATTGAGTCCTTCGACGAGTTTCACGCTGCTATCGAGGCTTTCCAATAAACCGGAAGTGACGCGCGCAGGGTCCACCAGCAGACTCGCACCGGCCGGAATCGCACGTAAGGCGTCAGCCACTTCGCTGTAATCGCGCAGCGTCACGCCGTCCTGCTCCAGCACCGCGCGCAATTGCGCATCGACTTTGCTGAGCGCCACGAACAACGTGGCTTGCTGCTGACTGATCAGTGCAAAAGAAACGAACACCGGGTTGAACGACACATCGCCGCCGCGCAGGTTAAACAGCCAGGCAATGTCATCGAGAGTAGCGATGAAGTGCCAGTCAGCACCGCGTTCCTGCAAAGTCTCGCGCAATGCCGCGAGTTTCGCGCCACGACTGACGGTCGCTTGTGGCGGAAGATGCTGATAGATCGGCGCGTTCGGCAAGCTCGGACGGTCGCTCCAGACTTGCTTGAGCAAGTCGGTATCAGTGCGCAGACTTGCGCCCCGCGCTTCCAGTTTGCCGCTCAAGGTGCGCGCCGAAGCCACGGCCATGACCGCGCCATCGACCGCGACCACCCCACCTTCCGGGGTTTGCTCGGCCAGCCAGTCCAGCGGGCTCGGCTGACCCGGTTGCAGCTTGACCAGTTCGATGCCGCTGCCGTTGAGTTCCTTTGTCGCCTGTTCCCAATAACGGCTGTCAGCCCAGACACCGGCGAAATCGGGGGTGACAATCAAAGTACCGACCGAACCATGAAAACCCGACAACCATTGGCGGCCCTGCCAGTAACCCGGCAGGTATTCCGACAGGTGCGGGTCGGCGGAAGGCACCAGCAGCGCATGAATGCCTTCGCGACGCATCGCTTCGCGGGTTTGCGCCAAGCGCTGGGGAACCGATCCTTCGGTCAGGGTCTGGATACTCATCGTGTCTCCTGCTAATCACTTTTTCGTTATTGTTCGGTGCCGTGCAAAATCGGCGCGTTACAGCCCGGTCGCCCAGAATGCCGGAGCACTGGTGCAGGCGGTTTTAATCAGTTGAATGGCCTTATCGATATCTTCGGCGGTGGTGAAACGGCCGAGGCTCAGGCGGATGGTGCGGCCGGCCAGATGCGCGTCATGCCCCAGCGCCAACAACACGTGGGACGGCGCATTGCTCGCCGAATTGCAGGCCGAGGTTGCGGAGAATGCAATCGAATGGCTCAGCGCCGCCGAATTGAATTCACCTTCGCTGAAGGTCAGGCTCAAGGTGTGTGGAATACGCTGAGTCGAGCTGCCGTTGAGGCGCACACCCGGCAGGCGCAAAAGCTGCTCGAGCAGACGTTCGCGCAACGCGACGATGGTGGTCTTCTCTTGATCAAACTCGGCACCGGCCAGGGCAAACGCTGCGCCCATCGCTGCGATCTGATGCGTCGCCAACGTACCGGAGCGCAACCCGCCCTCGTGACCGCCACCATGAATCTGCGCCTGCAAACGTTGCTGCGCGCGCGGGCCGACGTAGAGCGCGCCGATGCCTTTGGGGCCGTAGAGTTTGTGCGCCGAGAACGACATCAGATCCACTGGCCACTGCGCCAGATCAATCGCAACCTTGCCAGCCCCCTGCGCCGCATCAACATGAAACAGCGCCTCACGCCCACGCACCACTTCGCCGATGGCCTGAATATCGTTGAGCGTGCCGAGTTCATTATTGACCAGCATCAGCGACACCATAAACGTGTCCTCGCGCATGGCTTCGCTGACCGCTTGCGCAGTGATCAGACCCTCGGCATCCGGTACCAGATAGGTCACGGCGATGCCGGCGTCCTGCAATTGCCGGGCGGTATCGAGGATGGCTTTGTGTTCGATCTGGCTGGTGATGATGTGCCCGCCGGACACACCTCGCGCCTGCGCCACACCTTTGAGGGCGAGGTTGTTGGATTCAGTGGCACCGGACGTCCAGACGATCTGTTCAGCTTGAGCGCCGACCAGTTCAGCGACTTGCCGCCGGGCGTGCTCGACCGTTTGCCGGGCCTGCTGGCCGAACGCGTGGGAGCTGGATGCCGGGTTGCCGAAATTGGCGTTGAAGCCAAGACACTCGATCATCACCTGGATGACCCGCTCGTCGACCGGAGTGGTGGCGGCGTAATCGAAATACAGCGGACGTTGGTTCATAAAAAGACTCGCAGAGCGTGTTCCGGGATCAGGAGGCTCGTGTCTGCAAACGGCAAAGCACAGCCTCATGAGCTGCGCCCGGGTTCGAGAGCGTCATCAATACCTGATCGGATGCCGTTAAAGAAGGACAACTTCATTTAAAAGTGCGTAGGAACGCTCCTGAACGCGACTTTAACAGGCATCGGGCCGGCGGTTGAAGCAATGCGTCAGCTAAAGCTTTCGAGAAGTAACGGATACAGCGAAATCACCAGCAACGCCGCCATACCCCAGTTGAACACGCGCAACCAGCGGCGATCCTTGAGCACATTGCGCAGCAGCGTGCCGCACGCCGCCCAGACGCCGACGCTCGGCAGATTGATGATGGCGAATACGGCGGCGATCACCACCACGTTAGTGAAATAACCCTGCATCGGCGTGTAGGTACTGATGGCACCGATGGCCATGATCCACGCTTTGGGATTGACCCATTGAAACGCCGCCGCACTCAGATAGCTGATCGGCTTGGCATCGCCCTTTTCGCTGTCGTTGACTGGCCCCGAGTGGGCGATTTTCCACGCCAGGTACAGCAAATATGCCGCACCGACATAACGCAGCACGGTATAGAGAAGCGGATAAGTCTGGAACACCGCGCCGAGCCCAAAGCCCACCGCCACCACCAATACGAAGAAGCCGCAGGTAATGCCGAGCATGTGCGGGATGGTGCGGTTAAAGCCGAAGTTCACGCCCGATGCCAGCAACATGGTGTTGTTCGGCCCCGGTGTAATCGAGGTGACAAGGGCAAACAGGGCAAAGCCCAGCAGCAGATCAAGCGAGAGGGTCATGGCAGGCAATCCGTCGGGGTCATTCAGGTAATGACCCTATCGCACGAGACGGCGCAAACCCACGGACAGTTGCGGAAAAATTCGAGCAGTACAGTTGCTGATCAGCTGGGACGACCGTGCAGCTGTACGGCACGCTCGGCGCTCATTTCACCGTTGTTGTCGAAACCAAAAACCTTCTGCGGCTGGCCGAGCAATTCGGCTTTTTTCGCGTGGTATTCCTCGAAAGAGAGGCCGCGACGATTCAGCGTTTCCAGCGCCAGTTCGCGGGATTCCTCCGCCGAATAAGGGCGCAATTCCGGGGAAACGTGACTCGCACATCCGGCGAGAACGGAGACAGCGAGCATTAGCGAAACAGTCAGTAAATGATTCATGGGAGCGTCCTGGCGAGCAGCGTTAGTCGATGGAGCAAGGCTACGCCCGCGCCCGCTTGCGCAGAAATCAACGCTCTCAATAGTGGCTATCAGGATTCAGGAACGTCGCTCCAGTTCTCGTCTAGCCGACCAGTTGGCAATGCAGACCGTCGTCCTGATTGCGCGCGATGCTGCTTAGCACCTGAAATGAACCGAAGGTCACGGTTCTGGCGTGATGCGCGCGGATCAGTTGCCAGAAATCCTGCTCGCCGGTTTCGAAACCCTCGAACGCCGCCTCCCCCGCTTCGCGCGATTGCCATTGCAGAAAGCTCAGCACCCGTCGGCCATCGTCGCTCGCCTGAACGCTGGCGCTGACGAAACCGGCGTAGCGCTGAGCCAGACGTTCGGTCTGGATCGACAGCGCAGACACCAGCGCCGGTTGTTGCCTTGGTTCGATCTCGAACTCGATCAATTGGGTAAAGCTGCTGTTTTTCGCCAATGCTTGCATGAAAGCCCCCGCTAATCTGTAAGACGAATCTTGCGACTCGAAGGCGTGCAGGGTAAAACCTCTAGTTAAGTCAAGGTCAAGAGACATTTTCCAATGATCACCCCGGAAAACCTGCAAAAGCAGCTCAGCGTCGGCGAAGTTGCGGCGCGCAGCGGCGTCGCGGTCACCGCCCTGCACTTTTATGAAAGCAAAGGTTTGATCAAGAGCCAGCGCAATGCCGGTAACCAGCGGCGCTATCCACGGGAAGTGTTGCGGCGGGTGGCGTTGATCAAAGTCGCGCAGCGGCTGGGAATTCCGCTGGCGGAGATTGGCCAGGCGTTGCAGCAGTTGCCAGACAACCGCGCACCGACCGCGGCGGACTGGAAGGTGTTGTCCGAGCAATGGAGCCGGGAACTCGATGATCGCATCAACCAATTGATGGTGCTGCGTGATCGACTGAATGGCTGCATCGGCTGCGGCTGTCTGTCGATGGAGGCCTGTCCGCTGCGCAATCAGGGCGATGTGCTCGGCGAGCAAGGCCCGGGGGCGCATTTTCTCGACAAGCCGGTCTGAGGTCGAAGTGGTTGCTCGTCGGTTGCCCGATTGTGGTGCGAGGCTGGATCTATAGTGAACCGACCGGAAACCCGGTTCAGCTCCACCCTCATCCCACAATAATCACAGGGAGAAACGTCATGAGCGTCAAACCCATTCCCGAGGGGTATCACAGCATTACCCCGTATCTCGGCATCCACAAGGCAGCCGAAGCCATCGACTTTTATAAGCAAGCCTTCGGTGCGACTGAAGTGATGCGCCTGACGATGCCCGACGGCGGCATTGGCCATGCCGAACTGCGCATCGGCGACAGCGCGATCATGCTCGGATCGCCCTGCGATCAGGGGCCGCTGAGCAACCCCGACAGTTCAGTCTCGGTCGGCTTGCATCTATATGTGACCGATGTCGACAAATCCTTTCAGAGAGCTCTGGACGCTGGAGCCACCGAGGTTTCTGAACCCAAGGATCAATTTTATGGCGACCGCAGCGGGACTTTGAAAGATCCGTACGGACATCTGTGGTTTCTCGCCACGCGCAAAGAAGATCTGACCCAGGAGCAGATCGAGCAGCGGGCACAGGAGATGTTCAAGCAAGGCTGATCGTTCTGCGTCAGTACTGGCGGCGACGCCGCCAGTTTCGATTTGCCCCGCACCACTTACGTATTTGCGCCGTCCACGATAGTGAGATTGCGATCGCGAAACATTTACTTTCATATCCCTCATCAGGATTTGCTTCGCTCATCCGTCTTATAGAGATGCGGATCGGCCGCGTCGGCAACAGCCACGGCCGGACTTTCAGGGACTCCTGTGCTGCGAAGCCCGTAGTACCGACTCCTCCCATTGAATCAAGACGTTCAGACATGTCGAAGAAATCCCGCTCCAAACTGTGGTTCCTGGTGCACAGCTGGCTGGCATTACCGATCTGGTTTTTTGTGCTGATCGTGTGTGTCACTGGCACTTTGGCGGTGGTCAGCCAGGAAATCGTCTGGCTGGCCAACCCGCAGATGCGAGCCAGCCAACCGTCGGATGACGCGCCGCTGCTCAGTTATGACCAGATTCTCGCCGCGATAAAACAGGCCGAACCACAAACCCTGGTGCAAAGCATCAGCCGGCCGGACGAATCGCATTTCGCCCTCGATGTTGAAGTCAGCTATCCCGACGGGCGCTCGCTGACGGTGTACGTCAATCCGTATACCGGCGTCATCCAGGGTGCGGCGCCCGATTTCAACTTCAAGGCGTTTACCCGCGCGCTGCACGGCTGGTGGCTGGTGCCGTTTACCAACGGTTTCAGTTGGGGCTGGTATCTGGTGTCATTCCTCGGTGTGCCGATGCTTGCTTCACTGGTAACCGGTCTGGTGGTCTACAAGCGTTTCTGGAAAGGCTTTTTTCGCCCGACGTTGCGTATTCGCCACGGCGCGCGGATTTTCTGGGGCGACTTTCACCGGCTCAGCGGGATCTGGTCCATCTGGTTCATCGCGGTGATTTCCATCACCGGTGTGTGGTTCCTGATTCGTGCCCTGCTGTTCGACAACCAGATTTCCATTTCCAGTGAGCCAATCATTCCGGCAATGTCCCGCGAAAGTGTGCCGATTTCCGCCGATGGCACGCCACCGCCCCTGATCAGCCTGGACTCGGCGGTCGAAATCGCCCGACAGCGAATCCCCAGCCTCGAAGCCAGCTTTGTCAGTCTGCCGGGCAATGCCTACAGCCACATGAGCGTCGGCGGCCGCGGTTGGTATCCGCTGATGTTCCAGACCGCCACGCTTAATCCATACAACGGTGACATTGCTGCCTCGCGCCTGTTGTCCGATCGCTCGGCCCTCGAGTTTGTGACTGAATCCATGCGCCCCCTGCACACCGGCGATTTCGGTGGGATATGGATCAAGCTGGTGTGGTTTTTCTTCGGTCTCCTGCTGAGCATGATGGTCCTTAGCGGCCTGCTGATCTGGAGCAAGCGCACTGCTCTGGCGACACTCAACGCGCTCAAGCGTGAGGACAAGAAAAACCGTACGCACGCCAGTCGCACGGCCGCCCGGCATGAAACTTCGGAGGCCCGCCCGTGAGCCAGACCAAAGCGACGCCAGCACCTTCGCGCCTAAGCCGACTCTGGCGCAAATGGCGCTTCCATCTGAATGTCTTTTTGCTGCTGATCCCGCTCGGTTTCATGCCCAAATACTTCGCCGATGCTTCACTGTTTCGCGGCGACGTCGGCTTGGGCGAGCGGGAAATCGGCGAAATCCAGGTCGGGCCGTGGAGCCTGCGCCTGGCGGAACTGCGCAAAGATGCACCGCTGCTCAGCGGCCCCGCCGGTTACATGAAGGACTTCAGCGCCGCTCTGTGCGATGCCTGCGTCGATCACGTCAAGGCCACTTACCTGCGCATCGGCAAGCCACGCAGCCTGCGTGCCGCCGGTTCGATCTTCTTCGGCACGCCATACCGCATGGGAACGCAGATGCCGGTGCCGGAAAAAACCAAAGCCGACGCCGAGCTGTGGATCACCATGGAAGGCTGGGACGGCAGCATGCATCAGGCCTCGATTCCCCTGAGCCAGGCCTCCCCCGCCACCGTTGACTGGCTGAACAAACAAGGAGCCAAACCATGAGCATTGCTCACCGCCCTCTCCGCCTGCGTTTGAGCACTGTATTGCTGGTGCTCTGCGCGGGCTTCAGCGCCAACGCCCTCGCGCATAACCCGATGTGTGAATGCAAAGCGGTTGATGCCGAACAGATCAAATGCACCGGCGGTTTCTCCGACGGCAGCGGTGCACCGGGGGTGACCCTGGACGTAATCGGCTATGACGAAACCATTCTCGTGCCAGGCAAGCTTGGCGCTGACTCCACGCTGACTTTCAAGAAACCCGGCGCCGAGTTCTACGTGCTGTTCGACGCGGGCCCCGGCCATGTGGTCGAAATCGACCAAGCGGATATCGAGGCACCATGACCACACCCACCACTCAAGTCGTGCGCCCGGCAGGTGCCGGCCATGAAACCCTCTACGTGTTGCTGCTGTGCCTGCTGATCCTCGCGGTGGCCGGTTCGGTGGTCGCGTGGCGCGGTGTGTCTCATGAGCCGGAGCCGGTGTCCAGCCATCAGCTCGACGCCCGTCGCGACCTCGGCGCCAGCGAGCAAGGCATCTATGCCGACCTGCGGGTGACCCTCGACGAAATCCGCTTGTTGCGTGAAGAACAACAGGCGGTGCCGACGCCGAATGCGCTCGCCGACGAAGGTTTCGCCCCGTTCGCGCAGGACGCCAGCTCGGTCAGCCGTGGCGCGCATGCCTGGCAACTGCTCGCAGACTCGGCCTACTTCGGCCACAGCCAGGCGCCTAAGGTGGCGGGGTCGTTTCTGATGCGCCTGAGCGCCGACGCGAAAGCGGCGCCGGACATCTGGCTCAATCGCAGCACTGACCTGCAGACGCCACCGGATCTGTCTGATGCAGCACTGTCCGCTGCCGGCTGGAAGCAGATCGTCGCGCAATTCGATGCCGGGGTAACCCGCCAGCATCGTCATTGAACCCTCGCCTTCACTCGAGAGAAGACCGCTTGCCCATGTCCAGTTCATTTAAAAGCCGTCCCTTGTTGCGCATGCTCCTGCTCGGCCTGTGCGCCTGCCTGCTCAGCCCGCTGGCCAGCGCCGATCAGGCCAAACGCCTGCGCATCGGCATCACCCTGCATCCTTATTACAGCTACGTCGCGAACATCGTCGGTGACAAGGCCGAAGTCGTGCCACTGATCCCGGCCGGTTTCAACCCGCACGCCTACGAGCCACGCGCCGAAGACATCAAGCGCATCGGCGGTCTCGATGTGATCGTGCTCAACGGCGTCGGCCACGATGACTTCGCCGACCGCATGATCGCCGCCAGCGAAACACCCGACATCAAGACCATCGAAGCCAACGAAAACGTGCCGCTGCTCGCCGCCACCGGGGTTGCTGCCCGCGGCGCCGGCAAAGTGGTCAACCCGCACACGTTCCTGTCGATCAGCGCTTCGATTGCCCAGGTCAACAACATCGCTCGCGAGCTGGGCAAACTCGACCCGGACAACGCCAAGACCTACACGCAGAACGCCCGCGCTTACGGCAAACGCCTGCGGCAGATGCGCGCCGATGCCTTGGCCAAACTGACTCAGGCACCCAACGCCGAACTGCGCGTGGCCACGGTACACGCGGCTTACGATTATCTGCTGCGCGAATTCGGCCTCGAAGTGACCGCCGTGGTGGAACCTGCTCACGGTATCGAGCCGAGCCCGAGTCAGTTGAAGAAGACCATCGATCAACTGCGTGAACTCGACGTGAAAGTGATCTTCTCCGAGATGGATTTCCCCTCGACTTATGTCGAAACCATTCAGCGTGAATCCGGGGTGAAGCTGTATCCGCTGTCGCACATTTCCTACGGCGAATACACCGCCGACAAGTACGAAAAGGAAATGACCGGCAACCTCAACACCGTGGTCCGGGCGATTCAGGAGTCCGGTGCATGACGGCCCAGGAAAACATTGCAGTCAAACACAGCGGCCCGACTCTGGATTTTGCCGATGTCAGCCTGACCCTCGGCCGCACGGTGATTCTCGACAAAGTCACCTTTCAAGTGCAACCCGGCACCGTGCATGCGCTGGTCGGCCCGAATGGCGGCGGCAAGAGTTCGCTGATCAAGACCCTGCTCGGCCAGATGCCGCATCAAGGCCAACTGAACCTGCAATGGCCCGGCGAACCCGGGACCATCGGCTACGTGCCGCAGGCGCTGGAATTCGACCGTGGCTTGCCGATGACCGTCGACGATTTCATGGCGGCGATGTGTCAGCGGCGTCCGGCGTTTCTCGGCCTGAGCAAGCACTACGCCGCCGCCATTGGCGAGGCGCTGGAGCGGGTGGGCATGCAGGACAAGCGCAAACGCCGGATGGGTGCGCTGTCCGGAGGAGAACGTCAGCGCGTATTGCTCGCGCAGGGCTTGATCCCCGCCCCGCAACTGCTGGTGCTGGACGAGCCGATGTCAGCGCTCGACGAAGCCGGGATTCAGGTGTTTGAACGCCTGCTCGGCGACTGGCGCGCGGCGGGCATCACGGTGCTGTGGATCGAGCACGACCTGGAAGCGGTCGGACGTCTCGCCAATCGGGTCACCGGCCTCAATCGCCGGGTACTGTTCGACGCCACGCCACAACAGGCGCTGACCCCGGAACGTTTGCTGACACTGTTCTCGACCCATCCACGGAGCGCTGCCTGATGAGCTACGAAGCCTTTCGTTTGATGATTCAGGGTTGGGCCTCGTCCGGTTACCTGCCGGAAGCGCTGGCCTATGGGTTTGTGGTCAACGCGCTACTTGCCGGTCTGTTGATCGGCCCGGTGCTCGGCGGCCTCGGCACGCTGGTGGTGGTCAAACGCTTCGCATTTTTCTCCGAAGCGGTCGGCCATGCGGCACTGACCGGCGTGGCCATCGGCATTCTGCTCGGCGAACCCTACACCGGGCCTTACGGCAGCCTGTTCGGTTACTGCCTGCTGTTCGGCATTCTGCTCAACTACCTGCGCAACCGCACGGGTCTGGCGCCTGACACATTGATCGGCGTATTCCTCTCGGTGTCGCTGGCGCTAGGTGCGAGTCTGCTGTTGATTCTGGCGGGCAAGATCAACGTACACATTCTGGAAAACGTGCTGTTCGGCTCGGTGCTGACGGTCAATGGCAATGACTTGGCGGTGCTAGCCATCGTCGGCTCGCTGGTGATGGCGCTGGCCCTGCCGCTGTACAACCGCATCATGCTCGCCAGTTTCAACCCGCAACTGGCGGCGGTGCGCGGGGTCGCGGTGAAAACGCTGGATTACCTGTTCGTGATTCTGGTGACGCTGATCACCGTTGCTGCGGTGAAAGTCATCGGTGCGATTCTGGTCGGTGCCCTGCTGGTGATTCCGGCCGCGGCGGCACGCTTGCTGAGCCAGTCACTGAAGGGGTTTTTCTGGTGTTCGGTAGCGATTGCCACGGTGAGCACGCTGTGCGGGATTCTCGCGCCAATCGTGTTTGATCTGCCGATTCCGTCCGGCGCCGCGATCATTCTGGTTGCCGGTATCGGCTTCGCCCTCGCCGCCATTGCCCGGGGCGTGGTCCCCAGCCTGAAAGGGAATCTTGGATAAATGTCTTTTTCATTGCGACAACTGACCCTGGCCATCGCCCTTTGCGGCGTGGCATCCACCACTGCGTTGGCCGCCGAAAGCGCAAAACCGCTGCGAGTATTGGCTTCGCTGCCGATCACTTACGGCCTCGGTGAAGTGCTGCTCAAAGGCACCGACATCAACCTTGAACGCGCGGCGCCAGCGAATCTGCCGGGCAGCCGTCAGACTGCATACTTCACCGGCCGCGGCGCTCCGGCGCTGAGCAAACTGGCGACCGATGCCGACGCCGTGATCGGCGTGCGCTCGTTGTGGGCCGATGATCCGCTGTACCCGATCTCGCGCCGCAGCAACATCCGCATCGTCGAAGTCGACGCCGCGCGCCCGGTCGACGGCGCCCTGCCCGGCATTGCCGTGCAACCGGGGCTGAAGATTGACGGCCTGAACAGCCAGCCGTGGCTGTCGAGCAACAACATGGGACGCATGGCCGATGTGATGGCGGCAGATCTGGTGCGCCTGGCGCCGACGTCCAAACCGCAAATCGAGGCCAATCTGGCGGCGCTGAAACAGCGTCTGCTGAAACTCAGTGCCGACAGCGAGGCGCGTCTGGCCAAAGCCGACAATCTGAGTGTGCTGAGCCTGAGCGATCATTTCGGCTATCTGATCGGCAGCCTCAATCTGGAACTGATCGGCGAGGATGCGCGGGCAGATGCGGAGTGGACGCCAGAGGATTTGAAAAAGCTCACGGCGACACTCAAAGACAATGACGTGGCGCTGGTGCTGCATCATCGCCAGCCTTCAGACGCCGTGAAAGCGGCAATTACCGAGTCCGGCAGTGAGTTGCTGGTGTTGAGCACTGATGCGGCAGACCCGGTGGCGGAACTCGAAGGCAATGTCGATTTGCTGCTCAAGGGTTTGAAAGGGGCATAAAGTCCAGCTGTAAAAAAACCCGCTGACCGTCACCGGTTCAGCGGGTTTTTTATTGTCCGGCGAATTACTGTGCCGCAGCCTGCGCTTCCATCTTCTGACGCAAACTCAGCGGACGCATGTCAGTCCAGACTTCTTCGATGTAGGCCAGGCATTCCTTCTTCATGCCGCTCTTGCCCACGGTGCGCCAGCCCTCTGGCACAGCCTTGTAATCCGGCCAGATCGAGTACTGCTCTTCGTGGTTGACCACGACCTGAAAGAGGATGTCCTCGCGGTCGAATACTGACGTCATGCTGTGTCTCCATCGCTGTAAGGTGGGCTGCACGAGGGGTGCAGCCGGGTATGTAGAAGGAACGTTCGGCGCGCTGAAAAATTTACACGGCGGCGGTCGCGGCGACCAAGGCACGGCCGAAGATTTCGGCCACCCGGTCGATTTCAGCGGCGGTGATCACCAGCGGCGGCAGAAAGCGCACCACGGCGCCATGGCGACCGCCCAGCTCTAGAATCAAGCCACGCTTGAGGCATTCGCGCTGTATCAGTGGTGCGAGACGTGCAAAGGCTGGCGGATGACCCAGCGCGTCCTTGGCACCGTTCGGGTCGACCAGTTCGACACCTAGCATTAGCCCGCGGCCGCGAATGTCACCCAGTTGCGGGAAGTCCCGTTGCAGGATGCGCAGGTGTTCGCTCAACCGATCGCCCATGGCCAGCGCGTGCTCGCAAACCTTGTGCTCAACCAGATAACGCATCACTGCGGAACCGGCAGCCATCGCCATCTGATTGCCACGGAACGTACCGGCGTGCGCGCCCGGCTGCCAGGTGTCGAGCCAGTCGCGATAAACCACTACCGCCAGCGGCAGGCTGCCGCCGATGGCTTTCGACAGCACCACGACATCCGGAATGATGTCGGCGTGTTCGAAGGCAAACATCTTGCCGGTCCGCGCAAAGCCGCTCTGAATTTCATCGACGATCAGCGCCACGCCAGCCTGCTCGGTAATGCGGCGCAGACCGCGCAGCCACTCGATATCGGCAGGAATCACGCCGCCCTCGCCCTGCACCGCTTCGACGATCACTGCTGCGGGCAATTGCACGCCGGCCTCGGGATCGTTCAGCAGGTTTTCCAAATAGCTCAGGTTGGCTTTCACCCCGGCAGCGCCACCAATGCCGAACGGGCAGCGGTAGTCGTAAGGGAACGGCATAAACTGCACGCCGCTGCTGAGCAACGCGCCCAGCGGTTTTTTCGGCCCCAGGCTGCCCATCAGGCTTAACGCGCCTTGGCTCATGCCGTGATAACCACCGGAGAACGACAGCACCGTGCTGCGCCCGGTGGCAGTGCGCACCAGTTTCAGCGCAGCTTCCACGGCGTCAGTACCGGTCGGGCCGCAGAACTGGATTTTTGCCTCAGCCGCCAAGGCTGGCGGCAGCAGACCGAACAAGTCCTGCACGAACTGATCCTTGACCGGTGTAGTCAGGTCGAGGGTATGCAGTGGCAGCTCATCGGCCAGCACCTGCTGAATCGCTTCGATCACCACCGGGTGGTTGTGTCCCAGCGCCAGCGTGCCAGCACCGGCCAGGCAATCGATGAACGTACGACCTTCGACGTCTTCGACGTACAAGCCCTTGGCACGCTTGAGCGCCAGCGGGATGCGTCGCGGATAACTGCGCGCGTTGGATTCCTGCTGGCTCTGCCGAGCGAGCAGTGGCGATTCGTTGAACTGATACAAGATTTCCGCTGGCGCAGGGCTGATCCGCGCCGACGACTGTTCGATAAGGCTGGTGGCGACTGACATCTCTCGACCCCTCTATACGCTATGGGTAGTGACCAAAACGGCACACTGCACAGGTGCGCGTTCCGGTCGGGGCGCACATGCAGGTTTTCCTGTTCTGGAAACGCACCAGCGGGTCGAGGATTTACACCCTTGATCGAGATGTCAGGTCGATTGCTCCAAAGGTTTGTACATGGGAAGGCTATGAACGCCTTGCTGGAAAACCGCTGAGGCGGTTTCGCGGTATCCCAGACGCCGATAAAACGCTTCGCCGGTGCGCGTGCTTTTGAGTCTGGAATGCGCCATGCCACGGATTCGCAGCCAGCCTTCAAGATCTGACATCAGCGCCCGTCCGACTCCGCGGCGAAACCACTCCGGCTGCACGTGGCAGAACATGACAGCACCATTGGCGGCAGCCATGCCGACGCCGACCGGCTTGTCATGCAGCAGCGCGAGATTCAGATAAAGGTGCGGATCGGCAAGCCAGACGCTGATGTGTTCGGTCGATTGCTGGCGTATCCAGCTCTCGACGACGCGGGGGTCATTGCGGTGATCGAGTGCGCAACCGACGCGGATCGAGCGCTCGACGATGCGACTGATGATGCCCGCATCGGCGGGTGTCGCGGGCTGAATGTAGACGGCTGCTTCCATGGCGCTGTTTCCTCAATCCATTGAGTCAAATGGCTGCGCCGAAGATAACGGCGCAGCGCGCGGATGGCTAATGGAGAGAGGTTACATTTGATGTGCCGGCCATTGGCGAAGGCCGGCGCTGGACTCAGACCGGCTGCAACGGCATCGTCAGTTCAACCCGCAAGCCATCCGGGCGGCTGTCGAAATGCAGGGTGCAGGCGCAACGCTGGACGATCGCTTGGACAATCGCCAGCCCCAGACCGCAACCGGTGCTCTGACCATTGCGCCAGAAGCGCTGAGTCAGATGCTGCAAATCGTCCGCCGCAATCCCCGGCCCGTGATCACGCACCAGAAAGCGCACGCGGTTGCCGGTGGTTTCCAGACTCAGCTCCACCGCACCTTCCGCCGGGGTATGGCGCAAGGCGTTGTCGAGCAAATTGCGCAGCGCGGCAATCGACAGCACTGCGGGCATTTGCAGCGGCGCGCTGGATAAAACCTCGGGCAGGTGCAGCTTGATGCGTTGCCGCTCGCCGCTGGCCGAGTCCTGAATTGCCAGCCGCGCCACTTGCTCGGCGCTGCACTGCACGCCGTCATCGAATGAAAGACTGCCCTCGACCCGCGCCAGCAACAGCAATTGCTCAAGCGTGCGATGCAGACGGTCGGCGCCCTCTTCGGCCCGCGCCAATGACTGATCGCGAGCGCTGCCCTCGGTCATGCGCGCGACCTGCAGGTGGGTCTTGATCGCCGTCAGCGGGCTGCGCAATTCATGCGCGGCGTCGCCGGTCAGTCGGCGTTCGCGCTCAATGGTTTTGCCGATGCGCTGGAACAGTTGATTCTGGGTGTCGAGCAACGGTTTCAGTTCGCTGGGAAACGCCTGCAACTGCAGTGGTTCGAGCGAATCGGCATTGCGCCGCATCAAGGCTTCGCGCAGTCGATTGAGCGGCGCCAAGCCTTGGCCGATCCCCAGCCACAGCAGACACAAGCAACCGAGCAACGCCACGCCGACCGGCACCGACGCCGCCAGCAGAATCGACATGTTCAGCGCTTCGCGCTCGATCACCCGATCCGCTGTGGTGATGCGCACATCACCGCGCGCCAGAGTAAAACTGCGCCACGGCGCGCCGTCGATCATCTGGTCGTGGAAGCCCATTTTCTCGGCTTCCAGCGTTTCCTCGGGGTTGTTGTGGCTGCGGGCGAGAATTTCCCCGCGCAACGAGCTGACCTGACAGGCCATACCGCCGGGAATGTTCAATTGTTCGGCACTGAAATGCGTGCCCTCGCCCTTGCTCGGCAAGGTTGGCAGCTGCTCGAGCAGCCCGGCCACCATGCGCGCCGAGGCCACCAGGCGCTGGTCGAGGGAGAACATCATCTGATTGCGCAGATCACTGAGCATCCAGGCCGCCGCAAGCGCCCAGATCAGCGCAAACGCGGCGCCGAGGGTCAGACTCAGACGAAGACGCAGACTCATCACTTCGGTGGTTCTCCGCCATCCGCCGGGCCGAGGCGATACCCCAGACCACGCACGGTTTCAACGATGCCTTTGCCGAGTTTGCTGCGCAGGTGATGAATGTGCACGTTGAGCGCGTTGCTCTCCAGTTCGTCGTTGAAACCGTAGACGCTGTCCTTCAACTGCTCGGTGGACAGCACTCGGCCACGGTTATGCAGCAAGGCTTGCAACAGCGACTGCTCACGGCGCGACAGATCTATCGAGCGCCCGGCGAGCATGGTTTCGCGGCTGCTCGGGTCATAAGTCAGCGCGCCATGTTCGATCAGATTGACGCTGCGCCCGGCCACTCGTCGCAATAGCGTTTGCAAACGGGCGAACAGTTCACGCAGGTCGAAGGGTTTGAGCAGGTAATCATCAGCACCCGACTGCAAGCCGTCGACGCGGTCGGTGACCGAATCGCGCGCGGTGAGGATCAGCACCGGAATCTCCAGGCCGTGCTGGCGCAGTTGCTGCAACAGCTTGAGGCCGTCCTCGTCGGGCAAACCGAGGTCGAGTACCATCACGTCGAATTCAGCGACCTTGAGGATCGCCCGCGCCTTCGAGGCAGTGTTAACGTGCTCGACAGTCAGGCCTTGCGCCGTCAGACCGGCAACGATGCCACTGGCGATCAACTCATCGTCTTCGCAAACCAGTACGTGCATGGTGAGTCCCGTATAAAAACGCTGATTAGGCCGCTGGCCGATTAAGCCGACATTATGCCCCGAACACCGCACCGACAAGGGCGTCACGGTTAATCCACGGTTAATCGCCGCCGCACATTGTGCACCTCAATTGCACAGGGACAAGGCTCCTCCATGCGTCATTTATTTCTATTGTTTGCACTGTTGATCTCGGGTCTGACCCAGGCAGGGAATGATCCGTTTGCGGCAAAACCGGACTTTTTGCCGGTGGACAAGGCGTTCGTCCTGACCTCCGAGCGTCTGGAGTCCGGCGAGACCCAGCTGTTCTGGCAGATCGCCGACGGCTATTACCTGTATCAGAAACGCCTGAAATTCGATGGACTCGCCGCAGAGCATGCGCCAGTGCTGCCCGCGGGCGAATCCCACAGTGATGAATTCTTCGGCGAACAACCGGTGTATCGCCAAGGCCTGGAGCTGAAGATTCCGGCAGGCGCCAGCGGCCAGATCAAGGTCGGTTATCAAGGCTGCGCCGATGCCGGCCTGTGCTATCCGCCGCAAACCCGCGTGATTGATCTCGGCGGCAAAGCGACTGCAACGAGCGGCGCTGAAGCACCCGATCAAGCGCTGGCGAGCAATCTGCAACAGCGCTCGCTGGGCTGGAGCCTGCTGGTGTTCTTCGGCCTCGGTCTGTTGCTGGCGTTCACCCCCTGCACGTTGCCGATGCTGCCGATCCTCGCAGGTATGGTTGTCGGCAGCGGCGCTACCCCGCGTCGCGGTTTCGCGCTGGCCAGCAGTTATGTGATTTGCATGGCGCTGGTCTACGCGGCAATGGGTGTGATTGCGGCGATGCTTGGGGCCAACCTTCAGGCGTGGTTGCAGAACCCGTGGCTGCTGGGTTCGTTCGCGGCGGTGTTCGTGATTCTGGCGCTGCCGATGTTCGGCTTCTTTGAGTTGCAATTGCCGGTGGCGCTGCGTGATCGGCTGGAACACGCCTCGCGCAGTCGCAGTGGCGGCAGTTTGATCGGTGCCGGTGTGCTGGGCGCGTTGTCCGGTTTGCTGGTCGGGCCGTGCATGACCGCGCCGCTGGCCGGTGCGCTGCTGTATATCGCGCAAAGCGGCAACGCCGTGCACGGTGGGTTGATTCTGTTTGCACTGGGCATCGGCATCGGTGTGCCGCTGCTCTTGCTGGTCACCGTTGGTAATCGTTTCCTGCCCAAACCCGGCGCATGGATGAACCTGCTCAAAGGCGTGTTCGGTTTCCTGTTCCTTGCCACCGCGGTGCTGATGTTACGCCCGGTGCTCGATCCGAGTTTGTGGCTCGGCCTGTGCGGCGCGCTGCTGTTGATCGCAGCCTACTGCGCCTGGAAACAGGCCGAAGGTTTCGGCCGCGTCGCGCAGATGTTTGGCGCCCTCTCGCTGCTGCTTGGCTTGTGGGGCAGTTTGCTGGTGATCGGTGCGGCGGGCGGCAGTGACGATCCGTATCAGCCATTGCAGGTATACAGCGCTGGCCGCAGCGCCAACGCGGCACCGAGCGGCCATGAAGCGTTCACCACGATCAAAGAACCCGCCGCCCTGCAACGCGAACTCGACGCGGCCAAGGCGCAGGGTCAGTGGGTGTTGCTCGACTACTACGCCGACTGGTGCGTGTCGTGCAAGGTCATGGAAAAACAGGTATTCGGTCAGGCGCGGGTCATGCAGGCGCTGAGCGATGTGCGTCTGCTGCGCCTCGACGTCACCGCCGACAACGCTGCCAGCCGCGAGCTGCTCGGCCGTTACAAAGTGCCGGGGCCACCGAGTTTCGTGTGGATCGGCACCGACGGTGAAGAGCGCCGCAGCCAGCGCATCACCGGCGAAGTCGATGCCGACACTTTCCTGCAACGCTGGACCACCACTCGGGACGCCCGTTAATGCTGACGTTCACCCTCGGCACCTTTGCCATCGCGCTCAATCATCTGCTGCTGATCAGTGCGTTGGCGCTGGCGACTTTCGTCGGCTGGCGGGTGGCCAAGCGTGGGGGCGACAACCCCGAGTCGGCGCTGTTCAGTCTGTTTCTGATCGGCATGCTCGCGGCGCGCGTTGCGTTTGTCGCGCTGTACTGGGGGCATTATCGCAGCGATCCGTGGCAGATCATCGACCTGCGCGATGGCGGTTTCCTCGCCTGGCCGGGCGTGATCGTGCTGCTGCTGGTGGCGCTGTATCGCGGCTGGCGCCGACCCGGATTGCGCCGCCCATTGGGTTTTGGCGTGGTCAGTGGCGTGGCGTTCTGGCTGCTCGCGACCTTGTCACTGAACATCTACGAACAAGGCACACGTCTTCCGGACATCAGCCTGCGCAATGCCGCCGGGGAAACCATAAAACTCAGCGACTATCAGGGCGGCCCGTTGGTGATCAACCTGTGGGCGACCTGGTGCCCGCCGTGCCGCCGGGAAATGCCAGTGCTGGAGAACGCACAACTGCAACGCCCGGACCTGACCTTCCTGTTCGTCAATCAGGCCGAGAGCATGCAAAGCGTCGCGACCTATCTCGAAACCCAGGGCCTGAGCCTGAGCAACGTGCTGTTTGATCGCGGCGGTCATCTCGGTCAAGCCGTGGGTTCCATGGCATTGCCGACTACGCTGTTCTATAGCCCTGACGGTCGCTTGCTGTCGAGCCATCTGGGCGAACTGTCGAACGCCAGCCTGGCGCGCGCACTGGAAAATTTTGATACCCCGGCCGCCAATCCGAATCCGGCCACCTCTTCTTCAAGGAAACTGCCATGCCCCGCTTCCGCCACCTGCTGACGCTGTCCCTCGGCGCTGCTCTGCTGCACTTGCCGGCGGTGCAGGCCGCTGAAGAACTGCCAGAAGCAATCAAGAAGATCGAAGCCAAAGGCGCAAAAATCGTCGGCCAGTTCGACGCCCCGGACGGTCTGCGCGGCTATGCGGCGCAATATCAGAATCGCGGCATGGCGCTGTACCTGACGCCGGACGGCAAGCATGTGCTGCTGGGCAATCTGTACGACGCCGACGGCAAGGACTTGAGCAGCGAACCGCTGCAAAAACTCGTCTACGCGCCGATGGCCAAGGAAGTCTGGGCCAAGTTCGAGGCGAGCAACTGGATTCAGGACGGCAACAAGGATGCACCGCGCACGGTGTACCTGTTCAGTGATCCGAACTGCCCGTACTGCAACATGTTCTGGGAGCAGGCGCGGCCATGGGTCAAGTCCGGCAAGGTGCAACTGCGCCACATCATGGTCGGTATCATCCGCGAAGACAGCCCGGCCAAATCCGCCGCCCTGCTGGCCGCCAAGGACCCGAGCAAAGCCCTCGAAGATCACGAGAAGGCCGGCAAGGCCAGTACGCTGAAAGCATTGAAAGAGATTCCGGTCGCCGTGCAGACCAAACTCGCGGCGAACATGCAGTTGATGGAAGACCTCGACCTGCAAGCCACCCCGGCGATCTTCTACATGGACGACAAAGGCGAACTGCAACAACAGCAAGGCGCGCCGACGGCGGAGAAACTGGCCAAGATTCTTGGGCCGAAATAATCTGCCGCTGCTCCCGCACTATGTGCGGGAGCAATCACCACTGACAAGGTTCGCACCGACCAATGATGTCTTCCAGGTCGTCTGTCACGCCTTGCTCTGTCAGAAACTCCGTCACCTCATCGCTCCACGCACGATCTGAAGCGATGCCCGCCCATGTATGAGTTCCCGCCCAGTGGTAGGGCCGATCATCAAAGGTGTGAATCAACGCCTGATTAAAAGTTCGTACATCGAAATCAGGGTTTTTTGCGCTTTGCAGCATTAACGAACTCAGCACGCGTTGTTGCGCACTGCCACACAGTCTGACCTCTCTCGCCTCAGTTGAACTCAAAACAATAAATGTCGGTTGGATGCACTCGGTGATTGCAGACTGCAACCGGTAGTGCCCGTCGATAATCACGTACGAACACATTCCGCCGACATACCACAGCAGGATTGGCGGCAAGCTGCCTTCTCTGGCTTTTTTGCGCCACCACTTCATCCGCCCCGCCAATGGATCGACCGTATGCAACCCGATCAGTTGTCCCAAACTCCAGTCGAGCCACTTAACTTTTTCTGGCTGCAAGTTGTCGAGAATCCCGTCGCCATGCAGCGACCAAGTGGGCAAATGACTGGAAGCGTCCTGCGGCGTGGAAAAATACCAGGCGCTCACACCCTCTCCACGTTTTCTGCGCGCAGGGGTAGGCAGCATGGGGCGTGCCACCCAGTGACCGGGATACAGAAAGTCCGGCTGGTGCTCCGTCAAGCGCTTGATGAAGTATCGGCTCCAGACTTTGATGCGCTGTTCGGGAGGTAATTGGAGATGGCGTTCGACGTCTGCCGAATCGATGGCGGGCACCGTAGGCATTTCCGATTGTATGAGCTGAGGGTTGCGCACCAGCCACGCACCGTAATACGAAGTGGCAATAGTTGCCCACAGCAACGGCGTATCGTTAAGCATCAACTTCAGCCGATCATTGTTCCCGCTAAGCAGATGAAGCGCAGGCTTGCCCTGCCTCGGGCGATTGACATCAATGCTCAGTCCCGCCCAATGCCCCGCAAGGTCTTCAAGATCACGCCAGAAAAATTGTTCCACATCAGTCCCTTGATAAGTGCCCAAACTTCCGGATTTGGCAACCCGGATTGTTTGCTTCGCTGTATGGCCACAGCCAGCAGGCGCGACTATACCAAAGCGGTAAATACCAACGTTGCATCGGCTGCCGTGAGGGTGCGATGGCTTCACGGTGACGGGGCTGACGCCATCGCGGGCAAGTCGAATCGTCGCACCGCCGCTCCCACAGTTTCTGCGGTGAACACAAATGTTGTGTACGCCATTGATCCTGTGGGAGCTGGCTTGCCAGCGATGAGGCCAGCATAGGCGCTGAAGATTACAGACCCTCCAGCTCTGCCATCAGATCATTCAGGCGATCCACCTTGTCCTCGGTGATGTCACTCGCCGCCAACCCTTCGATGTATTCCGCCAGTTCCGCCACCGTGCTGCATTCGAACATCGCTCGCAGTGGCACGTCGCGGTGCAGGGTTTTCTGTACCCGCGAGGCGATCTGCGTCGCCAGCAATGAATGTCCACCCAGCTCGAAGAAGTTGTCGCGCACACCCACCTTGTCGACCTTGAGCACCTCGGCCCAGATCTCGGCCAGGGTTTGCTCCAGTTCGTTACGTGGAGCCAGGTAATCCTGGCTCTGCAACTGGCCGATCTCTAGCGCTGGCAACGCTTTACGGTCGAGTTTTCCGTTGGCATTGAGCGGCATCCGCTCGAGCCACAACCAGTGCAGCGGCACCATGTATTCCGGCAGCTCAGTGCGCAGGCGCTGTTTGATGCGCTCCAGTCGTTCGCTTTGATTGAGTGCCGAGTCGGATGCAACCAGATAGCCTACCAAGTGTTTGCCATTGACACCTTCCTGCACGCCGACCGCCGCATCGCGGACTTCCGGTTGTTCGTGCAGACGCGCTTCGATTTCTCCGAGTTCGATGCGGTAACCGCGAATCTTCACCTGATGATCGACCCGGCCAACATACTCCAGCACGCCATCGCTGCGACGTCGCGCCAGGTCGCCGGTGCGATACAGACGCTCGCCCGGCGCGCCGAACGGATTCGGCACGAACACCGGCGCAGTGCGCAGCGGGTCGCTGACATAACCGCGCCCAACCCCGGTCCCGGCCACACACAATTCGCCCACGGCACCCAACGGCACCAACTCCAGCGCACCATCGAGCAGGTAGAGCAAATTATTGTCGGTGGGCGTACCAATCGGCAGATAGCTGCCGCGCGTCGATTGCATATCCACGCGGAAGAACGCCACGTCATCCGAGCATTCCGCCGGGCCGTAAGCGTTGACCAGGCCAATTTCTGGATAACGCAGCAGCCATTGGTGCGCCAGTTCAGGCGGCATCGCTTCACCGGTCGGCAGCATCCAGCGCAAGCCATCGAGGCTCAGACGCTCGGAGGCGAGCATGCCCTGAATCAGCGAAGGCACGCTTTCCAGCACAGTGATGCCCTGCTGCTGCACATGCACCAGCAAGCCTTGGGGATCGTGGGCGATGGTGTTCGGCACGATGTCCACTCGCGCACCGAACAGCGGCGCGGCGAGGAACTGCCAGACCGAAATATCGAAGCTTTGCGAAGCGGTCTGCGCGATCACGTCAGCCTCGCTCAAGTTCAGATACGGCACCTTGCTCAATTGGTTGTTGAGCATGCCGCGCTGTTCAACCATCACGCCTTTCGGCAATCCGGTAGAACCCGAGGTGTAGATCACGTAAGCGAGGTTGTCCGGCCCGCTATAGATGCCAGGGTTTTCAGACGCGGCCACGCCAGCCTGAACCTCCTCCCACACCAGCAACCTTGGACGATTGGAACAGCCGAACTCATCCAGCAACGCCAGCGCCTGCTCACGGCAAGCCTCGCTGCACACTAGAATCGGCGTGCGGCTCATGTCGATGATCCGATGCAGACGCGAACCCGGCAGCCCTGGATCCAGCGGCAGATAACCCGCCCCAGCCTTGAAGCTGCCGATGATCATGCCCAGCAGATCGAGGTTACGCTCAGCCAGCAGCGCCACCGGTTGATCCATCTGCACGCCGGCCGCAACCAGTGCATGGCCGAGACGGTTGGCGCGCTGGTTCAGCGTTTCATAGCTTTGCTGTTGAGCAAGGCAACTCGCGGCAATGCGCTGTGGATGCGCCGCCACTTGTGCTTCAAACAACTCGACGTAGCTTTGCTCCAGTGGATAGTCGTGCGCACTCTGGTTGCAACCGTGCAGCAGGAAATCCTGCTCTTCACAACCCAGCAGCGGCAGATCGGCCATGTCGCCATGGAAGCCGTCGACCAGCGCCAGCAGCAAACGCTTGAACTCGCCGAGCATGCGCTCGATGGTCGATTCGTCGAAGTAACGCTGGTCGTAAGACAGGTGCAAGCCGAGGTCATCGCCCGGATAGCAGACCGCCGTCAGCGGGAAGTTAGTGTGCGTACGCCCCGAATCCGAGGTCGCATTAAGGCTCTGCGCGCGATCCAGCACCGAGACTTCAACCGGGGCGTTCTCGAACACGAACAGGCTGTCGAACAGCGGCTGGCCTTTGGGCAGTTCGCTCTGTTCCTGAATGTTCACCAGCGGCAGGTATTCGTACTCGCGCAGTTGCATGTTGCTGTCGAGCAGACCACTGAGCCACTCACGTACGCTGGAGCGCTGATCGTCCTCAGGCATCTGCACCCGCAGTGCGATGCTGTTGATGAACAGGCCGACGGTGCGCTGCATCTCGGGCATTTCCACCGGGCGTCCGGCCACGGTCACGCCGAACAACACGTCGCGATCCCCGCTCAAGCGCCGCAGCACCAGTGCCCACGCCGCTTGGGCGAAGGTATTGATGGTCAGTTGATGCGCCTGGGCCAATTCGCGCAGGCGAGCGCCGTCCTCGACATTCAGTCGGGTGTAGCGGTCGCCGACGACCATGCCGCCGCTTTCACCGGCGTGCTCGCGCAGGAATGGACGGTCGCTCGGGATCGGCGTGGTGCGCTCGAAACCTCGCAGGTTCTGCTGCCACCACTGCCGCGCTTCGGCGAGGTTCTGGCGTTGCAGCCAACCGATGTAGTCGCGGTAGCGTGGCGGCACCGACAGTTGCGCTTCACGACCTTCACCCAGTGCGCTGTAGATCTCGAAGAAGTCGTTCATCAGCAGCGAACGGCACCAGGCATCGATCAGGATGTGGTGGTTGCTCATCATGAACCAGTAACGCGCTGCGCCGACCTTGATCAGGCGCAGGTGGAACGGTGCCTGATTGAGCAGATCGAACCCGGCTTCGCGCTCGGCCTTGAGCAGCGCTTGCAGCTTCGGCTCCTGCTCGGCGTCGGCGATGGCGGTCCAGTCGAGATACTCGATCGGCGTGCGCCCCGGCGTGTGAATCACTTGCAGCATGTCTTCGCCGACGTTCCAGCAGAACGAGGCGCGCAACGCTTCGTGACGGGCGATCACCGCTTGCCAGGCCTGGGCAAAACGCTGCGGGTCGAGTTCGCTGTTTATGCGGTAGCGATCCTGCATGTAGTACAGACCGGTGCCCGGTTCGAGCAGGGTGTGCAACAGCATGCCTTCCTGCATCGGCGTCAGCGGATACACGTCTTCGATATGCGCGGCCGGAACCGGCAAGGCATCAAGTTGCGCCTGAGTCAGCCTGGCCAGCGGGAAGTCCGAAGGTGTCAAACCACCCGCCTCATCTTGCAGGCAATGTTCGATCAGGCTCTGCAACTCACCGACGTAAGCATCGGCCAGATCATTGATGGTCTGCGCGTCGTAACGCTCGGCGCTGAAGGTCCAGCGCAGCAGCAGTTGCCCACCGTAAACCTGACTGTCGACGCTCAATTCGTTAGGCAATGGCGCCTGCGGATCGTGTGCCGCGCCGACTGCTTCATCCAGCGGACGGAACAGCGCATCGCTGCCAAAACTTTGGTCGAACTGGCCGAGGTAGTTGAAGGTGATCGGCGCATGCGGTAGCGCCTGCATGCTGCGTTGGCTGAGGTCATCCGCCAGATAACGCAGCACGCCATAACCCAGACCTTTGTGCGGTACGGCGCGCAGCTGCTCCTTGATCGCCTTGATCGAAGCACCCTGCCCGGCGCCTTCTTCAATGTTGTGCGGGGTCAGGCGCAACGGGTAGGCGCTGGTGAACCAGCCGACGGTGCGGGTCAGGTCGATCTCGTCGAACAGGGTTTCGCGGCCGTGGCCTTCCAGTTGAATCAGTGCAGATGGCTGACCGCTCCAGCGGCACAGCACCCGGGCCAATGCAGTCAGCAACAAGTCGTTGACCTGCGTGCGGTAAGCGCTCGGTGCCTGTTGCAGCAGTTGTCTGGTGCGCTCGGCATCCAGACGCACGCTGACGGTTTGCGCGTGACGATTCTGTTGCCCGCCCTGCGGATTTTCGCAAGGCAGATCAGCGTTCGACCCGGCCAGTTGCGTTTGCCACCAATTGAGTTCTTCGCGCAGGGATTCGCTGCCAGCGTAGGCCTGCAAGCGCGCCGTCCAGTCTTTGAAGGCACTGGTTTTCGCCGGCAGTTTCACCGATTGCTCGCTGTCGAGTTGGCGATACACGGTTTGCAAATCGTCGAGCAAAACCCGCCACGACACACCGTCAACCACCAAGTGATGGATGGCGATAAACAGCTGTTGCTGCCCTTCAGGACCATCGACCAGCAAGGCGCGCACCAGTGGGCCTTGTGCAAGATCGAGGCTGCGCTGGGCATCGGCGAACAGTGCAGCGCACTTGTCCATCGACGGCACGCGCACCTGCCACAACACAGGCGCATCGGACACCGTTTGATGCGCCGCTTGCCACTCGCCATCAACCTCGGTGAAACGCAGGCGCAAGGCGTCATGTTGCTCGATCACCGCCAACAGCGCTTGCTCCAGACGATGCGGTTCCAGCGCCACCGTCGGCTCCAGTAGCAAGGCCTGGTTCCAGTGCTGACGCTCGGGAATCTCGGTCTCGAAGAACCAGTGCTGAATCGGCGTAAGAGCCGATTCACCTGTAACCAAACCCTGCTCGGCAGTCACGCTTTCACTACGGCTGGCAACAGCAGCCAGGGTCTGCACGGTCTGATGCTGGAACAGATCACGCGGGCTGAAATGAATACCCTGCTGGCGCGCACGGCTGACCACTTGAATCGACAAAATCGAGTCGCCGCCGAGTTCGAAGAAGTTGTCGTTGAGGCCGACTTGCTGGACGTTGAGCACGTCGCACCAGATCTGCGCCAGGGTCTGTTCGAGTTCGTTGCTCGGCGCCACGTAATCCTGGCGATTGAGCTCAGGATCCGGCGCCGGCAAGGCACGGCGGTCGAGTTTGCCGTTGGCGGTCAGCGGCATGCTCGTCAACAGAATCAGGTGCGTCGGCACCATGTAATCCGGCAGTTGCGCCTTGAGATGAGACTTGAGTGCGTCGCGCAGCTCGGCTTGTTTGGCCTCGTTCCGTTCGGAAACTTCGGTGACCAGGTAGCCGACCAGTTGCTTGCCGCTTGGCGCGTCCAGTGCCAGGACTACAGCTTCGCGGACCGATGCGTGATCAAGCAGGCGAGTTTCGATTTCACCCAGCTCGATGCGGAAACCACGGATCTTCACCTGATGATCGATGCGTCCCAGATATTCCACCAGACCATCGGCGCGCTGGCGCACCAGGTCGCCGGTGCGATACATGCGTCCGCCATCAGCGGCAAACGGATCAGCGACGAAACGTTCGGCAGTGATGCCGGCGCGGTCGTGATAACCCTGGGCCAGACCGGCGCCGCCGACGAACAATTCACCCGTCGCGCCTTGCGGCACCAACGCCAGATCGGCGTCGAGAATGTAGGCCACGCGAGCACCGATCACGCTGCCGATCGGCACGCTGCCCGCGCCCTCTTCCAGCACTTCCGGCGCCAGACTGGCGAGAGGCATGACCACCGTTTCAGTCGGGCCGTAGGCGTTGAAGAACAGGCTTGGTTTGAATGCCGCACGAATCCGTTGCAGGTGCTCGCCGGTCAGCGCTTCGCCGCCGGTGATGATCATGCGCACCGGCAGAATCTCGTTTTTGGTCGCCAGCCATTGCGCCAACTGGCTGCCGTAGCTTGGGGTGAAGCCGAGAACGTTGATTTGATGATCGCGGATCAAACCGCAGATTTCTTCAGCATCCCACTGACCCTGCGCGCGCAACACAACCTGCGCGCCGCTGAGCAGCGGCACCAGCAAACGCTCGGTGGCGGCGTCGAAGTTGATCGAATAGAAGTGCAATTCGCAATCGTCCGGGCGCATGCCGAAGCGCTCGATCACCGCACGGCAGTGCATGGCGATTTCACCGTGGGAAACCACCACGCCTTTCGGCTTGCCGGTCGAGCCCGAGGTGTAAATAAGGTAGGCCTGATGTTGCGGCAGGCTGATCAATGGCAGTTCGGTTGCCGGGTAATCGGCCAGCGCCGCGCTGTCATCTTCCAGGCACCAGCGCGCCACGCTCGGCGGCAGATCACCGAGAGCTTTGAACATCGCGCGGTCGCTGAGCAGCAGACCGATGCGGCTGTCTTCGATCATGTAATGCAGACGGTCGAGCGGGTATTCCGGATCCAGCGGCACATAGGCGCCACCGGCCTTGAGAATCGCCAGCAGGCCGACAACCATTTCCAGCGAACGCTCCAGAGCCAGACCCACGCGCACTTGCGGGCCAACGCCGCGCTCACGCAGTGCCCAGGCCAGCCGATTGGCGCGGGCGTCGAGTTCGGCGTAGCTCAGTGTTTGTCCGGCGAAAGTCAGGGCCGGCGCGTCTTTGCGCAGCAATGCCTGCTCGGCGAACAGGTGATGAATGCACTGATCGAGACGCTGCTCGCCCGGCTCGACGCCAAGGCTTTCCAGCAGTTGCTGTTGCTCCGATGCATCGAGCAACGGCAATTCGCTGAGGCGCTGCTGCGGATCGGAGATCAGCGCTTCGAGCAGATTGCGCCAATGTCTGGCCATGCGCGCAATGGTCGGCTCGTCGAACAGATCGGTGCTGTACGTCAGGCAGCAACCGAGGCGATGGTCGAGGTCGGTGACTTCCAGATTGAGATCGAATTTGGTCGCCCGCGCATCGTTGGCCAGGTACTCAACGGTCATGCCGGCAAGCATGCGGCTCTGCTGGAATTCCCAGCGCTGCACGTTGCACATCACCTGGAACAGCGGGTTGTAAGCGGCGCTACGCGCAGGCTGCAAGGCCTCGACCAAATGGTCGAACGGCAGATCCTGATGCGACTGACCTTCGATCACTGTGTGGCGCACTTGCTCAAACAACGCGCCGACCGACATCTGACCGTCGAGCTGGCAACGCAGCACCTGAGTGTTGAGGAATGCACCGATCAGCCCTTCACTTTCCGGGCGAATGCGGTTGGCTACCGGCGCGCCGATGCGCAGATCGGTCTGACCGCTGTAGCGGTAAAGCAGCACGGACAGTGCGGCGGTCATGGTCATGAACAACGTCAGACCGTTTTGCGCATTGAACGCGCGGACGCGGGCGGCGAGTTCATCGCTCAGATCGAAACGGAACAGTTCACCCTGATGGCTTTGCACGGGCGGACGTGGACGGTCGCCGGGCAATTCCAGCAGCGGATGTTCGCGACCGAGTTGCGCAGTCCAGTAATCGAGCTGACGCTGACGCTCGCCGGACTCCAGCCAGTTGCGCTGCCACACGCTGTAATCGAGGTATTGCACCGGCAGCGGTTCGAGCGGCGATTCGCGGTCATCGACAAATGCTTCGTATAACGCGCTGAGTTCGCGGGCAAAAATGTCCATCGCCCAGCCTTCAGTGACGATGTGGTGCAAGGTCAGGACGAAGTAGTGCTCTTGCTCGGCGGTCTTCACCAGACAGGCGCGCAGCAACGGACCAGTTTCCAGATCGAACGGCAGGTGCGCTTCGGCGTCGGCCAGTTGCTGGACTTTCTGCTCTCGCACATCAGCGCCGAGGCTGGAGAAATCCTTCCAGTCCATGCGCACGCCAGTCTCGGCGTGTACGTGCTGACGGGCCACGCCGTCGACACTCGGGAATGTAGTGCGCAGGGTTTCGTGACGCAGGATCAGCGCTTGCAACGCCGCTTCGAAACGCCCGACATCCATCACCCCGCGCAAACGCGCCATGCCACCGACGTTGTACGCCGGGCTGTCCGGCTCCATCTGCCAGAGGAACCACATGCGTTGCTGCGAATAGGACAGCGGCACCGGTTGGCTGCGGTCGACCTTGTCGATAGGTGGCTGTTTGTTGGTGCGACCGCTGGCCTGAATCAGACGGATCTGCTCGGCGAAGTCGCCCAGTTCACTGTGCTCGAACAACGCACGCAACGGCAGCTCGACGTCGCAGGCCTGACGGGTGCGCGAGATGATTTGCGTGGCCAGCAGTGAGTGACCGCCGAGGGCGAAGAAATCGTCGCGCAGGCCAACTTGCGTCAGGCCCAGCACTTGGCGCCAGATCGCGGCGATCTGTCGCTCAAGCTCGGTGACCGGCTCGACGTGCTCGCGCACCTGCCATTGCGGCTCGGGCAAGGCGCGACGGTCGAGTTTGCCGCTTGGGCTGAGGGGCATTTCTTCCAGACGCATCAGCTGCGCCGGGACCATGTATTCCGGCAACTCGGCAGCGAGTGCGGTTTTCAGGCGTGCGATTTGTGCGTCCTGATCTGCGCTGGCATCGGTCGCGGTGAAGTAACCGATCAGTTGCGCGCCGGCAGCCGTTTCGCGCACCAGCACCACGGCTTGTGCAACGCCATCCTGCGCCAACAGACGCGCTTCGATTTCTTCCGGCTCGACGCGGAAGCCGCGCAGTTTGACCTGCTGATCGAGACGGCCGAGGTATTCGATCACGCCATCGTTGGTCCAGCGTGCACGGTCGCCGGTGCGATACAAGCGCGCGCCGTGCTCACCGAGTGGATCGACCACGAAACGTTCGGCGGTCAGCGCAGGGCGACCCAGATATCCACGGGCCAGACCGATACCGCTGATGCACAGCTCACCCGGCACCCCCGCCGGCACTGGATTGAGGTCGCTGTCGAGTACACGGCAGATAACGTTGCCCAGTGGCCGGCCAATCGGCGAACGCTCGCCATCGGCAGTCGTGCAGTGCCAGTGGGTGACGTTGATCGCGGTTTCGGTCGGACCATAACGGTTGTGCAATTGCACCGCCGGCAGTTGCGCCAACACGCGGTTGCGCAGCTCTGCCGGCAACGCTTCACCACCGGAGAACACCCGGCGCAGGCTGGTGCATTCGGCGCTCAAAGGTTCGTCGATGAACAGCGCGAGCAGCGGCGGCACGAAGTGCAGCGTGGTCACGCCGTACTGCTGAACCAGCTGCGCGATGCGATGCGGATCGCGGTGTTCGCCGGGACCAGCGATCAGCAGGCGTGCGCCAGTGATCAGTGGCCAGAAGCATTCCCACACCGACACGTCGAAACTGATCGGCGCCTTCTGCATCAGCACGTCGCTTTCGTCGAGGCGATAAGTGGTCTGCATCCATTGCAGGCGTTCGGCCAATGCCGCGTGAGTATTGCCAACGCCTTTCGGTTGGCCGGTGGAGCCGGAGGTGTAAATCACATACGCGAGGTTGTCGCCGTGCAAGTGCAGGCCTGGCGCCTGAGTCGGCCAGTTCTCCAGGTGCAAAGTGTCCATGGCGATGACGCTGACGCCATCACTGGCCGGTAGACGATCGAGTAACGAAGTCTGGGTCAGGAGCAATTCGACGCCGCTGTCGCTGAGCATGTAGGCCAGACGTTCGGCCGGGTAATCCGGATCGAGCGGCACGTAGGCGCCACCCGCCTTGATGATCGCCAGCAAGCCGATCAGCAATTGCGGCGAGCGCTCGGCGGCAATCGCCACGCACACATCCGGGCCGACGCCTTTGTCGCGCAGGTAATGCGCGAGACGGTTGGCCTGGGCGTGCAGTTCAGCGAAATCGAGGCTGCCGCCGTCCCACACCAGCGCAGTGCGTTCCGGGGTTTGGCGTACTTGTTGGTTGAGCAGTTCCGGCAGCCATTGTTGCGCGGCTGTGCACGGCGCGATGCTCCAGTTTTTTTGCTGCTCGTGTTCGGTGGCGGCTAACAGTTGCAGGTCGCCAATGGCTTGTTGTGGTCGCTGGCAAACCTCGCGCAACAGGTTGCTGAAATGCTCGGCCAGACGCGCGATGGTCGCGGCGTCGAACAGTTCGTCGGCGTAGTCGAACGACAGCGTCAGGCGACCATTCCGGTCTTCTTCGCTGTGCAGTTGCAGGTCGAACTTGGCTTCGCGGCTGTGCCACGGCAGTTCTTCGGCGAGCAGTCCCGGCAGACGTTTCAGCGCGCTCAAGTCGCGTTGCTGATGGTTGAACATGACCTGAAACAGACCCTGCTCACGAGCCTGCGGGAAGGCTTCGAGCAGTTGTTCAAACGGCAGATCCTGATGCGCCTGCGCACCGAGTGCGGCTTGACGCGTCTGCGCCAGCAATTCGTTGAACGGCAGACGCGAATCGACTTCGGCGCGCAGCACTTGGGTGTTGATGAAGAAGCCGATCAGCCCTTGGGTTTCCAGGCGCGGACGGTTGGCATTGGGCACGCCGATGCGGATATCGCGCTGACCGCTGTAGCGATGCAGCAGGCTTTGAAATGCCGAGAGCAACAGCATGAATGGCGTGGCTTCGTGCGCCTGTGCAGTCTGGCGAATTGCTTGGCTGAGGCTTACATCCAGTCGCACAGTATGTCGCGCGGCACTGTGTTTTTGCCTGGCCGAACGCGGATGATCGATGGCCAGCTCCAGCGTCGGATGCTCTTCACCCAACTGCGCTTTCCAGTACGCGAGTTGCCGCTCGCCCTCGCCTTGCGCCAGCCATTGGCGCTGCCAACTGCCATAGTCGGCGTATTGCGTTGGCAGCGGCGCCAGCTCGGCGCGCTGGCCTTGCGAGGCGGCGGCGTACAGGCGCGAGAACTCGTCGATCAACACATTCAGCGACCAGCCGTCAGCGATGATGTGGTGCATCGTCACCAACAGTTGGTGATCTTCATCGTCGAGGCGGATCAGCGTTACCCATAGCAGCGGGCCTTTCTCCAGATCGAACCGGGTACGCGCTGCGTCTTCACGGATCTGTTGCGCGCGGGATTCACGTTCAGTGGTTGGCAGGTCGCTGATGTCGATCACTTGCAGATTGAATTCGCCAGCAGCAGCAATCTGTTGCAGGGCCACGCCATCACGTTCGAAGAAACGTGTGCGCAGCGATTCGTGGCGTTCGATCAGTTGCTCGAAGCTTGCGCGCAAGGCGTCTTCGTCGAGTTCGCCGCGCAAACGCAGGGCACCGGGAATGTTGTAGGCGCTGCTGTGCGGGTCAAGTTGCCAGGTGATCCACAGACGGTTTTGCGCCAGCGATTGCGGCAGTGCTTCGTTGCGCCCTAATGTGCTGATCTGGCCTTGGGCGCTGCCGCCGTCCTGTTGCTGACGGGCAACTGCTGCGGCGAACGCGGACAGCGTCGGCGCTTCGAACAGCAGGCGCAGGTTCAGCTCAAGACCGAGCTCTTCGCGCACCTTGGCGATCACTTGTGTTGCGGCAATCGAGTTGCCGCCGAGCAGGAAGAAGTGATCGTCAGCAGCGACTTGTTTGACGTTAAGTTGCTCGGCCCAGATCGTGCCGATCAGGGTTTCGAGTTCGCCGGCAGAGGCTGTCGAGTCGACGTGTTCAACTTCGTTCGACGGGAACACCGCGTAGCTGTCGAGGCTACCGTCAGCCAGACGATTGCGGCACGCCGAACGTTGCAGTTTGCCGCTGGAGGTCTTCGGCAGCGCACCCGGATTGAGCAACACCACCACGCTCGGCGCTTCTTGATACGCCTCGGCCACGGCTTGACGGATGGCTTTGATCAGCGCTTCGGGCGGGAGGATTTTCTGCACACTGCGGCTGATCTCTGCGGCGATGCCGATGCCTTCCTCACCATTCTGATTGACCGCGAACGCCGCGACGCGGCCCTTGCGCACCACCTCGACTTCATTCTCGACCGTTTTTTCGATGTCCTGCGGATACAGGTTGTGTCCGCGCACGATCAGCATGTCTTTCAGGCGACCGGTGATGAACAGTTCGCCGTCACGCATGAAGCCCAAGTCGCCGGTGCGCAGCCAGGTACGGCCGGCGTGCTCGACGAAGGTTTTGGCGCTGGCTTCGGGGTTGCGCCAGTAACCGAGCGCGATGCTCGGGCCGCTGGCCCAGACTTCGCCGACGGCATTGTCAGCAAGTTCTTGCAGCGTGTTAGGTTCGACGATCAGCACCGCGTGCTCGGGCTGGCTGATGCCGCAACTCATGATCGGGCTGCCCGCGCCCGGCTCGGCGCGGTTTTGCGCCAGCGCCTGATCATCGACGCGCAAGTTCGGAATGCCCTTGCCGCGCGGGGTACCGGCCACGAACAGCGTGGCTTCGGCCAGACCGTACGAGGCCATGAAACTGCTGTCGCTGAATCCGCTGGCGGCGAACTTCTCGGCGAAGCGCTCAAGCGTATCCAGACGAATCGGCTCGGAGCCGGAATAGGCCACGCGCCAGCGACTCAGATCGAGTCGTTCCAGCGCCGATTCGCTGACCCGTTCGCTGCACAGACGGTAAGCAAAATCCGGCCCGCCGCTGATGGTGCCGCCGTATTGGCTGATCGCTTCCAGCCAGCGCAACGGCCGGCCGAGGAAGTACGCCGGCGACATCAGAATGCACGGCACGCCGCTGAAGATCGGTTGCAGCAGACCGCCGATCAGGCCCATGTCGTGATACAGCGGCAGCCAGCTGACGATCACGTCATCCGGATTGACGTCGATGCCGAAACCGTGGCGGATCAGCAGCTCGTTTGCGACCAGATTGCCGTGGCTGACTTGCACGCCTTTGGGCAGCGCGGTGGAGCCTGAGGTGTATTGCAGGAACGCGATGTGATCCTGCTGCAAAGTCGGTTCGACCCAGCGTTCGGCCAGTGCGCTGTCGAGGGTATCGACGCACAACAGCGGCGGCGCGCCTTCGATCTGCTGCAAGGCGTCGCGCAGGTCGGCGCTGGTCAGCAGCAGTCGTGGCTCGGCGTCGGCAATGATCGACAGCAGACGCTCCTGATGGTGACGTTTGGTCGACTCCGGCGGATAGGCCGGCACCGCGATTACGCCCGCGTACAGGCAACCGAAGAACGCCGCGACGTAGTCCGGACCGCTGGGAAACAGCAACACCGCGCGATCACCGAATTCGGCCTCGGCCTGCAACGCGGCGGCAATGCTGCGCGCACGTTGATCGAGTTCGCGGTAACTGAGCACCACAGCCTGCTCTGCGCTTTCAGCCAAGAAGCGCAAGGCCAGCCGATCCGGCGTCAGGGCCGCGCGGCGCTGGAGGGCTTGGACCAGAGTGCTGGGGAGTTCGAACGCGTCGGTCATGAGGTTTCCTGCCTGAATTCGGCTTGCTGGTGGAATCGGGGTTCGCTGCGTCGCGCCCTTTCAAAGGGCGTGCAGGGCGCGGTCTACGCCGACCGCGCAAGGCACTGGAATGCTGTATGGCCGGGGTTTGCGCCCGAAACCATTCACCAATGAGAACGGATGACGTCTTGAAATAATTAGTCGGCAGGCTGGATCGCCAATGGGGCTGGGGTGCGGCAGTGCGTCGCAGTTCTCAAACCGCACCGATTCAGAGCATTACTTCTCTTTCTCATTTGACAATCATTATCATTCAACATAATTTGTCGCTCGATGTGTAGGACGGCCGCCCCCGAGGCCTCCCACAAACCTATTGGCAGCAAGGTGATTTCCATGACGGAACAAGTATCCACAAGCAGGTGCGATTCACCGCTACTTCAGGCATTCGTCGACAATCGACTGATTCTGGTCAAGATCGCAGCGCGTATTACCGGCTGCCGCTCACGTGCCGAAGACGTGGTGCAGGATGCGTTTTTCCGGTTGCAATCGGCGCCGCCGATCACCTCGTCGATCAAGGCGCAATTGAGTTATCTGTTCCAGATCGTGCGCAACCTCGCCATCGATCACTACCGCAAACAGGCGCTGGAGATGAAGTATTCCGGCCCTGAAGAGGAAGGCCTGAACGTGGTCATTCAAGGTGCTTCGCCGGAAACTTCGCACATCAACTTCTCGACCCTGGAACACATCGCCGACGCGCTCACCGAGCTGCCGAGCCGCACCCGTTACGCGTTCGAGATGTATCGCCTGCACGGTGTGCCGCAGAAAGACATCGCCAAGGAACTTGGCGTTTCGCCGACCCTGGTCAACTTCATGATCCGCGATGCGCTGGTGCACTGCCGCAAGGTGTCGGGCAGTCGTGGGGATGCGGTGGTTGCAGGTCGTCGGTAGATCCGGAATTTGCTGCGCTGCCAATCGCTAGCAGGCTAGCTTGTATGCTTGGTACTTGAAGGGAGGAGGAGGGACTAGGCTGGCTTCTGACTGTTGACGCAGTACAGATCCGTGGGAGATTTCGCCCCTCCTCCTTTCACCC
>NZ_JAFCUQ010000032.1:0-33546 GCF_049896625.1 Pseudomonas sp. TWP3-1
AGACGTTGGAGCAACACACCCCAGAGGAGCTGGCGGCTTTTGCTAAAGAAGCCATCGGCTGGATGGCCAGCCGAAGAACTTAGATGTGTAGATACCAATGCTCATCGCTGGCAAGCCAGGCTCCCACAGGTTTTTGTGTCGCACACAGATATCGATGGCATCACAAAATCCTGTGGGAGCGGGCTTGCCCCGGGCGGCGTTCCGACGATGGCGGCGCTAAGGCCGCCACATATCCTGGCCTTGAATCAAGCCTGCGCCGCCGCCGTGACCACTGGTCTTTCCGGCTTGCGCAGTGCCTCCAGTCTCGAATCGCTGTAACGGGTTTCGCGGAAGAAACGCCAGTGCCCGAACAGGTCGTAAACATGGGTGATACGCCCTTGTTCCTGATAGCCCAGGCGCATATGCATCTTCAGGGCCTGTACGTTGGCGTTGTCGCAGATATCCACCACTTTTTTGAAGCCTCGGGCATCCATGACTTGCCAAAGTGCGACCTGCGCATCGACGGTCAAGCTACTGCCGAAATACTGTCGGGTAATTTCGGCACCGAACTGAAAGTATTCACCGGGTTTGACCGGGAACGTGCAGCGGTAGAAGTGGCGGTCGTAATAGTCGCGAGCGCTGGCCCAGACGAACCCGACGGTGTGACCGTCCTCGTCCAGGTGCATTTGCCCTGTATGCCCTTCCGCGGCCAACTCGGCCATGGTCTGCACGCGGTCACCAAAGTACTTGCCGAATGCCTTGGCGTTTTCCTCGGTGATGTCGACTCTGCGCAAACCTTCACAGGGGCGCAGATTGTGTGGGGCGATCGGCGTGACCAGATCGCGCTCCATCCACAGCAATTCACGGTGAGCGAATACGTAACGTTTCCACAGCGCGCCAAGGGTGCGGCGCAGGCCTTTTTCTCTGATGCGCAGAAGCAGGTTTTCGATGATTTTCATGATGCCCTCCGAGGCGCTAGCCCAGGTGTTGTGGATGGTGTTGTGGATGGTGTTGCCGGTTGAGTTTCGGATGTGTTCGCCGCTGTCGAGTTGCCGGCACGCTGTGCGCGCCATTTTTGCAGGGCCGGTTTGACGCGGTGCCAAAGGCGTAACCCCAGGCCCAGCAGCAAGCCGCTGGGGCGCCACGAGTAAAAGCTCCAGCGCCAGTGCTCCAGTTGCCCGGTCATGCGTTCGTGAAGTTGATGGCTGGAGTTATCCAGGCTGACCCGCGACGCATCGATCCAGCGCCATTGCTCGTCCAGCCCCCAGCGAATCCACTCATCCAGCAGCACGCGACCGCTGCCCAGATCCGCATGCTGCGGCAAGAACGCCAGGTTGTAGTCGTAGAGTCGGCCCTGCTCCAGCAGACCTAACCGGTAACTGATGCAGCGGCCGTCCAGTTCCAGCGTCACGACCCGCACCAGGCCTTGGCCGGCGAGAGCGGTGAAGGCGCGTTCGATCCATTGGCGGCTGCGCGGCGTGGCGAAAATCCCCACGCCTTCATCGCCTTTCCAGCTCACCGCTTCGACTTTGCTGATGGCCTGCAGCAAGGCGCCCATGCTCAGTGCATCCGGGGTGATCCGGCGTATCTGCGCACCGCATGCGGCAATCCGTTTGCGCGCCCGACGCAGCTTGTAGCGCGGGTCGCCGGAGACCTCCTGATGATCGGCGTCGCTGATCAGATGCACCGGCACCCGGCAACTCAGGCGTCGTTCAGCAGTGGAACTGCGCGCCATCCATTCGGTGAGCGCACTTTCTTCCCCGGCAGGTTCCGACAGTTCGTTGAGTTGCAGCAGCGCATGGGGCAGACGCTCACGGATCAGCACCAGCGCCTTGTGCATGTCTTCGCTGTCGAGCAACGACAGCAGGGCCAGACGATCGGCCAGCGGATAACCCAAGTGATGCAAAACGCGAAACGGCACGCCAGCGAAGCGTTCGCGGCTGGCCACCAGTGGCAGGCACAGCTGCAATTGCTCTGCGTCCCAGCCGAGCAGAACGTGCAGGCGCTGATCCTCGCTCAGGGACTGTTCTGCCGCGCACAACCAGCCAAGGTGGTTGAACGGCGTGTGGTCGGCCACACGCAGGCGCAGTGCCTCGTAGGCTGTTGCCGGGAAGTCGGCAGCGCACAGGGTCGCGCGCCATTCGAATCGCATCACCATAGGTTCAGGCCGCCGTTGCTTTGACAGGTGGACGGGAAGATGCACCCAGCGCCGCCAGGCGCGAACCGCTATAGCGGGTTTCGCGGTAGAAGCGCCAGCGGCCGAACAGCGTGTAGATATTCATGACCCGCTGTTGTTCGGTATAGCCCATGCGCAGGTGCAGCTTGAGTGCCGGGATGTTTGTCGACTCACAGACATCGACCACTTTGCGGCAACCTTTCACGGCCATGGCTTTCCACAAGCGCAGTTGCACATCGACTGACAATTCGGTACCCCAGTAGGCGCGGGTCATTTCGCCACCGAATTCGAAGAACTCGCCGGGTTTCACCGGGAACCGGCAACCGTAGTGATGCCGATCAAGATAATCGCGCACCGAGCCCCAGATAAACGCCACGGCATCGCCTTGCTCGTCGACATGCATATGCCCGGTGTGACCTTCACTGGCCAGCTCGGCCATGACGCCGACACGGTCACCGAAGTAACGGGTGAAGGCGCTGGCGTTGTCTGCGGTGATGTTCATTACGCGCAGCGGCGGGTAGGGTTTGAGGCTGTGTGGCGGCACGGGACTGACCAGATCGCGCTCCATCCACAACAGTTCCTGATGGGCAAAAATGTACATTCTGCGGATCTTGCTCAAGGTCGCTCGCAGGCCTTTACGACGGATATGTCCGCTGAGTTTTTGCAATACATTCATGGTTTTTTTCCTGATGAGGGTGCCGCGCGCAGCAAGAGGCTCGCGGGGCAGAACATCAAAGGGCGGTTCACGAAGCGCTCCAGTTCAGGGCAAACAGGGTTTGCCCCGGCAATTCGAAACGCACGCGCCCGTTTTCACAGACAAACGGAGCTTCACGGCTGCGACTGTCGGCGCCGAAGTAGTGCAGCGCAGCGTTGTTCAACGGGCAGCCGGCGCCTTTCAGATCGACACGCTGCAACCGCGTGCCTTTGTTCACACCCAGCAGACTGCGCTGCTTGTCGTTGGCCATGGCCAGCACATCGACTTCAAAGGCGTCGTTGTCCAGTTGCAACACGCGTTTGAGCCAGTGTTGCTGGATGAACTGCTGAGCCAGGCCCACCGGTTTCAGTTCGACGCGCCCGTTGTCCAGCACGCGGACCATGCCTTTGCCGTAAGGCGGTTCGTCGGCGGCCTGAAACCAGTTGAGCATGCTCAGCAGGCCGTCCTGGGAGGCGTTGATCACCACCGACGTCCACCACAGCGAGGTGTAATGGGTTTCCTGATCGTAGGGGCTCAGGGCCGAGCCACTGGACAGGTTGGTCTGGTCCAGCAACAAGGCTTTACGCGGCTGACCGTTGGCGTCCAGCCCCACCAGATCAGCGGCGCGGCGCACGCTGTCGCGATAGACACGGGTCGCCAGCAAATCGCGAATCATCCATTCGTGCCAGGCCAAGGCATCGACCTGATCGGCGGATTCACTGAGAAGACGCCGCGCCCAATCAATGCCGCGTTTGTCCGCCGCGTTCTCGGTGAACGGCCCGTTGACCAGCCGCGAACTGGCGGGCATCGCGATACGCACGCCAGCCTTGGCATTGGCCGGGTCGCTGCGAACCTGGCGCGCCATGCTGTTGAAAATCGACTGATATTGCTCGTAGCTGGAATAGTTGAGATTCGGCTCGTCGGCGAACCCGATGTAATGCGTGCCTTTACCGCCCAAAGCGCGGGTGCCGGCGAGCCAGGCGTCGAGGCCGCTGTTGCTTTGCACGTCAGCGCGCAGATCGGCCTTACGCTGGGTGCCAGCGAGCAGGGTGATGTCTTGGTGAATGCCGAAGCGATTCTGATAGAGCTGACGAAAAGCGTCTTCGAAGTGTGGGTCCTTCGCCATGACGTCAACGAAGCTGTAGTAACTCGCGGCGCTCGGTTTCAACGCATCAAGCGCGGCATGGCTGGCCGGCGGCGGCACGAGGTAGGGCAGTGCGATTCCCAGATCCGGCGTGCGGCCGAGGACTTTGTCGTGCAGGGTCAGACGCGTCTGCCCCGGATCTGCGCGCAAGGGTTTGAGCTGTTGCGGATTCTGCGCAAAAAGATTCGCCGTGCCGTCGAGCCAGAACGCTGCTTTGCCGCTGCCTTGCAGACGCAGGCGCCAGACTTGCTCCTTGTCGCTGACCGGCAACGCCACTTGATCGAACTGCCAATAGGCGCGATAGGGTTTCAGCGCCAATGACAACTGTTGCCCATCGCCCACTCGCTGCGCTTGCAGAGCGCTGACGCCGCCGTGGAACTTGCCGGCGAGCACCGCGTGTTCGCCTGGCGCAACCTTGAAAAACAGTTCATCACCCTTGCGCGTTTCGGCGCTGAAATGCACCTTGGCCGGTGCGAACAGCGCTACGGTTGCCGCGTCATGTTCGACGCGGTAACTGCGAAAGCTGTAGCCGGGAATCTCCAACTGATAACTCGCCGCGCCGGGCGCCAGCGGCCAGCTCTGGCTGCCCCGGGTTTCGCTGGCCTTGATCAGCCGCTCGCCGTGTAATTTGCCCTGACCGTCGAGCAGATACAGATGCTCTTCGTTGGCCTCGGCCTGCCACGCCGGCACCCAGCGCACAGTCACCGTGTCCGGGCGATCGGCTTGCAGATACAGGCTGCCGTCGCGAATGTCGCCCCACTGCATCGACGCCGCGAAGGCGTCCAGCGACAGGCCGAGACCGAACAACAGGGCCAGGCGATTCATGCGGCTTTCCTGCGTTGCAGCATCGACAGCATCGGGCTGATATCGCTGGGTAGGATGATCAGGGTTTGCCAGAACGCCACGCCGCTCAATCTGCAATAGAGCACCAGCATGGCGACGGTCACCGCCAGATAAGCAATCGACGAAGCCGCTGCTGCGCCGACAATCCCGTAAGTCGGGATCAGAATCAGATTCAAAGCCAGGTTGAGCAGCGCTCCGAGGCCCATCAGCAACGACACCGTGCCGGGGCGATTCTTGCCGATCAGATCCAGTCGCAGAATGCTCGCGTAGCACAGGCCGAGCAGCCCCGGCAGCAATGCGAGCAGCGCCGGATAAGCGGGTTGGTAGGCGACGCCGAACAGCGTGACGATCAGCCATTCACCGATCACCGCCATGCTGATGCAGGCGCCGAGCATCACGGTTGCGGTCAGGCGCAGCGCGAGCGGCGTGACCTTATCCATGCCTTTGTCCTGTTGCAGCAAGCGTTTCATCAGCGGCGTGGTCACTGCTTCCGGGACGATCAGCAGCAGTTCAGCAGCGGCGCTGGCCATCGCGTAATGACCGAGCGCGGTGCTGCCGAGCAGGGCGCCGATGAACAGATAATCCGAGCGCAGAATCACTTGCTGGAACAGCAGATCCGGATGACTGCGCGCACTGAAACGCAGCAGTTCGTTCTGACTGGCGCGATCCCATTGCAGTTGCAACGGCTGCGCGCGTTTGAGCCACATCCAGCCGACCAGCACCACCAGACTGATACCGGCCAGCCAACTGATCAGCGCGGCTTCCAGCGCCGCTTCTTTCCACATCCAGAACAGCGCGAGAAACAGCAGCAGCGGCGCGAGTGATTCCACCAGGCGCAAAACGTTGAACGCGACCACGCCACCGGAGGCATTGTGCAGCGTCAGCAAACCGCTTTTCAAAACCGTCAGCGGTACCGCCAACAGCAATAGCCACGCGAGCAAGCCGAGTTGCACCGTCACATCGAGTTCACTGCCGAACTCGCGCGCCAGTGCCACCACCAGCAAGGTCAACAATCCCGCCAGCAAGCAACCGAACACCAGCACCTGTGCCAGCAGTAAACCCATCGGCCGTTGCTGGGCCGCCTGATAACCGACCGCCGAATTCAAGCCGCCACTGGTGGCCGCGCTGATCAGATCCGGCAAGGTGCTGAGCAGCGCGAATAACCCGCGTTCGCTGGGGCCGAGAATCCGCGCCAGCAGCACATTCCTCAGCAGGCGCAAGGCGATCATCGCCAGTTTGGTGCCCATGCTCAGCGCCAGATGCTTGAGATAGTTGCCTCGGCTCATGGTCGCGCCCCGCGAAAGATGCGCAGCGACAGCAACTCGGGATTGCGCGCGGTGCGCTGGCTGACGCCGAAGCGCGGCAGATCCAACGGATCGCCGGCGCCGCGATAGAGGCCGGTGGCGGTGCCGAGGGCAAATGGGTAATCGTGATTGGCGACCTGCTCGCGGACCCGCTCATCGCTGTCGCCGTTGGGGTAGCAATACACCGGCAACGGCCGGTTGCAGCCATTGTGCAAGGCCTCGCGGCTGCGGCTGATTTCCTGGTTCAGCCGCGTATCGTCAAGGCCGGTGAGGATCGCATGGCTGGCACCGTGCGGGCCGAAACGCACCAGCCCGGAGGCTTCCAGCGCACGCACCTGATGCCAGTCGAGTGCTTGCGGCAATGACTCTTGCGGGCATTCATCGGTCAGCCGTTCGAGGATCTTCGGGTCGAGTTCCTTTAGGCCTTGCAGGTAATGCAAAAGCGCCAGGCTGCGCCGCTGCACATCGATGTCATCCACCAGCACCGGCAGCGGTCGACCGATGGACCGCAGACATTCGATCAGATGCATCCGGGCTTTTTCGCCGTGGCTGTTCCACAGGGTTTCACCGAGGCTTTCCCACCAGAACCGCTGGCGGCTGCCGATGAAGTCGGTGGACAGGAAAATGCTCGCCGGGACCTGATGTTTTTGCAGCAGCGGGAAGGCGTTGACCGCGTTGTCGCGCCAGCCGTCATCGAAGGTCAGCGCCACTTGCGGACGCTCGGTGCGCAACGCATTTGGCTGAAGGATTTCCATCAGCGGCACGCAATCGAAATGCTTGCGCAGCCACACCAACAGATGTTCGAAGGCTTTCGGGCCGACACACAATTCATTACGGTGCGGCAGGTCGGCGGCGCGGTCGGTGGCCAGCACCCGGTGCAGCATCAGGATCACGCCTGCACCGTGCAACTGATTACGTCCCACGGACGAGTTGAGATAGAGCCAGCCGCTGGTGCGTTTTATCAGCTGTTTGATCGCCATGGCATGCGTCCTCTCAACGGTTTTGTTCAGGATTCCACTGGGCGTAACGCTGGCCGCGCAGGAACTGCCACAGGCCGATGCTCATGCCAGCCAACGTCACCAGCAGGAACGCCGCGAGGCGAAACGGTTTGGGTAAGCGGTGTTGCGAATCCAGCAGCCCGGCAATTGCGATGGCGTAGCCGAACAGTTGCGCGATCAGGCTCAGGCGATAGAAACCGTGCTCGTTCCACAGCCAGAAATTGCTCAGCAGCAGCGGCACCAGCAGCACCGGTGCCAGTCGGCGGATCAACTTGTGGCTGATCAGCGCCAGCGAATACAGACCATGTTTGAGCGGATTGAGCAGTTCGCTGCGTTGCGCCAGGCTTTGCAAACCGCCAACGGTGACCCGCTGACGACGGCGAAATTGTTTGTCCGCTTCATCGACGCCCTGGTCGATCACCTGGGCTTCGGGCACATACACGATGCGTTTGAATTTGATCGGCGCGCAGGTGCTGATGAAGAAATCGTCGTTGACCTCCGCCGGAACGTTTTCAAACAGCTCACGGCGCAGGGCGAGCAGGGCACCGTCGGCCGAGACCATGCAACCGGTGCGATTTTCCACCCGGCGCAACCAGCCTTCGTAATGCCGATACAGACTGTCGCCGACGCTCAAACCGCCACCGGTGACCGGGATCACCATGTGCCCGGCGCAGGCGCCGACCTGCGGGTCATTCAACGGCGCGAGCAAGTGGCCGAGGGTGTCGCGTGACCATTGGTTGTCGGCATCGGTGAACACCAGAATGTCCCCGGTGCTCAACGCCACGCCGGCATTCAGGGTGGCGGCTTTGCCCTGGCGCGGCAGGTCGAGCACGGTGATGCGCGGATCGACAATCTTGTGCGCGCAAGCCACGGTGTCATCGGTGGAACCGTCGCTGGCCAGAATGATTTGCAGCGATGCTGGCTGATAATCCTGCGCCAGCAGCGTGCGCAATTTGTGCTCGATATGCCGCGCTTCGTTGTGCGCGGCGATCACGATGCTGACGTTCAGCGGCGGCGCCGGAGTGTGGCGCCACGCCGGGAACAGGGGGGCGAGCACGCTCAGCAGCAGCGGATAGCCGAGGTAGGCGTACACCGGCAGCAACAGGCACATCCAGTAAATGAACTCAGCCACGGGCAGGCCTCCTGGCGTTCCAATGACACACATTTAGAATGAATGCCGCGCTGGCCAGGTGCAGGCGCAACCAGTGCAGGCCCCACAGCTGAAGGGTCAGGCGGATGTTGTGATGCTTGCTGCTCTGCCGCACGCTCAGCAGCAGACTTGGCAGCAGGGTCAGCATCAGCATGATCATCGCGTGCTGCACCTGGCCGACCAGCAGTGCAACAATCGCCAGAAAATCCAGCACCCAGACCAGCAGCGACAGCAGCGGAAAACGCAGCAGTCGCAGGCTCACACCATGGGTGCGCAGCAACTGCAGGTGACTGCCTTGGCGCCAGAGTTCCTTGCCCATCCATTCGCGCCAGTTCATCTCGTAGCCCCAATGCAGGGCCACGCTTTTGTTCACCGACAACAGTCGCGCCCCGTGTTTGCTCAGGCGCAGGGTGTATTCCTTGTCCTCACCGGTGCGCAGGGTTTCGTTGAAACCGCCGACGTCGTCGAACCAGCGTTTGCGCAGCAGCAGATTGGCGCTGGGCAACCAGTCCACGCTACGAGTGGCTTGATTTGACGGCCGCAGCATGCGCCGTTGCCAGGCCGTTGCGAACCACGGCGCGGCGGCGGGGGTGTGCAGGTCGAGGCCGAATACGTCGCCCTGAGCCTGGGCTTCGAGGTCGAGCAGTTGGGTCAGCCAGTCCTCGGGCATCTCGATGTCGGCGTCGATGAACGCCAGCCATTCACCGCTGGCCACGCTCGCGCCACGGTTGCGTAAGGCGCCGATCAGCAGGCCGGGCATGACCAACACTTGCGCGCCGAAGCTGCGCGCAATCTGCGGCCCTTCATCGCTGGAGCCGTTATCCACCACGATCAACTCGCAGTCGATATTCGCGGCATTCGCGGCTTTCTGCGCGGCCAACAAGGTGCGACCAATGTGCCGGGCCTCGTTGTACATCGGGATGACGATGCTGATCCGGCTCATGCCCTGGCCTCCGTCTGCGGCGCTTGTTCGGCCTTCAGACGCAGGACACAGGTCAGCGCGAGCATGATCCACAGGTACTTCAGATTCGGCGCGCTGAGGAACATCAGGAACAATGTCAGCGCCACAAAACTCATCCCCAGGTGAGTGATCAAGTCTGCTTGCTGCCACTCTCGGCGCTCCAGCCATGCGCGGCGTGCGCGTATCAGGTTGTAGAACCCCTGGAGGAGCATGCCGACAAACAGCAAACCGGCGGGAATCCCCAATTCGCTGAAGATTTCCAGATAGGTGTTGTGCGCGCGACGGTACAGGTCGCCGATCTTGCGGTTGGCGGAAAACGCCTTGGCGTAACCGGTGGTCGCGTAGTGCAGCGGGAAGGTGCCGGGGCCGGAGCCGAGCAGCGGATTGTCACGGATGATCTGGCTGCCCACCACGATGTACGAAGCGCGGCGGCCAAGGGATTCGTCCTGCGCCTTGGCCCCGGCGCTCAAGATACTCAGCGACTGGATGCGTGCCAGGTAACCGGCCGGCATCGCGTAGATCGCCAGTGGAAGCACGATGGCTGCGCCCAACATGGCAAAACCCAGATGCCGTGGGCGGATGTGCGACAGCTGAGAGCGGTAGTGCCAGGCGCCGATGGCCAGACTCAAGGCCAGTACCACCAGCCCGGAGCGCGATTCGGTTTTGGTCATGCCGCCCAGCAACAACAGGCAGCAGGCGCCCCAGAACAAGCGATGCAGCAGGTTCGGGCTGCGGATCACCAGCAGCAGGCCCAGCGGCACGGCGAAGGCGATCAGCAGGGCGAAGGCATTCGGGTCTTCAAGCAGGCCGGCGGCGCGACCCTTGTCCTGGAATTTGCTGGAAAACATCGCCATGGCGCAGGTCGCGCTGACGCTTAAGGTCACGAGTCGTGCGAACAGGTCGAGGTTCAATTCGCGGCCGATCAGCAGGGTGATCCCGAACAGAATCAGGCCGACGCTGAGCTCACGCAGGTGAGTGATCGACATGCCCATGTTGTCGGTGGTCAGCATGCTCAGCAAATACAGCGCCATGAACCCGAACAGGTAACGCCAGATATTGCTGCGCAGGCGTTCCGACGGGATCTGGTGCAGCGCCAGTTGCAACATCAGGATCAGCGCCAGCGACGCACCGAGGAATTTGCTGCCGGAAAACGCGCTGTCCTTGAAAAAGCCCTCGAACGGCACCAGCGCGGCAATGCCCAGCAGGCCCCAGCTCGGCTTGCGGTACAGCACCGCGACACCGACCAGACCGAGCACCGCACCCGGCGCCAGATAGGGATAAGGACTGACCAGCAGCGCCATGCAGACCACTGCGAGCAGACTGACTATCGAGAGCGGGAAAATCATGCGCGTGCCTCCCGTGCCGTGCGGATGTACAGCTGCGACCAGCGTTCAGCCAGGGCCTTGAGGTCGTAGCGATCCTGTTGCGTGCGTTTGGCGTTGTCGGTCAGTTGCCGCGCCAGGCCCGACTCGCTCAGCAAGGTGTCGAGCTGGCGGGCGAGGGCAACGCTGTCGGCGGGTGCGGCGAGCAAGCCGCTGTGCCGGTTTTCCAGTACGTCGGGAATCCCGCCCACCGCGAAGGCCACCACCGGCACACCGGCCTGCATCGCTTCGAGCAGAATCATTGGCGTGCCCTCGGTGCGCGAGCTGATCACCAGCGCATCGAGGCGCTGCCACCAGCGGCGCATGTCGGTCTGATAACCCGGCAAACGAATACGCTGTTGCAGTCCTGCGGCGTTGATCCGTGCCTGCAAGGTCTCGCGTTCCGGGCCGTCGCCGAGCATCACTGCGTCGAGTTGCGCGTGTTGCAGACACAGCGGGATCAGCGCGTCGAGGAACAGGTCCGGGCCTTTCTCGCTGCTCAAACGGCCAACGTAACCGGCGACGTAGCGTTGCCGATCAACATCCGGGGTCATCCGCGCGCCGGCCGGCAAGCCGTTGGGAATCACTTGCAGCTTGTCGGCGCGTACGCTGGCCTGACGGTGAATCGCGGCAATGCTCTCGGCCACGCACACCACTCGATCCACCGAGGCGGTGCGGCACAGTTGCAGGCTCAGCCAGGTGTAGAACTTCTGCTTGCGGCTGCGCGGGGTGAAACCGTGCTGAGTGATCACCAGTGGCAGGCGCCACAACGTCGCGCCTACCCACCCGAACAACAGCCCTTTGAAATTGTGCGTATTGATCAAAGGTTTTTCGCCACGCCGCTGACGCAATTGCCCCAACAACATGCTTAATCCGGCGCAACCTTGCGCATCGACCCCAGCCTCGCGAAAGCGCGCGATCAATTCTGGCGGCGCATCGAGAAACAGCACTTGATGCTGCCCCGGCGTCGCCAGGCAATGATCCAGCAACATGCGCTCGGCCCCATAGAAGCCGCCGCTGCTGAGCAAATGAATGATCGGCAGGGCGGTCCCCGGGGTGGGCGACATGCTCAATTGCGCACCCAGTGCACGAAGCTTGGCACCGTCCAGCTCTTGTGCGGATTGCCTGGCAGGGCCTGTTGCTCGTTGATCACCAACAGCACCGGCAGGTCGAGTTCGTGACTGATTTGTGCCGGATGTTTGAAGCGATGATCGAAGAACTCGCGCACGTAGACGAAAGCGATCGCCAGCAGCAGGCCGGTCAGCATGCCGAACGGAATGATCAACATGGGTTTCGGGAACGCTGCTTCGGTCGGTTCGAACGGTGGGCTCAACACCCGGGCGTTGGACAGGTCATTGTCCAGGGAACGGGTGGTACTGCTTTCGGCAAAGCGTTGCGCGTAGGTCGAGAATGCGGCGTGCAGGGCGCCGATCTCGGTGTCCATCTGCCGCAGTTTGCTCTGGGTTTGCTGCAGTTGATGAATGCGCTCCTTGAACTCGGCAATGCGCGCGGTTTTTTGCTCGATCACCTGGCTGATCACCGACAGATCGACAGCGCGTTCCTGAATCCGGTTGTTGACCACTTTGAGGAATTGCTGGCGAGCGCGGGCGATTTGCTCGCGGGTCAGCAACATTGGTTCACTGCCGGGCTGGAACACTGCCAGATCATTCATGTAGCGGCTGACCAGCGTGGTCAGTTGCTCGCCCATCTGCCTGATCTCGCGATCTTCGAACGCGATGTTGTCCACGGTGGTGGTGAAGGTGAAGGGGAAGGTGTAGTCATTGAGTTTGTTGCTGTTGGCAGCGGCGAGGCTGGTTTTCAGGTACTCGAGCCAGCGCTGGCTTTGCAGCAAGCGGTCGCGGGACAGATTGAGTGCCTGCTCCTCGGTATTGATCGCGTTGAGGCGGAAGGTAATTTCCTCTTTCGGGTCAGCCGAACCGACGCCTTCCAGCAAGCTCAGTCGAGCGCCTTCCAGGCCGTCGAGGCGCACCTGGTACTGATGCTTCTTGGTTTCATAGAACGAGTGCGGCAGCTCGATCGATTGCAGCGCCTGACGGCTGACCAGATAGTTTTGCAGCAGGGCTGCGACAAACGTCGTGCCTTGGGCCGGGTCAGGGAAGCTGTAGACAATCGAGATCACATTGGAACCCGGCAGGGTTTCGATCTTCAGATTGTCGATGGCTTCCTGAGTCAGGCCGTCGAGCACCGTGTCACGCACCGGATCGGTTTCCATGCCCAGCGTGCTGCGTAGCGGGTTGACCACGTATTCGCGCAGCGGCGAGCTGACATAGCGTTTGAACGGTTCGCCAAGCAGTTTGCTGAACATGCCCGGCGCCGGGGTGTATTCGCCTCTGTCGCGCAGGTCGCTGATGGTCTGGCGAATCAGGGCCGGCGAACGCAGGATGTTGCTTTCGGTTTCCATGTCCGCCAGTGACGGCGGAATGAACGTGGCGTTGTCCTGGGTCAGCGAGGTGGTCGCATCGCCCTGGGAGAGTTTTTTCGACTGCACGATCACCTGCGCGGTGATATCGAAGCTCTGTTTGAGCAACAGCGGCAGCACCAGCGCGATCACTGCAAAGATCAGGAAGACACGCTTCACCAGTTGCTTGTTGGCGAAGAAGATCCTGAAGAACTCATGCAGGTAGTTTTCCTTCGGATTCATGGTTGTCACCTGAGAGTCAGTTGTCACTGCCTTTGTTGTCGACGCGGTAGCCGAAGCTGAACCCCACGCCCTGAAACAGCACCACGTCGGCCAGTTGCCGGGCGAGTTCGCCGGCGCTGGCCAATTTGGTTTTTGGCACGTAGAGCATGTCGTCCGGTTGCAGGTAGGCGATTTGCGGTGCCTCACCCGACAACGCTTTCTCGACGTCGTAATTCATTGCCTGCACCTGATTGCCATTGCGGCGCATGATCACCACCGAATCGAGCCGCGCCTTGACGTTGGTGCCGCGGGCGAGGGTCAGTGCTTCAAGCACCGAAACCGGACGGCGGATCGGGTAGGAGCCGGGTTGCGCGACTTCGCCCAATACGTAGATCTCGTTGCCGGCAGTGGATTTGAGCAGCACATCGACGGTCATCCGCCCCGGCAATTGCGCGTACCTGCTGTTGAGGAAGGCTTCCAGTTGATTGACGGTCATGCCCTGCATCGGCACGGCACCGATTTCCGGGAAGCTTGCGTAGCCGTCAGTGCCCACGGTGATCTCGCGGCTCATGCCGGTGGCGGGGTGGTTGAGGGCACTTTTGAGATTCTGTTCGTTGCTCAACGGGCTGAGGATTTGCACCGATAGCTGATTGCGGTTGGGCTGGAACAATTGTTTGCGTTGATAGACGCGCTGGATTTCCTGGCGCGCTTCATCGCTGGTCAGGCCGGCAATTTTCACCGACGTGTTGGCGCCCGGCAGTTCGATGGTGCCGTCCGGCAGCACCAGTTGATTGCCGTTGAGCTGGCTGGCGGCGGTGAAATTCAGGCCGATCTGGTCACCCGACTGCACGCGATAAGCGTCCGAGCCGCTGGTGCTGATGTGGAAGATCACATCCAGCACATCCTTGGGGCGCAGGGTCTGCTCGATTTTCGGCATGTCGCTGGCCTGCGCGTTGGCCGGTGTAGCGGTGAGGATATTCACCGGCATATTGCGGGTCTCGGTATTGCTGGAGCAGCCTGCAAGCGGCAGCAACAGCAGGACAAGTATTTTGGCGTTCATGGCGTCATCCTTCGCGGTTGCTTACAGGTTTTTGTAGAGCCATTTGGGCATGTAGTACTTGCGCCGGTTGAACACGCTGCCGACCACTTTGGCCCCGGCTTGCGTCAGCCGTTGCACGGCGGCCTGGGCGACTTCCCAGCGCGTGTCTTCGGCGCGCACCACAAACACGACGCCGTCCACTTGCGTACTCAGCACCAGCGTGTCGGCGGCTGAGTACACCGCATCGCCGTCGATCACCACAAAGCGGTACTGGCTGCCCAACTGATCGAGCAGCGGTCCGAGGCGTTCGGCGGTCAGGTGTTCCATGGTGCGGATCGGCCGGCCGTTGGGCAGCACGTGGAACGGCAGGCTCGACACCTGCACCACGCAGTCCTGCAACAGCGGCGGGCTGTCGGCGCTGAACAACAAATCGCGAAAACCGCGCTCTTTGCTCAGGTTCAGTTGCTGGGTGAGGTTGTTCGCCGACTGGCTGGCATCCACCAGCAACACCTGGCCGCTGCTCATCTGCGCCAGTTGCGCAGCGAGCGCGAGGGCGCTGGTGGTGGTGCCGGCGCCGGGGTTGGCAGCGGTCAGGAACAGGATCCGCAGATCGAGATCCAGCACGGTCGAGGTCAGGTTCGATTCGCTGGGGCTGGCGATGCTCAGGCTTTTGTTGGTTGAACCGTCCATTAGCTTGCTCCGTGGCCGCTGAATACTTTGAAGGGGGTTTTCAACAGAATCTTCAGATCAAGCAAAAGGCTCTGCTCGGCGATGTAGCTGAGGTCCAACTCAACGCGCTGGTCGAAGTCGATATTGCTGCGCCCCGAGATCTGCCAAAGGCCGGTCATGCCGGGGTAGATGCTCAGGCGTGCGAGGTGACTGTCCTTGTAGCGATAGGCGTTGAACGAGGTCGGACGCGGGCCGACCAGACGCATGTCGCCGCTGATCACATTGATCAGGTTGGGCAGTTCGTCGAGGCTGGTACGGCGCAGGAAGCCGCCGATACCGGTGATTCGTGGGTCTTGGTCGATCTTGAAATCGATGGCATCGGCACCGTGCTTGTTCAGGTGGCGCAGCGATTCTTTCAAGTCTTCGGCGTTGGCGACCATGGTGCGGAACTTGTACATGCCGAACTTGCGCCCGCGATAGCCGGTGCGTTTCTGCACGAACATCACCGGGCCTTTGCTGGTGAATTTGATTGCCAGTGCGAGGCCGATCAACAGTGGCGAGATCAGCAGCAGAATCATCAGTGCGCCGAGGCACGCCACCACGCGATTGGTGCGCGACAGTTGCCATGGCCGACCACCGTCGCGGCCGGTGAACCAACCGCGACCCTGGCGATGAATGGCAGCGTCGAGGCGCATGCGTTGCTCGGGATCCAGACGCTTGTCACGGCGCAGCTGTTGAATCGCTAAACCTTGTTCATGTCCAGTCATGGGGTAATCCTCCACTGGTGGTCAGCCGCGAGCGGCGCGTGGGCGAGAGGCAGTCGGGTAGTAATCGCGGAACCAGGCGATGAAGCGCCCGAGACCATCGTCCAGCTCTATCCGGGGCTGAAAACCGGTGGCCTGGGCCAAGTCGCTGGCGTCGGCGCAAGTGTTGAGGACATCGCCCGGCTGCAATGGCAGCAGCTCGACCACGGCTTGCTGACCGAGGTGTTTTTCGATCAGCGCGAGATAGGTTTTCAGTTCCACCGGATGCTGGCCGCCAATGTTGAACAACCGCCACGGCGCCATGCTGCTGGCGGGGTCTGGCTGTTCACGGTTCCACTGCGGATTGGCCTGCGGTGCACGCTCGATCAGCCGTGCAATGCTTTCGATGATGTCGTCGATGTAAGTGAAATCGCGCTGATGCTCGCCGTAGTTGAACAGCTGCAACGGCTGGCCCTCGCTGATCGCTTTGGCAAACTGGATCGGCGACATGTCCGGCCGGCCCCACGGCCCGTACACGGTGAAAAAGCGCAGGCCGGTGCAAGGAATGCCGAACAGATGGCTGTAACTGTGCGCCATCAGTTCATTGGCTTTTTTGGTCGCGGCGTACAGCGACAGTGGATGGTTGACGCTGTCCTGCACCGAGTACGGGGTGCTCTGGTTGGCGCCGTACACCGAACTCGATGAGGCGTAGATCAGATGCTCGACCGGGTGCTGACGACAGCACTCGAGAATGTTCAGAAAACCGCTGAGATTGCTGTCCAGATACGCCCGTGGATTCTCCAGCGAGTAACGCACCCCGGCTTGCGCCGCGAGGTGGATCACTACTTGCGGACGTTGTTCGGCGAACAGTGCGGCGAGGGCCGAAGCGTCGGCCAGGTCAACCGTTTGCAACTGGAAATCGCCGACCTCGCCCCGCACCCAGGTCACGCGATCATGCTTGAGCTGCGGGTCGTAGTAGCTGTTGAAATTATCCAGCCCGAGCACCTGATGCCCGTCGCGGATCAGCCGCAACACGCAATGAGCACCAATGAATCCGGCAGCACCGGTGACCAGAATCTTCATGGCCGCAGACCTTCGGGCGCGATGTGGCGCAGGCCGATGCCGCTGTAGTGCAGGCCGGCGGCAGCCACTTGCTCCGGGTTGTACAGGTTGCGGCCGTCGACGATGACCTTGGAGCGCAGCTTGTCGGCGAGCAATTCGAAATCCACCACGCGGAAGTTTTTCCACTCGGTGCAGATCACCAGCGCGTCGGCATCTTCCAGCGTGTCATCACGGGTGGCGCACAGGTGCAGATCGTTGCGATAGCCGTAGATGCGTCGGCATTCGGACATGGCTTCCGGATCATAGGCCTGCACGCTGGCGCCTTCGGCCCACAATGCATCCATCAGATAACGACTTGGTGCTTCGCGCATGTCATCAGTGTTCGGTTTGAACGCCAGGCCCCAGATCGCAATGGATTTGCCGGCCAGACCTTGCGGGAACTGCGCTTTGAGTTTGCTGAACAGGATGTGCCGCTGACTGTCATTGACGTCGGTGACGCTGCGCAGCAATTTCAGCGGCATGCCGTTGTGTTCGGCGGTGTGCAGCAGGGCACGCAGATCCTTGGGGAAGCACGAACCGCCGAAGCCGCAACCGGGGTAGATGAAGTGGTAGCCGATGCGCGGATCGGAACCGATGCCTTTGCGCACCGCTTCGATGTCGGCGCCGAGCAGTTCGGTGAGGTTGGCCAGTTCGTTCATGAAACTGATGCGGGTGGCGAGCATCGCATTGGCCGCGTACTTGGTCAGCTCGGCGCTGCGGTTGTCCATGAACATGAGTTTTTCGTGGTTGCGGCAGAACGGCGCGTACAGCTCGCTCATCTGCTCGCGAGCCGCGGCGTCGTCGGTGCCGACGATGATCCGGTCCGGGCGCATGCAGTCGGCGAGGGCGCTGCCTTCCTTGAGAAATTCCGGGTTGGAAACCACGCGCACGTTCAACGCGCTTTTGCCGCGCTGCTGCAATTCTGCAACGGCTGCGTCGCGCACCTGATCTGCCGTGCCGACCGGCACGGTGGATTTGATGATCAGCGTGCGATCAGCTTCCATGAAACTGGCGATTTGCCGCGCCACATTCAGCACATGGCTGAGGTCGGCAGAGCCGTCTTCGTCGGCGGGTGTGCCGACGGCGATGAAAATCAGTTCGGCATGCTCCACCGCATCGCTGGCCTGGGTGCTGAACAACAAGCGCCCGGCCTTGATGTTTTCTTCCAGAGTGCTGGATAAACCTGGCTCGCTAATTGGCGGCACCGCTTGTTGCAGTTGTTTAATCTTGTTCGAGTCTATATCGACGCACAACACGCGATGTCCGACGTCGGCAAGTGCTGCCGCTTGTATCAGGCCAACATAGCCCGTACCAAATACGCTCACGTCCATATTGGCGTGCCTCGTAAGACGGTGGAAGAAGATCAAAATTGAACTGTCAAAAGGGGTATAGCGCAGGGTTGGAAAAGCGTGTCAGCAAAATGACATGTTGCAGATGTATAACACGGCCTGTTTCCGGGGCTATTGGCCATCAAGTGCTTGCTGTATCTGCGTTTGCCGCGGTTTTGACGGGTTTTTCACATTTACAACTAAACGATAAACGGTCGCTAACCAATAAATACAAGCCTTTTAGCAACTTGTGTGTGTCAGATTTGAGTCAACGTTTTTTTGACGCTTTCAGCAAAAGTCCGGCATTTCTTGCGCTTTAAAGACCCGGTGCTAGTGTCAGTTTTTGGCCGACAAACTATTGACCAAGCGCCGTCGGGCACGCCATGGAATCGCCATGTTTCGATATTTGAAAGAACTGCTTTTAGTTATTTATCTGCTGCTTTATTTCGAATATTACCTAGAGCGTTTAAACGCCTTGGGGATCGGACTGGCAGTACTACTTTTTGGCGCGATGTTTTTGGCGCTGACTTTCGCATTATTACTAACGGCCTATATACGTCAGACTTTCATTCGGCATTTATTCGCATTGGCGATGTGCGCCTCTGCAGTATTTTTTGATGTTTATACGCGGGTCACTACCGACTATCTGACCTACAGCAGCTTTGTTTCGCTGGTCTATTCCGGCGGTTTTATCCAGGAAGCGATCTACCAGTATCGCGACGCGATCATCCACGGGGTGCTCAGCGGCTTGCTGCTGTTGTTTGGCATCGGCCTCAAACCACGGCATTCGATGCCGGTGCCGAATGCCTTGCGCGTGGCGGCGCCGATCTGCGGGGTTCTGCTGCTCAGCGCAGTGCTGTTCATGCGCGCCGGGGAGGGCGCACGCGGACTGCCGATCATGTACACGCCGCTGGCGTATCTGAACCTGTTTTCCTACGAGGCGCTGCACAACACGGTTGGCCCGCGCGAGCCGGTGAAGCTGGCGCGCACCGGGCCGGCAATCGATCACGACATCGTGTTGATCATCGACGAGAGCATTTCCGGCAACTATCTGGATATCAACGCGCCGTTTGGCGTGCACAGCAACCTTAAACAGCCGCAGCCCGGCGTTGCAGTCTTCAACTACGGTTACGCCGCGTCCATCGCCAATTGCAGTGCAGACACCAACGTCACGCTGCGCTACGGCGGCACCCGCGCCGATTACATGCGCATCAACAGCACGCTGCCGTCGATCTGGCAGTACGCCAGACAGGCTGGCCTGCGCACGGTGTATATCGATGCCCAGCGCACCGGCGGCAATCTGCAGAACCTGATGAACGATGCCGAGAAAAAGGACATCGACGAATTTGTGCAATTCGACCAGACCAGCGTGCGCGAGCGCGACATGGCCGCCGCTGCCAAGTTGATCGAACTGCTCAACGACGGCAAACCCGAGTTGGTGCTGATCAACAAGGTCGGTGCGCATTTTCCGGTGCACGATAAATACCCCGACGCATTCATGGCCTACCGTCCGACCTTGCCGCGCGGGCAGTTTGTCGAAATCGCCGACACCGGCAAGCGCGATGGTTTCAACGGTCAACCGGATGACTGGGTGCTGTATCGCAACGCCTACAAAAACACGCTGTTATGGAACGTCGGCGAGTTTTTCTCGCGGGTATTTGCGCAGGCCAATCTGAATAACGCGTTGCTGATCTACACCTCGGATCATGGCCAGGATCTGCACGAACGCGGCAATCCCGGGCTGAATACCCATTGCGGTGGCGATCCGGTGGAGGAGGAGGGTTTGGTGCCGCTGGTGGTGATTCAGGGCGATCAATTGCAGACGCTGGACTGGTCGGCGCAACTGGCGGCGAACAAGGATCGCTCCAGCCACTACAACATTTTTCCGACGCTGTTGCAGTTGATGGGCTACAACCTGGCGGGAATTGAGGCGGTGTATGGCAAACCGCTGAGCGTGGCGACGGCGGATGATTTTACGTTCAACTACCGGTTTAACGCGCGGCTGGGGGCGAAGCCTGAGTGGAAGCATATTGATTTGGGCAGCATTGTGTTGCCGGGGCAGGCGCCTGCGAGTGTCGCGGTGGAACGGCCCTCACCCTAACATTGCAGCAAGCAATAAACACAACTCGCCCAGCGCGTTTAACTTACACGAACCGTTACGCCATAAAGGCTACAACACCTTGCGCCGTTGCCTACGCGTACGCCAGAATCCGCCGGCTTGTGCGGCTTTGAGGCGGGCTATATCGTTTCCCGGTCACTGAAAAACAGTGATCGGGTTTGGTAGCCCGTCTGTAATAGCTGTATGGCAACACCGTATGCAGTCCCTCTTCTTGGGGCTCGGTTTTATGGTGGTCATGCGTGGGGCTCATCCGTGAGCGCCGGGTTCCTATTGCAGCCGGTCTACCAACCCGCGTATGGCCGCCACCCATCGTTTGGTAGCGAGGGTGATGGCTCCTAAATTTCTGCGATAGGAGTTACATCTATGTTCAAAGCCACACCAAACCCACCGCACACCGATCCAATCCCCTACGACCCCGAACTCGAAGCCGAAAACATAAAAACGGCCACAGAACGAGCAATCAACCTCTACCTCGATCCTGCCACACACAAGACATCCAAACCTTCACGCAAGCCCGGCCGAATCTTCCTGGTCAACCCAACAGTGGACGACGAAACCCTACTCGTCGAAGCATGCGAAACGCTGTCGTCCGCCACGGACATGGCCCGCGACATCGCCAGTACGATCGATCCTTCACAGCGCAAAGCGATGCTGGTGTTGCAGCAGGTCATCATGCTCAGTGAGTTGCTGGCCAATCGCGTGCTGGATAACCAGCGCATCCCGCAAGCCGGGGGTATCAACTGATGCTCACGACAGCGCCCACCGCCAGAATCATGGCCACGCCCTACACGCCCAGCGTGATGTTCATGGTCAACCCGCAAGCCGACACTGAGTCGTTACTGGTCAATGCCTGCGAGTCGTTGGCCTCGGCCACGGTCATGCTCGGTGATTTTGCCGGGTTGCTGGAGGGGCCGAACCGCAACACGTTGCTTGGGATTGCGCAGGTGGTGATGTTGGGGGAGTTGGCGGTTAATCGAGTGCTGGATAACGTTGTGCCGAAGGAGTAGTTGCGGTGGGGCTGCTTGCTGTGTTCCTTCAGTTTCAGCCCTCACCCTAGCCCTCCCGAAACGTCGGACCGCCCAGAGGGAGAGGGGACTGACCGAGGTGATCTTGAAAGTTACGCCGACGTGAAATACCGAGTCGAACTCAAGTTCTGAAAATCACGCAAATCGGCTCCCATTCCCCCTCGCCCCCTTGGGGGGGCAGCGATTTCCAGCCGTACACAGATTCCAGCCCAACCATCCGCTATCCTTGCCCCACACTGACCAATCAGGTGGCGGCATGCTCCACGTCGAAAACCTCTGCAAAACCTACCCGACCCCCCAAGGCCCGCTGCCCGTGCTGCAAGGCATCGACCTGAGCCTGAAATCCGGCAGCAGCCTGGCGCTGATGGGCGAGTCCGGCAGCGGCAAGAGCACGTTGCTGCACCTGATCGCCGGTCTGGACCAGGCCGACAGTGGCAGCATCCGCAGCGGCGAGCATCGGTTGGAGCTGATGAACGAAGGCCAACTGGCGAACTGGCGGCGTAGCGAAATCGGCCTGGTGTTCCAGCAATACAACCTGATCGGCAGCCTGCGGGTCGAGGACAATCTGGCGTTTCAGGCGCGCCTTGCCGGGCGTCACGATCCGCGTTGGCAAAAGCATCTGGTGCAACGTCTCGGTCTGTCCGATTTGCTCAAGCGTTATCCCGAACAACTCTCCGGCGGCCAGCAACAGCGCGTTGCACTCGGCCGGGCGCTGGCCTCGAAACCGAAATTGCTGTTGGCTGACGAACCCACCGGCAGCCTCGACGAGGCCACCAGCGATGAAGTGCTGCGCCTGTTACTCGAACTGCTGGATGACACGCCGACCACGTTGCTGATGGTCACCCATAGTCAGCGTGTCGCGGCACGGCTTGCCGAGCGCGTGGTTTTATCCAGTGGCCGTTTGACGTGATGGTATTCCGGCAAACCCTGATTGCACTGCTCAGCCATTGGCGCCGGCATCCGGTGCAGTTTTTCAGCGTGCTGACCGGGTTGTGGCTGGCCACCAGTCTGCTGACCGGCGTCGAGGCGCTGAACAGTCAGGCGCGTGACAGCTATGCCCGCGCCAGCCAGTTGATCGGCGGCGAGCCGCAGGCCAGCCTGAGTGCGCCGAGCGGCGCGAATTTTTCCCAACAATGGTTTGTCGATCTGCGCCGCCAAGGCTGGCCGGTGTCGCCGGTGTTGCAGGGCCGTTTGATTCTCAAGGATCACGAAACCCAGCGCCTGCAATTGATGGGCATCGAACCGGTTTCGCTGCCGGGCGACAGCGCCGTGGCCGGGCGGGCGATGCCTATCGAGCGCATTGTCGAGTTCTTCAGTCCACCGGGTAGTACGTGGATTTCACCGGAAACGTTGCAGGCGCTGGATCTGCACGAAGGCGCTACCCCGCAGACCGAAAACGGCCAGACCTTGCCACCGTTGCTGGCGCAAAAAGACATGGCGCCGGGTGTGCTGCTGGTCGATATCGGTGTCGCGCAACACTTGCTCGATCAGCCCGATCAATTGTCTCGGCTGTTATTGCCCAAGGATTTTCACGCTGAGATCCCGGCTGCGTTCAACGGCTTGTTGCAACTCAAAAGCAGCGGTGAGGAAAACAATCTCTCGCGGCTCACCGAGAGCTTTCACCTCAACCTCGATGCGCTGGGATTTCTCTCATTCATCGTCGGCCTGTTTATCGTGCACGCGGCTATCGGTCTGGCGCTGGAACAACGCCGCGGATTGCTGCGCACGTTGAGGGCCTGTGGCGTCAGCGCGCGGATGTTGATTGCCTGCCTGATCGTCGAACTCGGTGCGTTGGCGTTGATCGGTGGTGTGTTCGGCGTGATCAGCGGTTATTGGCTGGCCAGCGTATTGCTGCCGGATGTCGCCGCCAGCCTGCGCGGTTTATATGGCGCGGAAGTGGCGGGGCAGTTGCGCTTGAGTCCGTGGTGGTGGTTCAGCGGCATTGGTTTGAGTTTGCTCGGCGCGCTGCTCGCTGGGGCCAACAGTCTGCTGCGCGCGGCGCGTCTGCCGTTGCTGGCGGTGGCCAATCCGCAGGCGTGGCATCAACAACATGCGCGTTGGTTGCGCCGCCAGGGTTGGGTGGCTGGCGTGTTTGCCGCGATTGCCTTGATCGCGTTGATTTGGGGCAACAGCCTCGGCAGTGGTTTTGTGCTGATGGCTGGGCTGTTACTCGGCGCGGCGCTGGCACTGCCGGTGCTGCTCAGCGCGGTGTTGAACGGTTTGCTCGGGCGCAGTCGTTCGGTGCTCGGTCAGTGGTTCCTCGCCGACTGCCGTCAGCAGTTACCGGCGCTGAGTCTGGCGTTGATGGCGCTGCTGTTGGCGATGGCGGCGAATATCGGCGCCGGCAGCATGACCGCCGGTTTCCGCCAGACCTTCAATGACTGGCTCGAACAGCGCCTGAGTGCCGAGCTGTACCTCAACCCGAGCAATCCGGCTCAGGCGCGGGAAATGTATGGCTGGCTCAAACAGCAACCGAGCGTGAGCGCGGTGCTGCCGAACTGGCAAGTCTCGGTGACGTTGCAAGGCTGGCCAGCGGACGTGTACGGCGTGATTGACCATCCTTACTATCGTCAGCACTGGCCTCTGCTTGAAGCGCATGGCGAGAATCCGTGGTCGGCGCTGGCCACCGATGATGCGGTGATGCTTAGCGAACAACTGGCACGACGCCTGAAAGTTGCACCGGGCGATCACCTGACGATCCCCACACCGGGCGGTTCCTGGTCGCCGCGAGTCGTCGGGATCTACGCCGACTACGGCAATCCCAAGGGCCATGTGCTGGTGAGCAGCAATCACCTGCTGCGCGGCTGGCCGCAGTTGACGCCGAACCGCTTCAACCTGCGCATCGATCCAGCGCAAATCCCCGCGCTGCTGAGTGGCGTGCAGGGGCGCTTTCAGCTCGACGACAGTCGCATCGTTGATCAGGCGCGGCTCAAGGGTTGGTCGGTGCAAGTGTTCGAGCGCACCTTCGCCGCGACCGCCGCGCTCAACAGCCTGACGCTCGCGGTCGCGGGTGTGGCGCTGTTCATCAGCTTGCTGACGCAGAGCCAAAGTCGCCTCGGCCAGCTCGCGCCGCTGTGGGCGCTGGGCGTCACGCGTCGACAATTGATGCTGCTCAACCTCGGCCAAACCTGGCTGCTGGCGGTGCTGACGTTGGTGTTGGCATTGCCGTTGGGGATTGCGTTGGCGTGGTGTCTGGACGCGGTGATCAATGTGCAGGCGTTTGGCTGGCGCCTGCCGCTGCGGGTGTTCCCTTGGCAACTGTTGCAACTGATGGGGCTGGCGCTGTTGGCGACATTGCTGGCGTCGGCGTGGCCGCTGTATTCGCTGTACCGCACGCAACCGGCGGATCTGTTGAGGACGTTTGCTCATGAGGATTAACGTCGTTCTGCTGTTGCTCGCGCTGTTTTTGAGCGGCTGCGATAAACCCGCACCCGAGCAAAAAGGCTTCGCCGGGATGGGCGATCAGGCGCAGGCCTTCACGCCAGTGGTACCGGGGCGGGTGTTCAGCTTCCCGGCGGATCACGGTGCGCATGATGGATTTCGCATTGAATGGTGGTACGTCACCGCCAATCTGAAGGATCAGCAGGGCAACGAATTCGGCGTGCAATGGACGTTGTTCCGCAGCGCGTTGAACGCGAGTGCCGGGCAACCGGGCTGGGCCAATCAGACCATCTGGCTCGGGCATGCGGCGGTGACTTCGGCAACTGCGCATCACGCTGCCGAGCGTTATGCGCGGGGCGGAGTCGGGCAGGCCGGGGTGCAACTGGCGCCGTTCGATGCGTGGATCGACGACTGGCGGTTCGTCAGTCAGGCCAGTGATCCGCTGACTGACTTGCAGCTCAGCGCCCGTGACAAGAACTTCAGCTATCAACTGCGCCTGACCTCGAGTCGGCCGCTAGTGTTGCAAGGCGACAAGGGCTTCAGTCAGAAATCCGAACAGGGCCAGGCTTCGTACTACTACAGTCAGCCGTTTTTTCAGGCCAGCGGCACCTTGGTAATCGACGGCAAAAGCTACAGCGTCAGCGGCCCGGCCTGGCTTGATCGCGAATGGAGCAGTCAGCCGTTGACGGCCAATCAGACGGGTTGGGACTGGTTCTCCCTGCATCTCGACAGTGGCGAGCATGTGATGCTTTATCGCATGCGGCAGAAGGAGGGAGCGCCGTATCTTACCGGTACATGGATTGCCGCAGATGGCCGGGCCGAGACCCTGCATGCCGGGCAGATCAAGCTTACTGCGCAGGACACTGTGACGGTTTCCGGGCGTTCGATGCCGGTGCGTTGGACGATCGCTATCCCTTCGAAACGGCTGGACATCACTCTTGATGCACTTAACCCTCAGGCCTGGATGGATCTGCGCATTCCGTACTGGGAGGGGCCGGTGCGCTTGAGTGGCAGTCAGGGCGGGCGCGGCTATCTGGAGATGACCGGCTACTAAGGGGCAGCATTTTTCGGAGCGTCTATGCTCCTTGGCACGCATTGCGCTGGAACCGATTCTGCGCCGTGTGCTGCCATCCATCACAGGGAATGTACCGCTTATGAAGCTCAAAGCACTGACTCACGCCATCGCCCTCGCTACTGTTCTGTCCGCTGGCAGCCTGTCGGCAATGGCTGCCGATATTCCGCTGTCTGCCACCGTCGAAGCGGACGAGGTGACCACCAAAGTGCTGGCGGTTGACCCAGCCAATCATCAAGTTGTCCTTGAAGGCGCAGAAGGCCGCCAGGTGCACGTCCAGCTCAGCGACAAGGCGAAAAACCTTGCCAATCTCAGGGTTGGCGATCAGGTGAAGGTCGAAGTTACCCGTGCTGTCGCTGCTTATTTGGACACCGACGTGGATAAAGGTCTGCCTGGCTCTACCGAACGTACCGGTGAGCTGCGCAACGCGCCGGGCAGCAGCAACCCGGGTGGCGAGGCATTCCGTCAGGTGCAGGTGCAACTGAAAATCACCAAAATTGATCTGAACAAACATCAGGTCACGCTGGAAAACCCATCCGGCCAATCGAAAACCCTCGACGTCGTGAGGCCTGAGGTTCAAGCCAAGCTCAAAGACCTGAAAGTCGGGCAGAGCGTGGTAGTGACTTACACCGATATCCTGAAAGTGACTAGCCAACACGAAAGTTGAGTACTAGCTCTACAGGATGATTGTTCTTGTACAAGGTATTTGTATGAGAACAATCATATGAAATTTTCGAACCTGACATTTGTTGAAGTTTGTCGGTAAATATCGGTCACACATTGCTGTTAACGTTTTAGTACACAAATTTCATGTTCGGGAAGGACGACATATCTGCCAACTTCCATTAAAATCCCTCCCGTTCGCCCAGTGTCAGGGCTCTTTACCGGTGCATGGATTGCCAGGCCATTACACTGGGCGAACACCTCCTCGGAGCAGAGGCAAAAAATTCAGACAAAAAAAGGGCGACTATTAAGTCGCCCTTTTTTATTGTCCGCTGTTATTTATTTGCAGATCAGTTATGGCTCGCTTGGCGCATGCCGCGTTCCAGCTGGAGGCGCTTGAGCGTCTCCTGATACATCTTGGTGCGGCGGTGATTTTTGCCGTAGGTGCCCGCCGCAGCGACCGTGCCTGCCTGAATATGGTCGAGATAGCGAAAAATCTTGCGGTGAGAGAGGAACTTGATTCCGTAGCCTTGGCTAAGCATACGGTCTTGCAGGGTATAACCGGGCACTCGGTCATCCATGGAGAAATGCAAACCGCGCGACTTCATCAAACGGCAATTCCACAAGGTGCAGAAGCTCTTGAGATGAGTTTCTCGATAAGGCTTTGGTTCTTTGGAGGGCAAGCCCATGCTCGTTCTCGCCCGACGATAGTAGTGTTTGACAAAGCGCGAACTTAAACGCCAGGTATCTCTCAACAGGCCGCGATCAAGTTGCTCTACACAACCGACAGCCGCCATGTCCGGAGTTTTCATGCACTCGCGCATCATCAGTGCAAAGATGTCTTTGTCGTAGACAAAGGTATCGGTGTGCAGCAAAAACAAGTAGTCGGTTTCAACTTTTTCCAATGCCAGATCGAGCGCTTTACCATGAGCAATATGGCCATGTTCCTTCCCCGGCGAAGGACGTTCGATCAGATTAATCCAGTCGAGCGAACGCAAGTAATCCAGACTCTCGTCAGCGGAGTCGTTGTCTACGACCCACACCGGAATTTGATGCTGCGTGACGTGTTGGTGCAAAAGCTCCAGGCACATCTTCGTGAGATCCGCCGTTTTGTAATTCACCAAGACGAGACTGAAATTCGACTGCTGTCTGGTTGGTAAATCAAACGTTCTCATAGGTATGGCTCATCCGCAGCTTATGGGCTTGTTCTGCCGCGGATTGTATTGAGGCAACCTTAGCTCAAACTTAATTTTCACCGCGAAGCCATGCGCAGCCCCGGCAGATTCACGCTAAAATCCGCCGCCATTGCTCAGCTCAAGGAAGAAAACGGCAGCCGCCGTTGCGTCACGGATGAAACCACTTTCCCTTTACCACCCGGCCCTGTACTGGATGCGCGTGTGGCAAAAAAGACTGTTCCGGCAGATCGCCTGGCGCTACTCGCGTAAACGCTATGCGATGCCTATTGCGTTGGCCGAGCGCTTGCCGTTTCGCTACCTGAAACACACCTCAAAACTGATCCGCAAACTCGGCGACTCCGACCTGGCGTTGCAACACAACAAAGTCATTAACCTAAGACTGGCGGTCGCCGCCATCGACGGCGTAATCATCGCCCCCGGCGAACACTTCTCCTTCTGCCGCCTGGTCGGCCGCCCGACCCGCAAACGCGGCTATGTCGAAGGCATGGAGCTGTCCTTCGGCGAAGCGCGTACCGGTGTCGGCGGCGGCATTTGCCAACTGAGCAACCTCATCCACTGGATGGCCATTCATTCACCTCTAGTGGTGATCGAGCGCTCCAACCACAGTTTCGACCCGTTTCCGGATGAAGGTCGGGTGCTGCCGTTTGGCTCCGGTGCGGCGATTTTCTACAACTACGTTGATCTGGTGCTGCACAACCCGACGGATCGCAGTTTTCAGCTGAAGTTGAATGTCGCGCAGACGCAGTTGGAGGGGGAGTTGTTGTGTGATCAGGCACGGGAATTCCGCTATCACGTGTTTCAAGAAGCGCATCGGTTCGTTCGGGATGGCGGGCGGGTGTTTCGGGAGAATGAGATTTGGCGGGAGGTGCGGGAGAAAGGGCAGATTGGCGAGTTGGTGAAGCGTGAACGGCTTTATCGGAATCGGGTGGTGGTGAAATATGAATCGCTGAAGGTTTGATCGAGGACAAGCTGGGCAGTGGGGGATGAATACCACTAGGAGCGCGTGCGTTTCATGGTATTCATCCAAAGCGCTAAGCTAATGTCCGATGCTGTTGAAGGACTGGACCGAGGTCGGCAGATAGCCGACCGGTTATTTGACGCGGCCAGCCCAAAGTGATCAGTTCACCGCAATTTGGCCACGGCGTTTCAGGCGGCGCCGTACGACAAAGGCGATAACCACCACGAACAGTGTGGTCACACTGAAGAAAATGGTGTTGAACCACGGGAACGGTTGGTCACGGTGGGTCGTCGGTTCGATGTGCGTAATATTGGGGAAGACCGACAGGATCTGAATCCGCCAACCGTAGTAGCGGATGAGCGCCAACTGCGTCGTATCACGCGAATAGCCCTGGGCCTTGGCCTGAATGTCGGCCGAATCAAACTTAAAGTACCAAGGGAAGCTCCAGCCGGTATCTTCGTTGCGATACACCACGACCTTCTTCGTGTCCGGGTCCTCGGTATTAATAAAGTAGACATCCCGGGTCGGGCCGTCCGCAGGGTTCTCGGCATTGATGACCCCGTCGTCGTCGACGCGCTTGACTTCGACGCCGGTGATCAGCACTACCTCGTGTTGAGGTAGCACGTAATACAGCCCTAGCGCAGAGGCACCCAGCACCAGAATGAGTGCCCCCAGAACCAATCCTTTTAACCACTTCATGTGCACACTCCGATTGTAATGGACGCAATTCTGCCGCAATTCTGCTGAGCGAGTGTAGGTGTTTGGTTCTGAAAAGGCCTGATATCCGGGCGGAGACATTTGTTGAAACGATTTTCCCATCCGGCCAAAAAAAGGGGAGGCTTTATCGGAATCGGGTGGTGGTGAAGTATTAAATCGCTGAAGGCGTGGTGGAGGAGGCGGGGGCGAGCGGCCGGACACCTGCGGCAAGACCAATTACGCTGCCACGCCGCGATTTTTGGGTAAAGGTGATAGTTAAAAGGGGCGCTCGCTAAAGTTTATTTCACCCTCACTACTGATGCAGCCTATGAAGCTGAGGCTGTCTGAGAAGAAGTAGGTGTGTTGAGGTATATCCGAAAAAATTTTTAGTATGTTTTCCAAGCGTGCCGTGCTTGTTCTGTATGCGCTCTCAGTAAGAGAGTCGCCAATGAAAATTATCTCAGAGACATTCAGGTCTCTTATTTTATTTGATATATCAAAGAGTGCTTGTTTTTTTCACTTTTTGCGTAGCTCATGCTGTTTTTGATTGTGTTCCACACTATTTTAGATCCGGAGAATGGGAGTTTTTCGTTGATGCTAGACACAAAAGTCTCATGGGCTTCGGGCTCCAGTATCTCAAAAAGAATATTGAAGGCTGTTAAGTCTTTTTCAAGTTCGTCGTCGAAATAACTCATTTTTTTAATGCCATGAGCAGTTCTATCACTGTTTTTTCGCTTGCGTTGAAGAGGTAGTGTGGGCAGGTTTTTTACCTGGCCAGACATTCAGTCCCCGGATTGTAGTAGCGGTGCCGGTTGTAATGTAACCCTGTCTCAACATCGAAATACTGGCCTTGAAAGCGCAACAGGTTGGTTTTATGAGATCGATAGGTCTTGGCGAATTTATCAATGGTTTTCTTTGCGTCAGCCGCACGAAATGCTTTGTCTTCCGACGCTTTCGAGTACTTGACCTGCACCACGACGATCTGGTGCGCATTTTCGAATGAGGCAGCATCTCCATAGTACAAAACGGCATCGGCAATCTCATTTCCCGCGTCCGCTGCCCCTTTTTGATCGAGAGGGGAAAAGCCCTTGATCGCAACCCCAATGAATTTGTCTTTGGGCAGCACCAACCCCAGACATTTACGTGCCACCCACGCCTCGTGGAATTCATGACCGTCCCGGGATGCACGGACACTGTCCATTTTTTTTCGCATTTTAGCCATAGAGATCGAAGCACTCCCTGCTAGCTTTTCTGGGTGTTAAGTACCGATCATGACATTTTCTACCAACGCGGCCTATCCGAAGGCGCCGTTAGGGAAGATCTTGCCGCAGCGGGTGAATCGCCCGGAGTTTGGTAGACACTTTCAAGCCTCGAAAATAGACCGTTGAGTAGTTGCTATGGGCAAGCAATAATGAAATGAATAAATCGAAACTATTCGAATCATGGATCCGCAAGCAGCATCCTGATTTCGAGTTGGCTGGGCGATGAGGTTAAACCAGTGCCCACGAAAACCCCTATGCATTACTAGGGAACGTATCTTTGCAGTTGAACTCAATTCACAAACTTTCGAGTTCAAATAAAAATCCTTTGGCTTTTAATCTTTTGATCTCTTCGTCAAATTTGTATTTGGGCAGATCTCTGTTTTTTATGTCGTATTCCTGCCTCAATAGTCGAAATAGTTTTCCAATGTTTTTCTTGGCTTTCTCATCAAGGCTTTCAATTAGATCATAGCTATCGCTGGCTAGAAACGGAATCTTGCTTTTTAATGTGTAGTAAGCGCTTATGTTTGAGAGCAATCCTTCCGCATCCGAATAATCTTCGTTTAAATATTTGGCGTAATCTTCAAATATTTTTGTCAAAAGGCTTTGTGGCGCTTTTTGATTTTTTAAAACACTGCACATTTCCTGCCAGTTGCTCACATGCAGGTGGTCACCCCAATCGGAACCTCTAGCGAAATAAATCCCTTCACCTTTGAAGAACTCGGAAATTTCATGCTGATCTAAGGCGGTTTCAAATGTGGTTTTCATTGAAGCTTTTCCCAATCGTCGAAGTTTTTCAGTAGTGTCCCAATGTCACAATTGGAAAATGAATCTGTCCCCTTTACGTTACCGAAAAACGCATAGGCATCACAGTCCGAAGCGTGTCGATGAAAGCGTTGCTGTTGATGCTGAAGAATTTCACGTCTACGATCCATTTGGGACTGTGTCCTTGGTTTGTCGGGGTGTGTTCGCAACTATCACCGTAGACCAAGACCAGCCCTTCTTCATTTTTTGCTTTCAACTCAAGTGCTTAGCAGTTAAGTAAGTGCCATTCAAATCTGTCCCCTTTCCATTCCAGTGCGTGGTAAGCGATTGTAATTACATCAGGCATTATTGAGTCTCTGTGTCTGAGGTCGTGTTAGTGTCGGAGGATTTAATTCTGAAGTAATCCAGCAGTGTGTTTCCGCTTGCAAAGAATTGAAGGGCTTTTTCACTTTCTTTCACCAGTTCTTCGCTAGGTTTCACATGGTCAATTGCTGAGATACTTTTTGACCATTCTATAACTTCCGTTGGAAAGCTAGCTTTCGGTCGATTGTTAATCCATGCAGAAATGTAGCATGGTAAAGTCCATCCACTAAATAGTTGAATTGTGAGGAAGCCCCATATATAACGTACTAGCGAATGGTTTTCACGATAGTTTTCGCGGCACAGGTGGAAAAAATCAACTGATCCTTCTTCCAGGTCGTCAGTGTAATTCCTTGGCAAGGCTGTAAGGCCTTTTTCCATATAAGCTCTAACTGTTTCCCATTCAGATAGCGCCGCGTTGAAGCTGCCGCACGGAATAATACTCCACAGAATATCTCCATTAGAATTGTTCCGCAAACCAATCATCAGTTTGTGTTCTGGAGTAGCTGCATATTGAGTTACTTGTCTTCCGGTGGAAATGCAAGTAATGACATCTTCCCAATGGACGTACTGCGGTTTTTGTCCTTTTTTTGCAATGTAAACGACTTCTCGGCGCTCTCGGTTGAACCGGAGTGGAGGTTGTGAGGAAATGTCATTGGCTATTTTTATGAAGTAGTAAAGGTAAAGCGCAGCGATGGATAAGATTATGAGCCATATAACTGGGTTGAAAAAGAAATTCGCCCAAGCGCTAAAAAAGGGTTCTGAGTTTCTTCTGATCCAGGAAGCAAACGCTGAGAATAACAAAAGTGAAGTCACTATCAGCATGATCGATCCTATGCCGATCCGCGCCATAAATTCAAAATTTCCTCGCCCAGCTGAAAAATCCAGAAAAGTATGGTTGGCGCTCTGATGTAACTCGCGAGCGCTTACCGCGAGTACCCCAGTAGGTATTGGCTTTGGGGATAAGTATATAACCTTCAAGCCATTTTCCTGTTCAAAGTCGCCAGCACGAGGTAGGCGCTGGTATTTTTTTTCAAGCACGTAGAGTCTCCGTTTTTATCTCATCCCATTTTAACGAGGTTTTACTGATTTTGACTGATGTTTCACCCTTAAGTGCTTTGTTAGTAACCGAGAAATTTAGGGATATCGGATAGAACAAAAAGCTATCATCGGATTTTAAGGGGGTTACAGCCACGTCTGGTTTGACGCTCAAGCGCAGCTGTAGTTGAGACTGTTCGCTACACCATTCATCTGGAATTTCAAGTTTCAAGAGTAGAGGGTCGGTAGTTGTTATTTTGAGGTTCTTCAATAATGTCGTGCTCACGTCCTTTTCGTGGTCGACATCGGGAGATATGAGCTCAGCCTGAAACCGGATGGGGTTTTCGCTCAGGGTTTCAATTGAAACTCCTGGTAGGGAAATTCCTATAGTACGAATGGCTTGCGTACGATTTTTGTCTTTTATAATCCCAGCATCAACAATGACTGGGCGTAAGTTTGCTTCAGCTAATCCTTGCGCGTGCTTTGGCATATCCCAATTTTTATCGTCCATTCCCCAGCAGCAGTTGAGCATCCAGCGCTGCTGATCGTCGAGATTGAAGTAATTGTACAGAGACTCGCCACCGAGTTGTAATGCAGTGAAACCAAGCGACCACGGAGTCAGTCGTGATGAAAAGCTTAAAAATCGAACCCCTTTCGTTCCCCATGCTCTTCGAATGGCCACTACTCGCTACGCCTTGGGTGTAGTTACAAAGATACGGCCAACTGAGCTTATGTCTCGAACCGATCTAACAGTAGTGAGAGCCATAGTTGCTGTATTGCCCATGTTGCCAGTGAATGCCATCAAAGCTCCACCTGGGGGGGGGGGGGGGGGGCGGCGGGGGGGCCCCGCGCGGCGGGCGGGGGGGGGGGGGGGCGGGGGCGG
>NZ_JAFCUQ010000033.1:0-28940 GCF_049896625.1 Pseudomonas sp. TWP3-1
TCTTCACGACTTGCAGCTTGAAGCTGTCGTCGAATGCCCTGCGTTTTTTGGTCATGAATAACTCCTCGATAGATGCATTTTCCACCTATCGGGGTGTCCGGGGAAATTAGACCACTGCAAACGGCGCAAAATTCACGTTAGTCCCCGTCGGCCGCATGTCCTGCAGATACGAATCCTTATCCGCACTCAGCTCCAGACTCAAAGCAGCCTTACGCTTGCCTTCATTGCGAATCACCAGCCCTTCAAGCTTCTCACGCAAAAACACCGTCGGCACTTTCAGGTGCAGCAACTCATCGGTATCCGGCGTGTGCATCAGCAGGTGAATCCACTCGTATTGACCGACCGCCAGACGTGTCACCGGCAAATCGAACCACCAGATATTGCGGTTACGGTTCAGTTCGGCGAAGTGGCAGTTGTTGCTGCCGAGCACGGCGCCGCCCAGTTCCTGGTTGCGACGGGCGATGGCCAGTTTTTTATCGAGTTTCATAACATTCCTGCGGGATCGGTTCCTGGCGCGTGGCGCCCATATGCTGCGCATTCTCGTGGGTTGGCAGGCAAACATAAAGCCCAACCTGCATCGCGCGACGAAATGAGCCGCGAAAAAAAATGAAACTTGGCGCAAATCTGCCCGGTCAATCATTACGTACTGACTTTTCCACCTAATTGCACCAAGGAGAAACACCATGAGTAGCACAGGCGATAAAGTAAAAGGCATGGCCAACGAAGCAGTCGGCAACGTCAAGCAAGGCGTCGGTAAAGCCACCGACAACGACAAGCTGCAAGTAGAAGGCAAGATCCAAGAGAAAAAAGGCGAAGCCCAGCAAGCTGTCGGCAAAGCCAAAGACGCTATCAAAAAAGGCGTCGACAAGGCCTGATCCGGCCTTGAACGAAACACCGAAGCGGCCATCCAAGGATGGCCGTTTTTGTATGTTGTTCACATACAGTCACGGATCCTAGTGTTTCAAAGCTGCCATTTAGGCTACTTTGATCAGAGAAAACGGCCCCTGAGTCGCCACGACTTCAACCTGTTCTGCGGCGAAAGGAGACGCGAATGATTTTTCCAGCCATGAAAGGCTTGCCCCTGCACCGGGTGATGGTGCGCACGGTCACGGAATTTATCGACGACGAAATGTCGACCTATGCTTCGGCACTGGCCTACCAGATGCTGTTCTCGCTGTTCCCGTTTATTCTGTTTCTGATTGCCCTGATCGGTTTCCTGCACCTGCCGGACTTCTTCTCCTGGCTGCGCCTGCAATCGGAACTGGTCCTGCCCCCGCAAGCGCTGGAACAGGTCAACCCGGTCATCGATCAGTTGCAGCAGTCCAAAGGCGGCCTGCTCTCGGTGGGTATCGTCATCGCCCTGTACACCGCGTCCGCCGGCGTGCGTCTGATGATGAGCGCGATGAACGCCGCTTACGACGTGGTCGAAGGCCGTCCGGTATGGAAGCGTTTCCCGCTGTCGATCATCTACACCGTCGGCATCGCCGGCATGCTGTTGGCCGCCGCCGCTTTAATGGTGCTCGGGCCGCAGGTGATGGGCTGGATTGCCGGGCAGTTTGGTCTGGAAGAATTCATCGTCACGGTGTGGACCATCGCGCGCTGGCCGGTGATCGTGATTCTGATGATGGTCGCCGTGGCACTCATCTACTACGTGATGCCCGATGTGAAGCAGGAATTCCGCTTCATCACCCCCGGCTCGGTGCTGGCGGTGGTGGTGTGGATCATCGCGTCGTTGGGTTTCGCGTTCTACGTCAAAACGTTCGCCAACTACAACGCGATGTACGGCAGTATCGGCGCGATCATCGTGCTGTTGCTGTATTTCTACATTTCCGCCGCAGTGCTGTTGCTCGGTGCGGAAATGAATGCGGTGATCGAACACATGTCCAGCGAGGGCAAGGACCCGGGCGAGAAAGTCCCGGGCGAACTCGACGAACACCCCAAACAACACGTTTCCGGCCTTGGACGCGATCACTCGCTCAAGCCCAACACTGACGAAGCCTGATCATGATCCGTGAAATCCTGAAAATGGGCGATGAACGCCTGCTGCGCATCGCCCCACCGGTACCGCCGGAAATGTTCGACAGCCCGGAGCTGTGGCAACTGATCGACGACATGTTCCAGACCATGGAAAGTGTCGGCGGCGTCGGTTTGGCCGCACCGCAGATCGGCGTCGATCTGCAACTGGTGATTTTTGGTTTCGAGCACAGCGAGCGTTACCCGGATGCCGAAGCGGTGCCGCAGACGATCCTGATCAATCCGTTGATCACGCCGCTGAATACGCTGACCGAGGAGGGCTTTGAAGGCTGTCTGTCGGTGCCGGGTCTACGCGGGGCGGTGGATCGTTATCAGCAGATTCGCTATGAGGGCTATGATCCGAAGGGAGAGCCGATTGTGCGCGTGGCCTCGGGGTTCCATGCGCGAGTGGTGCAGCATGAATGCGATCACCTGATCGGGCGGTTGTATCCGTCGCGCATTACCGACTTCAGCAAATTCGGATTTACCGAAGTGCTGTTCCCGGATCTTGATCCAGCTGCGGACGACTGATCAGCCGAGGCGCGGCGCCAGTTCCATCGCAATCATCGGCTTGCTCCGCGCATACCGGCTCAGGCGCTCGGCCATCGCTTGCGGCAATTCGGGATCAAAGCTGAAACCGCGCCGCTCGTAAAAACCGCGCAAGTCCGGATGGCAGAACAACCACACCGGCTCCTCCACACCCGACACTGCAGCGTCAATCAACTGCGCGGCGATGCCTTGCTCACGACACGCCGGATCAACAAACAACCCCGTCAGCCAATGCCCTCCCGAAACGTGCCGCAAGCACAGCGCCCCAACGATTTCATCACGCCGCGCCACCCACAGTTGCGCCTCGCGCACGGCTTTCATCGGCGATTGATGGGCGCGGTAGAACTTGTTCAGCAACGGCCAGGACAGGTCGTCGAGCAGGGCATAGCGAGTATCGGTCATGGGTTCAGACTGTCGGTGCAAAGGTCGGCGATTATAAAACAACGCGCGTCCCGCGATAGGTGTATACCTGAGTTCACATCCCCTGTGAGTGGAGTACGCATCATGTCCAAAGGTATGGATTCAAAGAAAGCCGCGAAGAAAAAACCGGCCAAGACTGCGATTGAGAAACGGCATGAGAAAAAGGCCAAGAAACTCGACATCTTCGGTCATTGATCACGCCCATCGGGAGCCCGTTTCTGAGCTCCCTTTATTTCCCGTGTAGCTGACCTGTTTCCAAGCCTGTGCGACCGCCCGGTCAACCAAATCTTCGCTGAACCGTTTCACTTCCGATCTTTGTCCTAAGTCACCCCGATACTGGCCGACTAGTGGCCTTGCGCGCGGCTTTGCGCTGGCTATGCTGACACCTGACTAACTATGTCGACCGCAATACCATGCGCCTCGACTGCAAACCGTTAGCTACTGATCAAAGCTGCCAGAGTGCGCGACCCAAGGCACCGGACACTGAACCAACAAGGAGCATGACTTACATGGAAGTTCTTCTGCATGTTAGGAATGGCCCGCTCGCGGGCTATCAAGAGAAGGATGTCTTGATTAGAGCGTTGCTGCACGGACCCTCCGATTGATCATCAGTTATCACCTGACAACTTCCTCCCGTGGAGGAAGGCGTGTGCCTGTTCTTCGGAACGTAGTGGTAGATCTTGAAAGACCTGAACTTTCATCAAATCAAAAGACCGCGCGGAAGGTGATAGAGACATGTTCAACCTACATCACAAGGCTGACCTGCAGGAAATCGAGCGCTTTAGTTGCGCACTGACCGAGGCCAACGCCAAGTTGGCGGCGATCAGCCGTTCGATGGCAATGATCGAATTCACCCCCGACGGCATCGTGCTGGATGCCAATGACAACTTCTGTAAAACCATGGGCTACAGCGCCGAGGAAGTGCGCGGCAAACACCATCGGATCTTCTGCGAAGAGGTATTTTATCGCAGCGAAGAATACGCAAAACTCTGGCGCGACCTGGCCCGTGGCGAACCAATCAGCGGGACGTTTCTGCGCCTGAACAAAAGCGGCCGGGAGATCTGGCTCGAAGCCAGTTACATGCCGGTGTACGGCCCGGACAAACAAGTAAAAAGCGTGATCAAAGTCGCCTCTGACATCACCGCACGGATCAACAAGGAGCATGAAGAAGAAAGCATGCTCGCGGCGATCGGTCGTTCGATGGCGGTGATCGAGTTCACGCCGGATGGCAATGTCATCACCGCCAACGAGAACTTCGTCAAGACCATGCAGTACTCGCTCGGCGAAATCGTCGGGCATCATCACAGTATGTTTTGTCATCGCGCTGAAGCCGAGTCTGCGCAATACAAGGCTTTCTGGGCCTCGCTCAATCGCGGCGAATATCACTCGCATCGTTTTGAACGCAAGAACAAGTCCGGGCAAATGGTTTACCTGGAAGCGTCTTACAACCCGTTGTTCGATGCCAAGGGCCGGCTGTACAAAGTGGTCAAGTTCGCCAGCGACATCACTCACCAGATGACCACGTTGCAGAACGCGGCGGAATCGGCCCACAGCACGTCAGTGCAAAACGACGCCTGTGCGCAAAAAGGCTCACAGGTGGTGCAGCAAACGGTGCAGATCATTCAGGATATTTCCCGCGACCTCAACGAAGCGGCGCAGAGCATCGATGCGGTGAGCAAACAGTCGGACATCATCGGCACCATCGTCCAGACCATTCGCGGCATTGCCGATCAGACCAACCTGCTGGCACTCAACGCGGCCATCGAAGCGGCGCGGGCCGGCGAGCATGGGCGCGGTTTTGCCGTGGTCGCGGATGAAGTGCGCAGTCTGGCTGCGCGTACCAGTCAGGCGACGCTGGAAATTGTCGAAGTGGTGCGCAAGAACCACGATCTGTCACTCAGCGCGGTGTCGAGCATGCAGTCGAGCCTGAGCCGCACCGGGTTGGGTGTGGAACTGGCGAACGAGGCGGGGGAGGTGATTCTGGAGATTCAGCAGGGATCGCGGCATGTGGTGGATGCGATCAGTCAGTTCAATGAGACGTTACAGTTGAACTGAGTTACTGGCAAACCACTGCAGGAGTGAGCCTGTTCGTGAGCAGGCTCACTCCTGCATAAGGATTCCCTTCACCAGTAACCGGACGTTACTACACCGGATCCGGCAACGCCGAGGCCGGCAAACCAAACACCCGATCAAACAACCAGTTGAACGCGAACGTGTAGCACGGGATAAACACGATTAGCGCCAGATCCAGCAGAAACGCTTGCACCAGGCTGATGTTCATCCACCACGCGATCAACGGAATCAGGAACACAATCAACGTCAGTTGAAACCCGACCGCGTGGGCAATCCGCCGTTTAACTGTGCGGGTGCGTGACACCTGACGGCTTTCCCACTGCTCGAACAGCGTGGTGTAGATGAAATTCCAGGTCACAGCGATGGTGGTGATGATCACCGCCAGCGGCCCGGTGCTGCCCGGGGAAGTGCCGGACAACAACGCTAGGCCGAGGGCGGAAAAGGTCATGCCGATCACTTCATAAAGTGAAACGTAGACCAGTTTGCGTTTGACGCCTTGCATGCGGATTGCCTCTTTCTTGCGACTGATTGGCCAATGGGGCTGGCGAAGGCGACGAAAGATAGCTTCAATAGGCGTGATAGAAAAAGTCAGCAGCTTTCAGTTTAATTGATAGGTCAAGCAGTGAATTTCAACAGCGACAGCATCGAACTGTTTCTCGCCGTGATCGAACGCGGCTCATTTTCCGCCGCAGCCCGCGCGCTGGGTAAAGTCCCGTCGGCGGTGAGCATGGGGATCGGCAACCTTGAAGCCGAACTCGGTTATCCACTGTTCGACCGCAGCTCTCGCGAACCGCAACCGACGGCGATGGCGCTGTCACTGGTGCCGCAGGCGCGGCTGATTGCCGATCAGCTCAAGCAGTTGCGCGTGCATGCGGTGGAGTTGTCGCTGGGTCTTGAAAGCAAGCTGTCGATTGGCGTAGTGGCGGATATCGACCGTCGACGTTTGCTGGCAGCGATCAAGGTGATTGCCGAGCGCCATCCGCTACTGGAGATAGAAGTGCTGACCGCCCCGCAGGATGATGTGCTGGCGATGCTGCACAGCGGTCGCGTCAGCATCTGTCTGGCGTTCGCCGGGCTGAGCGTGAACGTGCTGGAGCGTTTTCAGTTCGTTGGCAGCGAGCGGATGATCGCCACGCTGGCTGCGGACAGCCCGTTGCTGCAGGGGCAGGATTTGTTTCTCGAGGATTTGCTGCATGTGCGGCAGATTTTCGTCGCAAGCCGCGATCTGCCGATCAGTGAAACGCGGCCACTGGTGGCTGAATCGCACTGGCGTACCGACAACCTCGAAACGGCGCTGGAGATGGTCGAGGCGGGATTAGGCTGGGGCAATTTCCCGCTGTCGGTGGTGCAACCGTGGCTGGATGCCGGCCGCTTGAAGCGGCTGAATTTTCGCAACATCGAAAACGGCCTGGTGCTGCCGGTGCATGCGGTGTGGCTCAAGAGCCAGCCGTTGCAAAAAGGCGCATTGGCCCTGGTCGAATTACTCGGTAGGCCTTTGTAGGAGCTGCCGAAGGCTCCTACATGGGATCAGGTGCTTTCGCGGATTTTCAGTTCGAAGCCCATGTCTTCCACCGGCCGCGCCACGCTGTTACCCGCCATCAACGTCAGCATCTGTTCCGCCGCCCGCCGGCCAATTGCCTCACGCGGGGTGTTGATACTGCTCAGGCGCGGCACCATGTGCTCGGACATCGGCAAGTCGTTGAAGCCGAGAATCGCCACCTGCTCAGGGATCTTGATCCCGTTGCGCAGCGCTTCCAGCAGCGCGCCCTGAGCCAGGTCGTCGTTGCCGAAGAAGATCGCATCGACATCCGGATGCGCCGCCAGCAGTTGCAGGAACAACTCGCCGCCCAAGCCCACCGAGGATGAACGCGGCGTCAGCACTTCCAGGTCCGGGTCGTAGCGTCCGGCCTTCTGCAACGCCTTGCGAAATCCTTCGCCACGCAACAACGTGCGCTGATCCAGCTGCGCGCCGATGTAGGCCAGACGTTTGCGTCCGCGTGACAGCAAGTGTTCGGCAGCGGTTTCGCCGGCGCTGAGCTGGGAGAAACCCACGCAATTCACGCCGGCGGCGCTATCGAGTTCCATCATGTACACGCAGGGAATATTGCTGGCCTCGATCATCCGTCGCGAACTCTCGGTGCGATCAAACCCGGTCAGCAGAAAACCGCGTGGCTGATAGGCCATGTAGTTGCGCAGCAGGTTTTCTTCTTCATCGCGCGAGTAGTGGAAGTTGCCGATCAGCACTTCAAAGCCCTTGGGCGTCAGTATCCGATGAATGGCTTCCAGTGTGTCGATGAACAACAAGTTGGACAGCGACGGCACCAACACCACCACCGAATGGCTCTGGGCCGAGGCCAGGGCACGGGCGGCCGGGTTGACCACATAGTTGAGTTCGAGCGCGGCTTTCTGCACTTTTTCCACCAGTTCGGTGGCGACCGTGCTGACCCCGCGCAAGGCGCGCGAGGCGGTAATCGGGCTGACGCCGGCCAGTCGGGCAACTTCATTCAGAGTGGGACGGCCGGTGGTGCGGGTATTTTTATCGTTTTTAGAGGTGGTCATCGGGCGGCTTGCCAAACAAAAATCAAGGCACTAAGGTAGCGCTGTCCTGATGCAGCTGCAAATGCGTGAGCGAGATCCTGCCTGATCCTTGCTTTTTGGCGTCGGGAACAAACCTGCTGCAACCCAAAAAAACGACAAGAAGGCGTCGGCAACTTCTACCCGAGCACTGAGTCATAATTTGCAAAGGTAGCGCTGTCTGCGCGCTGAGGTGTTTCATGAATCATCCCATCACCGCCCTGGTCATCATGGGCGTTGCCGGTTGCGGCAAGACGTGCGTCAGCGAGGCCTTGTGCCATTTGAGCGGCGCCACTGCCATTGAAGGCGATACTTTCCATCCGGCCGCGAACATCGAAAAGATGAGCGCGGGGATACCCCTGAACGATCAAGACCGCGCCGGCTGGCTCGACAGCCTGTGCGATGAACTGCGCCGCATCGACGCCACGGGCCAGCGCCCGGTGTTGACCTGTTCCGCACTCAAACACAGTTACCGCGAAGTGTTGCGCAGTGCCTTGCCGGGCCTGGGCTTCGTGTTTCTTGAGCTGACCCCTGAAGTGGCCGCCGAACGTGTGTCGCACCGCCCCGGCCATTTCATGCCTGCAACACTGATAGAAAGCCAGTTCGCCACCCTCGAATCGCCCAAGGGCGAGCCGCTGACCCTGGCGCTGAACGCTTCGATCCACAGCGTCGAAGAGCTGGCCGAGCAGGCCCACCAATGGTGGCAGGCCAACGGCTTGCAGCAGCCGGTATGAGAGTGATCGCGCAGATAGCGCTGTCCTCACGACTTCTGATTAACCCGCTTTAATAACAACAACAAGCCAGGAGACACCCCCTATGTTTGGCATGTCCCACGACGCGTACCTGCTGCTTGATGCAGTGGTCACGGTGATCGGACTCATCGTCCTGATCACCAAGTTCAAGCTGCATCCGTTCATTGCCCTGACCATTGCCGCTGCATTCCTCGGTCTGACTTCGGGCATGCCGATCGGCACCATCATCAAAGCGTTCCAGGACGGCTTCGGTGGCGTGCTCGGTTTCGTCGGCATCATCCTCGCGCTGGGCACCATGCTCGGCAAAATGATGGCTGAATCCGGTGGTGCCGATCAGATCGCCCAGACCCTGATTCGCGCGTTCGGCAAAGAACGCGTGCAATGGGCAATGATGTTCGCGGCGTTCCTGGTGGGCATTCCGCTGTTCTTCGAAATCGGCTTTGTCCTGCTGATTCCGCTGGTGTTCATCGTTGCGCGGCGCACCGGCGTGTCGATCATCAAGATCGGTATCCCGCTGCTCGCCGGTCTGTCCGCGGTGCACGGTCTGGTGCCGCCGCACCCGGGCCCGCTGCTGGCCATCGGGGTGTTTGGCGCAGACATCGGCAAGACCATTCTGTACGGTTTGATCGTGGCGCTGCCGACTGCGATCATTGCCGGCCCGATCTACGGCACGTTCATCGCCAAGTACATTCCGGGTCATCCGAATCAGGAACTGGTCGATCAACTGGCGCGTGAAAACGATTCTGCCGTGCTGCCAAGCTTCAGCATCACCTTGATTACCGTGCTGCTGCCGGTGTTCCTGATGCTGCTGAAAACCTTCGCTGACGTCGCGCTGCCGGACGGGCACTTCTTCCGCATCTGGATGGACATGATCGGTCACCCGATCTCAGCGTTGCTGCTGGCATTGCTGCTGTCGCTGTACACCTTCGGCTACAAGCAGGGCATCGGTTCGAATCAGATGCTCAAATGGCTCGACGCGAGCCTGGCGCCAACCGCAGCGATTATTCTGATCATCGGTGCCGGCGGTGGCTTCAAGCAGATGCTGGTGACCAGCGGCGTGGGCGACGTGATCGGCCACATGGCGGTCAGCGCGCAGATCTCGCCGATCTTGCTGGCGTGGCTGGTGGCGGCGGTGATCCGCATCGCAACTGGTTCGGCGACTGTCGCGACCATTACTGGCGCGGGCATTGTGGTGCCGGTGGTGGGGATGATTCCGGGCGTCAACCGTGAGTTGCTGGTGCTGGCCACTGGTGCAGGTTCGCTGATCCTGTCCCACGTTAACGACGCCGGCTTCTGGCTGGTGAAGCAGTACTTCAACATGACCGTGGCCGAAACCTTCAAGACCTGGACCGCGATGGAAACCATCCTGTCGGTGGTGGCGCTGGGCTTCATTCTGCTGTTGTCGATGTTCGTATAAGTCAGCGATCCGCAGGCACAAAAAAACCGCAGCGATGCGGTTTTTTTGTGGGTGAAATTTGCGGGTTATTTGGTGACTAACCCATCCGCCCGGAACATCCCGCGAATCCCGCGTACGGCCTGACGGATCCGGTCCTGGTTTTCGATCAGCGCGAACCGCACATGATCGTCGCCATATTCACCAAAGCCCACACCCGGCGAGACGCAGACCTTGGCCTCGGCCAGCAGTTTCTTGGCAAACTCCAACGAACCGAGATGCGCGTAAGCCTCGGGAATCTTCGCCCAGACGTACATCGAGGCTTTCGGGTTCTCGACCATCCAGCCCAGCTCATGCAGGCCTTTGACCAGCACATTCCGGCGTTGGCGATACTGCTCGGCGATGTCCAGCACGCATTGCTGATCGCCTTCCAGCGCAGCAATCGCCGCGACTTGCAGCGGGGTGAAGGTGCCGTAGTCGTGGTAGCTCTTGATTCGTGCCAGGGCGTTGACCAGTTCCGGGTTGCCGACCATGAAACCGATGCGCCAACCGGCCATGTTGTAGCTCTTGGACAGGGTGAAAAACTCCACCGCGATGTCCTTGGCCCCCGGCACCTGCATGATCGACGGGGCTTTCCAGCCGTCGTAGACGATGTCGGCATAAGCCAGATCGTGCACCACCAGTACGTCGTACTGCTTGGCGAGGGCGATCACCCTTTCGAAGAAATCCAGCTCTACGCACTGCGCGGTCGGGTTCGACGGGAAGCCGAGAATCATCATCTTCGGTTTCGGAATCGAGCCACGAATCGCCCGCTCCAGTTCAGCGAAGAAGTCCACGCCGGGCACCAGCGGCACCGAACGCACCTGTGCGCCGGCAATCACCGCGCCGTAGATGTGGATCGGATAGCTCGGGTTCGGCACCAATACCGTGTCGCCCTGATCCAGCGTGGCCAGCATCAAATGCGCCAGGCCTTCCTTGGAACCGATGGTCACGATGGCTTCGCTTTCCGGGTCGATATCGACCTCGTAGCGCTTTTTGTACCAGTTGGAAATCGCCCGGCGCAGGCGCGGAATGCCTCTGGACGTGGAGTAACCGTGGGTGTCGTCACGTTGAGCGACTTGCACCAGTTTTTCGACAATGTGCGGCGGCGTGGCCCCGTCGGGGTTGCCCATACTCAAGTCGATGATGTCTTCGCCACGACGTCGCGCGGCCATCTTCAGCTCGGCGGTGATGTTGAAAACGTAAGGGGGGAGTCGATCTATGCGCGCAAAGCGGCGCGGCGAACCTTGTTCAGCCATGGGTGCCTCGGATAACGTAAGCGCCCGGAACCGTCCGAGCGACGCTGGTCACTACAGTGACCTGTTGCGCAAGATAAGGGCAGTGATGGCCGACTGTCCAGCCCGTGCCCACACAAATTTGTCCCAAGGAAAACGTTAGATGGAATTCACCAGTGGCTTCTTGTTGAGCCTGTCGCTGTGCCTGGATATCGGTGTGGCGAACATCGCGATGATCACCCTGGCGATGCAGCGTGGTTACTTTCAGGGCTTCGCGTTGGGCGTGGGTACCTGCGTCGGTGACTTGATCTACGCGGTACTGGCGCTGGCCGGGATGACGGTTTTGCTGCAATACGAAACTGTGCGCTGGGTGCTGTGGATCGGTGGTTCCGCGTTGTTGATCTACTTCGCGGCGAAGATGATCTACTCGGCGATTCACCACGAAGCCATGCTGGCCGCGACCGCCGAAGTGGGGCAGAACTCGCATCGCAAGGAATTCTTGCGTGGGATTTTTCTCGCCATGTCGTCGCCTAGCGCGATTCTCTGGTTCGCAGCGGTCGGTGGCACCTTGATCGCGCGTTCCGGTGGCGGCGGGCCATTGAGTTCGGCGTTGTTCCTCGGCGGATTTCTGTGTGCCGGACTGCTGTGGTCGGCCGGGCTGTGCTTCGCCGCGAGCCATGGCGGCAAGCTTTTGGGTGACAAGTTGCTGCGCTACTCGTACATGGCATCTGCAGCGATCTTCTGTTATTTCGCGGTATACGTGATCGTATCTGGCTACAACGAGTTTATCGGTGCGGCTGCCGTCGAGCAGTTGCACACGCTCTGACCGTGCGAAGTGGCTTTGGCTTTCTATACTCCCAGCCGAACCCCTCTTTTGTTCCAGGAGTCGAGTCATGGATGAGCAAAAACGCGTCGAAGTGGCTGAACCTCGCTTCGAACATGGACACTTCCTGCTGATTGCAGGCTTGGGTGATCGATTTACTCAGGAAACCGCGCACAAAATTCCGGCACTGTGGGAGAAATTCCTGCCGCATCTGGGCAAAATTCCCGGCCAGAAAGGCGAAGTGACCTACGGTGTCTGCTGCAATTTCGACGGCAAGGGCGGCTTCGATTACATCGCCGGGGTGGAAATCACCAAGCTCGATGAGTTGCCGCAGGACGTGTATCGCTGGATCGAAGTGCTGCCGCGCCAGTACGCGGTGTTTGAGCACCAAGGCTCGCTCGAACACCTGCCGCAGACCCTGCAGTACATCTACAAAACCTGGCTACCGAAGTCGCACTACGTTGAACTCAACGCCCCGGAACTGGAGCGTTACAGCGCGGATTTCAATCCGACGCTCAAGACCGGCAAGCTGGAAATCTGTGTGCCGGTCGAAACCAGAGACTGAACATCAGCCGGCAGCGTGAGTTACCCCCGCTGCCGGTTTATCACTGCTTGTCTCTGACACGACGTGCCCGCAACAGGTCGACGCCCAAAGTGATGAAGCCAAAAACGCTGATACCAGCCACCATCAACAGACCGATCTCAAAGCTGCTCATACGCTGTTTCCCCCACGGGTGATCAGAGACAAGCGTCAGCAATAACCTGCCGCGAATCCGAAGAAAAGCGCTTATACACAAGCTTTACGCCGCCAGGGCGGATCGATATGAGCGGCTTATTCCTTTATCCTTTGCCGCTTGTTTTCATTGATTTCGAGCCGCCATGAACATCGTCATCCGCAACGTCAGCGCCACTGACCTCGATCGCTGCTACGCCATCGAGACCCTCGCCTACGAAGGCGATGAAGCGGCGACCCGCGAAAAAATCGCCACGCGTATTGCCACCTGGCCGGACGGCTTCATCGTTGCCGAGGTGGACGGGGAGGTCGCTGGTTTTATCAACTCCGGCGCGGCGTTCGACGTGCAGATGTCCAACGAAGACTTCAAGGAACTGATCGGCCACGATCCGGCCGGGCCGAACGTGGTGATCATGTCGGTGGTGGTGCATCCGGATTATCAGGGGCAGGGCCTGGCCAAGCGCTTGTTGGGTGAATTCATCGAACGCATGCGCGGCTTGGGCAAAGCGACGATCCATCTGATGTGCAAAGAACAACACATCGCGCTGTATGCCGGATTCGGCTTTGCCTACATCAAACCGTCGGCATCCGACCACGGCGGAATGGCGTGGCACGAGATGATCCTGACCTTGTAAGTCATTACGCAAAACACTGTGGGAGCTGGCTTGCCAGCGATAGCGGTGGTTCAGCCGACATCAATGTTTGATGTACCGACGCCATCGCTGGCAAGCCAGCTCCCACAGTGGGCAGTGGTACGTCAGTAGAGGCTGTTTTGCACTCTGGCCGGCGCTTCACGGTCGTAGGTCTCGGCATCGAATTGGCCGTCGTTCAGACGTTTATGAAACGCCCCGGCTGTCGGCAATGCCGAACGCGGCAGATGCGTCTCAGGATTCCACGCATCCGAGCGCACAAACGCTTTCGAACAATGGAAAAACGCCGCGTCCACCGTCACCAGCAACACCGTGCGCGCCGGTTTGCCGTTGACTGCAAAGCTCTCCAGCAACGCCGGATCCGCACTGATGGTCGCGGTGCCGTTGACGCGCAGCGTCTCGCCAATCCCCGGAATGATGAACAGCAGCGACACGCGCGGATCGTGCAGCACATTGCGCAAGGTATCGATGCGGTTGTTGCCCGGTCTATCCGGCAACGCCAAGGTGCGTGAATCGATGATCCGCACAAACCCGGCCACGTCACCGCGCGGTGAACTGTCGAGGCCGTCGGCGCCCACCGAACTGACGACCACCAGCGGCGAGGCGCGGACCATCGCCTGATAGTCCTCGTTGAGAAAATCAATCTGCTTGCGTACCGCCCGCTCGTGCGGCTGTCCGTAAATCGCTTCCAGCGCTTCGATTGAGTCGATCATCGTGCATCCCTCGATGATTTAGAAAAACAGGCCCATGCGCCGTTCGTAACCGATCCGGCCCTTGTACGCTTCGCCGCTGTCGACGTAGCCATGTTTGGCGTACAGCGCGATGGCAGCATCGTTGTCGGCGTCGACCGACAGTTCCAGACCTTTGATTTCCGGCCAGGCCTGGCGGGCAACCTCTGGCAGCGCCTGCAAACACGCTTTGCCGTAACCCTTGCCCTGCGCCCGGCGATCGACCTGCAACGCGTGCAGTGTGGCGCTGTGTTCACCGGCCCACGCCGGCAGCACCGGCGGACGTTTGAGCAGCAGAAACGCGACTGGAATCTCATCGGCGAGCAGGGCAAAACCCTTCACGCCGGGCGCAGGTTTAGACAGCAAGGTGTGCAACGCACCGTGGATGTCGCCGGAGAATTTGATCTGCTCGGCGTGGATTTCAATCGCCTCGACCTGCTGTCGCTGGATGGCATTCAGGCTGTCGTAAGGCACGAGTCGGGCTGACACGGGAATTTCCTTTTTCCTACAAAGAAGAGCCTCGGATTCTAGCGACTTTGCCCGCCTGAGAAATTTTTTGTTGCAGCTGTCGATCCATCGATTCGCCAGACGACTAAGGGTGTCTTCACAACAAAAACCAAGGAGAACCCCCATGAGCGCACAAGCACAGATCCAGACCCTGATCGATACCTACCGCCAGGCCGTCATGGCCAAGGACGTGGAAAAAGTCATGGCCCTGTACGCCGACGACATCGTCTCGTTCGACGCTATCAAGGCCCTGCAATTCAAAGGCAAACCGGCCTACCGCGCGCACTGGCTGGCCTGCATGGAAATGTGCCCCGGCCCGCACATTTTCGAATTTCAGGAAATCGCCATCGAGACAGCGGACAGCATCGCGTTTGCGCACTGGGTAGCCAACTGTGGTGGCACCAATGAAAAGGGCGAAACCCAGAGTTGCTGGATGCGCGTCACCGCGTGCTACCGGCAGGAGGGCGCGGCGTGGAAGATTGTTCACGAGCACTGGTCGGCCCCGTTCGATCCGATGAGTGGCGCGACCTTGTTCGACGTTACGCCGTAAGCCGCGTCCGTTCGCCAAAGTGTCGATCTGCGGCCATAGTTGATCCGTTCCAGTCGGGAGAAAGCCATGAAATATCTATGTCTGGTGTACAGCGACGAGCACCTGCTGCATTCGCAGCCCGACAGCCCGGAGGATGCGGAATGCTGGGCCTACGCCGAGTCGATTCAGGGCAGTGGCCGCATGATTGCCGCTGAAGCTTTGGAGTCGGTGCAGACCGCCACCACCGTGCGTATGCGCAACGGCAAGTTGTCGATCACTGACGGCCCATTTGCTGAAACCAAGGAGCAACTGGCCGGGTTTTATCTGATCGATGCGCGCGATCTCAACGAGGCGCTTCAGGTCGCGGGGAATATCCCGGCAGCGCGGGTCGGCAGTGTCGAAGTGCGTCCCGTGCGCCAGTTGAACGTCTGACCGATGACCGACGCGGCGATCAAGGCGCGGGTCGAGCAGGTCTATCGCGAAGACTCGCGGCGGATTCTCGCGACCTTGATTCGTCTGCTCGGTGATTTCGATCTGGCCGAAGAGGCCTTGCATGAGGCGTTTTTCATCGCGGTCGAGCGCTGGCAGCGCGACGGCGTGCCGGACAATCCGCGCACCTGGCTGGTGTCCACCGGGCGTTTCAAAGCCATCGATGTGTTGCGCCGTCGCGCGCGGTTCAAGGCTTCGCAACCGCTGTTGCTGGCGCAACTTGAGGAACTGGAGCTGACCGACTGGAGCAATGAAGATGTGGAAGACGATCGTCTGCGGCTGATTTTCACCTGCTGCCACCCGGCGCTGGCGGCAGATGCGCAAGTGCCGCTGACCCTGCGTGAAGTCTGCGATCTCACCACCGAGGAAATCGCCCGCGCGTTTCTCTCGGCACCGGCGGCGATAGCCCAGCGCATCGTGCGCGCCAAAGCGAAAATCCGTGACGCAAAAATCCCCTATCAAGTGCCGAGCCTGAGCGAATTGCCCGAGCGGCTCGACAGTGTGTTGCGGGTGATTTATCTGGTGTTCAACGAAGGCTATTCGGCATCGGTCGGAGCGCAGGTGACCCGTGAAGACCTGACGCGTGAGGCGATTCGGCTGGGCCGATTGTTGATGGAGCTGCTGCCGGAACCGGAGGTGATGGGGCTGCTGGCGTTGATGCTGTTGCACGAGTCGCGGCGACCGGCGCGGTCTTCGGCCGAAGGTGAACTGGTGCTATTGGATGATCAGGATCGGCGGTTGTGGGATGGCGCCATGATTGCTGAAGGTTGCGCGCTGGTGGAGCGGGCGCTGAGCACCCGGCGGTTTGGCCCGTATTGCCTGCAAGCGGCGATTGCCGCGGTGCATGCCGAAGCGGCGACGGCGGGGGAGACGGATTGGGAGCAGATTGTCGGGCTGTATGACGTGTTGTTGCGGGCGGTGCCTTCGCCGGTGATCGAGTTGAATCGGGCGGTGGCAGTGGCCAAGCGTGATGGGGCGTTGGCCGGGTTGGTGTTGATTGAGGCGATTCTTGAGCGCAGAGAATTGCAGGATTACCACTTGGCGCATTCAGCGCGAGCGGAGTTTTGTCGGCAGTTGGGTCGGGTGGAGGAGGCGCGGGCGGCGTATCTGCGGGCGTTGGAGCTGACGCGGCAAGAGCCGGAGCGGCGGTTCATCGAGGCGCGGCTGCAAGCGTTGAGCTGATCTGAATGGTGCGCTGACAATACTGGCCTCTTCGCGGGCAAGCCCGCTCCCACAGTATCCGCGTCGTACAGAATATTTTTGAACACTGCAAAAAACTGTGGGAGCGGGCTTGCCCGCGAAGGGGCCCGAAAGACCGGTATATTTATTCCAGCATCTTGCTCAGCAACCAACTCCCCGCCGGCCCCGGCGGATACAGCCGCGACCACAGCGCATCGACAAACACCGGTTTCGGCCAGCCGCGCACTTTCAATTCCACCAGCAAGCCATTGCCGAAACGCCCCACCAGCCAGCGGGGCAACGGTGCCCAGCCGAAACCTTTTTCGGCCATTTCCAGCAGCATCAGATAACTCGGCGCCGACCACACCCGGCCTTTGCCGCGACTGTCATACGGATTGACGATGGTCGCCAGGCGCAATTCGCGATGCTGCGCCAGTTCTGCCTGATCGATGTGTTCGAGCTTAGCCAACGGATGGTCAAGGCCGACGAATAAGCCGATTTCAGTGTTCTCGGCAACTGTCGAGGTCTCCAGATCCGGCGGGTAGCTGTCGCGCATCTCGGCAAATCCCATGTGCGCGCGGCCACGCTGCACCAGTTCGATCATGTCGTCGCACTCGGCGATCAGGCATTCCAGCTCCAGATCCGGGTAACGCTGCTCGAAGCCGACCAAGGCTGCTTCGAATCGATCCGACTGATAAGTGTCGGAAATCACCACCGTCAGCTTCGGCTCGACGCCCTGTGCCAATTGCCGCGCAGTCATTTCCAGGCGATTGGTCGCCGCCAGAATCGCCTCGGCGCGTTGCAGCATGACGTGCCCTTCAGGCGTGAGCGTCGGCTTACGGCTGCTGCGATCAAAGAGGATCAGATCCAGATCAATCTCCAGGCTGGCCACTGCCGCACTGATGGTCGACTGACTGCGCCCCAATTTTCGCGCCGCCGCCGAAAACGAGCCTTGCGTGGCCGCTTGCACGAACGCCAGCAACACTTCTTGAGATGCCATGAACTATCGCCTTGATCGATGGTTATTGGTTATGAAGTATCGGGACAAGGCTGGATCATGGCAACCATCTTCACTCAAGGAGTCAGGCCATGACTGCCAACAAATCCATCACTGAACGTATTTTCCAGGCCATCGGTTTCGAGCTGCTGGCGATCCTGATCTGTACGCCGTTGCTGGCATGGATCATGGACAAACCGCTGCTCGACATGGGCCTGGTCACGTTGCTGATCGCCGCATTGGCGTTGGCGTGGAACGTGGTGTTTAACGGCTTTTTCGACCGCGCGTTGAAACGCATGAACGTCGAACACAACGCCTGGGTGCGGGTGGTGCATGCGCTGCTGTTCGAAGGCGGGTTGATCGTGATGGGCGTGCCGCTGATTGCCTGGTGGTTGTCGGTCAGTGTGTGGCAGGCGTTCTTGCTGGATATCGGCGTGCTGCTGTTTTTCCTGCCGTACACCTACGTTTATCACTGGGGTTATGACGTGGTGCGTGAGCGGTGGGTGACTGCTCGCACTGCCTGATTGTTAAACATCAATTTGTGGCGAGGGAGCTTGCTCCCGCTCGGCTGCGCAGCAGTCGCAAAACCGGACAACGCGAATAGCTGCGAATCCACGTGGTCTGGTTCTGGGGGCGCTGCGCACCCCAGCGGGAGCAAGCTCCCTCGCCACAATGATTGTGCATCTGTCTTGCAATCAGAGAAACATCCCGCCCGACGCTTCGACTCGTTGCCCGTTGATCCACTGCGCGCCCGGTGACAGCAGCAGCGCCAATGCACCACCAATGTCATCCGGCTGTCCGGCACGGCCCAGTGCAGTGTTTTCCGCGACCATCGCATTCACCGCCGCGTTGTCGCGTACGGCGCCGCCACCAAAGTCAGTCTCGATTGCGCCGGGTGCCAGCGTATTCACATTGATCTGACGTGAGCCCAACTCCTTGGCCTGATAGCGGGTCAGCACTTCAATCGCGCCTTTCATTGCTGCATAGGCACTGGCGCCCGGGATGCTGAAACGAGCGAGCCCGCTGGACACGTTGATGATCCGTCCGCCGTCGTTAATCAGCGGCAGCAGTTGCTGAGTCAGGAAGAACGGACCTTTGAAATGCACGTTCATCAACATGTCGAATTGCTCGACGGTAGTCTCGGCAAAACTCACATGCAGACCGACCCCGGCGTTGTTGATCAAGAAATCGAAACGTTCACGATCAAATTGTTGCAGCGCGTGCTCGACCTGCGTGGCGAACTCTGCAAAACCTTCACTTCGGCTCACGTCCAGCTGCAGCATCACAGCTCGGCCGCCGAGTTTTTCCACTTCTGCCACCAGCGCCTGAGCTTCATCGGCGCGGCTGTTGTAAGTGCCGATGATGTCCACACCTTGCGCGGCGAGGTGCAGTGCTGCGTTCTTGCCCAAGCCACGGCTGGCGCCAGTGATCAATGCGATTTTGCGGTTCATGTGTCGGCCTCGATTGCGGTGAGTGATGATGTGGCCCAGTTTATTTATCCGCTGTGGGGTGATAAACAGACTGAAAGCGGAATCACTGGTCGGATTGGCCGAACAATCAACGAGCGCAAAATGAACAAACTGGAACTGCTGCGCACTTTCGCGCGGGTCAGCGAATTGTCGAGTTTCACTCTCGCTGGTGAGAGCCTCGGACTGCCGCGTTCGACTGTTTCCGAGCATGTGCAAGCGCTTGAAACCTTGCTCGGCACACGTCTGCTGCAACGCACCACACGCAAAGTGCAGGCAACTCAGGACGGCCTGGTGTTGTACGAACGCAGCAAGGATCTGCTGTCGCACATGGACGAGATCGAAGGCCTGTTTCGTCAGGACGCCGCTTCGCTAAGCGGCCGCATCCGTATCGACATGCCGAACATCCTCGCCCGCCGCGTGGTGATGCCGCAGTTGCCGCAGTTCATGGATCGTTATCCGCAACTGGAACTGGAAATCAGCAGCACCGACCGCCGGGTGGATTTGCTCAGTGAAGGTTTCGATTGTGTGGTGCGGGTCGGCGCGCAACCGGATCAGTCTGTGGTAGCGCGGCATCTGTGCGACTTCAGCATGATCAACTGCGCCAGCCCGGCGTATCTGGCGCGCTATGGCGTGCCGCAGACGCTGGAGGATCTGGCACAGCATCGGCTGGTGCATTACGTCGGCGTGCTCGGTTCGCGCTCGGAAGGGTTTGTGTATGAAGAGCACGGCCAGATTCGCCGCGTGCCGATGGCCGGCAGTGTGACGGTCAACAGCACTGATGCTTACGAATCGGCCGCGTTGGGTGGTTTTGGTCTGGTGCAGATTCCGCATACCGGAATGAATGGCTATCTGCAGAGCGGTGAGTTGGTAGCCGTGCTACCGCAGTTCAACGCCCCGGCGATGGGCGTTTCACTGCTATATGCACGGCAACGGCATTTGCCGTTGCGCGTGCGGGTGTTCATGGATTGGCTGGGGGAGGTGGTCAGAAGATTTGGGTGAACAACCAATACAGGCTGCCGGATAGCAGGATTGCCGCAGGCAAGGTCAGCACCCACGCCATCAGCAGATTGCGGATGGTCCTCATCTGCAAACCACCGCCATTGGCGACCATCGTGCCTGCCACACCGGATGACAAAACATGCGTCGTGGATACCGGCAAACCAAACATGTCGGCAGCGCCAATCGTCAGCATCGCCACGGTTTCTGCCGAGGCACCCTGGGCGTAAGTCAGGTGGGTCTTGCCGATTTTCTCACCAACCGTCACCACGATCCTTTTCCAGCCAACCATGGTGCCCAGCCCGAGGGCGATGGCCACTGCGATCTTCACCCACAGCGGAATAAAGCGTGTGGCGTTGTCGATCTGTTGCTTGAACAGTTGCAGTTTGCCGCTGGTGTCGGCGTCGAAGTTGCCGACCTTGTTCTTGTCCATCAGGCGAATGGTTTCACTGGCCAGGTACATATCGTTGCGCACGTTGCCCATGGCTTCGGCCGGGACTTTCGCCAGTGAACCGTAGCCTTTGACTTCTTCGCCGATGTGCCCGGTGAGGGCGGCGAGGGCCGGGATCAATTGCGCGGTGGCTTCCTTGGTGCGCATGTAATCCGAAAGCACCGGGCGCGGATCGGCCGGGGCCGGCAGCGAGGTGTTTTTCACCAGCGCTTGCTGAGTGACTTGCGCCACCGCCGCAAATTGCAGTGATTGTTCTTCGGGCATGGTGCGGTTCAAGGCGTAGGCCATTGGCAGGGTGCCGACCAGAATCAGCATGATCAGGCCCATGCCTTTCTGCCCGTCGTTGGAACCGTGCGCGAACGACACGCCGGTGCAGGTCAAAATCAACAGACCACGAATCCACCACGGCGGCGGCGTGTTGCCTTCAGGCGCCTTGTACAGCGCACGATTCTTCACGAACGCGCGCAGCGCCAGCAGCAACAGTGCGGCAAAACCGAAGCCTACCAGCGGCGACAGCAGCAACGCGTAACCGATCTTGGTCGCCTGTGCCCAGTCGACGCCGCTGGTGCCGTCCCGTCCGTGCATCAAGGCATTCGCCACGCCGACGCCGATGATCGAACCAATCAGCGTGTGCGACGACGAGGCCGGCAGACCCAGCCACCAGGTGCCGAGGTTCCACAGAATCGCGGCGATCAGCAGTGCGAAGATCATCGCGAAGCCGGCGGACGAACCGACTTGCAGTATCAACTCCACCGGCAGCAACGCGATGATGCCGAACGCCACCGCGCCGCTCGACAGCAGTACGCCGAGGAAATTGAAGAACCCCGACCAGACCACTGCAACATTCGGCGGCAGCGAGTGGGTGTAGATCACCGTGGCCACAGCGTTGGCGGTGTCGTGGAAACCGTTGACGAACTCAAAACCCAGCGCAATCAACAGCGCCACGCCGAGCAGCAGGAAAGGCGTCCAGGTGGTGACCTGCGTGCCCAGTTCATGCATGTCGTGCATCAGGCTGTAGGCGGTGAACAGCATCCCCATGGCCAGCACTGCGAAAAAAATCACGTAGGTGAACGGGCTGGTTTTCTTGTCGAGCGCTGGCCGGCTGCTGGGGGCGGACGCTTGGCTGGCGGAAAGCGATGGAGTAGCCATGGGCGGACAATCCTGAGCGAAGAAAGGAATGTCGCCCATGATCGTTGCAGAATGTTACAGAGAGGCTGCCGTAGATCAGTGTTAGGTGGATTAGCCCCGCAACTGGTCTGGCGGCGCAAAGATCCCCTGTGGCGAGGGAGCTTGCTCCCGTTCGGCTGCGCAGCAGTCGTAATGCGGCAGATTACATTCTGTCTGATAAATCGCGGTGATTGGTTTTGGGGGGCGCTTCGCACCCCAGCGGGAGCAAGCTCCCTCGCCACAGGGATCTTAATAATCCCGGCGTTTGCGGAAGGCCCAACGCCCGGCAATCACGGTAAACGTCGCCACCAGCGCAACCAGAATCCAGAACCCATGCTCATCCTGCGACAACGGCACGCCCCCCACATTCATCCCGAAAAAACCGGCAATGATGTTGATCGGCAGCGCCAGCACCGTGACCACGGTCAGGGTGAACAGCGTGCGGTTGCTCTGTTCGTTGAGGTTGGCGGCGATCTCTTCCTGCAACAGCTTGATCCGCTCGCCGAGCGCGGTCAGGTCGTTGATGATCAGCGCGAACTCCTCGGTGGATTTGCGCAACTCCTTGACGTCTTCCTTCTGCAGCCATGGAGGAGGGCGATTGAGCAGGCGCAGCAACGAGCCGGGTTCCAGCGCCAGCAAGCGTTGCAAACGCACCAGCACCCGCCGGTTGGCACCAAGTTCGGCGCGGTTGGTCGATAGGCGCGAGGAGAGCAGTTCGTCTTCGATCTGATCGACGCTGAGGCTGGTCTTGCGCACGATCTGCGTCAGTACTTCGCCCTGATCGCGCAGCAGATGCACCAGCAGCTCCAGTGGTGAGCGAAAGCATTCGCCGGCCTTGACCGACGAGCGCAACTTGTCCACCGAGTGCAACGGTTGCAGACGCGCGCTGACAATCAGCTTGCTGCGCACGCACACCCACAACGTCGATACGTCAGACGAAACCATGCTGCTCAGGTTGAACACCACGTCGTTGACCACCGCCAGCAGCGCCGAATCGACATGCTCGATGCGCGTCGAGCGCGAGCCTTCATGCAGCGCTTCGAAAAACTCCTCGGGCAATTGCAGATGACTTTTCATCCAGCGTTCGCACGCGGCGTGCGCCAGATTCAGATGCAGCCAGAGGAATTCATCGCCATCGGTGTCGTCTTGCAGGCAACGCAGAGCGGTCGCGGAATCCACCTCGCGGCCGCGTTCACCGGGGCGAAATTGAAAGCCGTAAAGCAGGCCGAACAGGTCTGGATCGCGGTGACTCAGGTCGAGGCTGTGGTTCATGAAGGCTCGCTGCGAGGAGGGCGTCTGTCGCGGGATTTGCAGATTCACCTGAGCCGCATCATCGCGCCGGTTCATGACGATTTGGTGACAGTCAAATGACGCCAAATCAATGGCTTGCCAGTCGTCGGAAATTTTTCAAGAAGCGCTCTGGTGCGCCGATTACAGCTGAGTTAGCTTGCGCGCCTTTGGCCATGAGCCACGGTTCGCCGACATGGATGTCCGGCCACAATTCACGTCTTGTCGGACGTGCCTCATCCCTGTCATGAGTAGCTGCGATGTCGGTACAAAAATCCCTGAAGGGGCAAATTCTTGCCCTGTTGAGCGGCAGCCTGCTGGCGATCCTGTTGATCGCGCTGGCCTGTTTCCACTTCCTGTCCAACGGCGTGCAGAGTTACGGCCAGTTGATCGAAGGGCCCTTGCGCACCTCGCAACTGATCGACGAAGCCAACCTGCAATTCAAGGTGCAGGTGCAGGAATGGAAAAACGTTTTGCTGCGCGGCAAGCAACCCGCGGACCTGGCGAAATACTGGAGCCAGTTCGAAGACCGCCAACGTGATGTGCAAGGGATTCTCGGTGAGCTGGCCAACCAGAAGGGCATCGAGCCTGCGCTGAAAACCCGCATCGAACGACTGCGCGAAGAACACCGTCAACTGGGCACGGCGTATCAGAAGGGCCGCGATGCCTACGTGGCTGCCGGTGCCGATCCGACTGCCGGCGACGTTGCCGTCAAAGGTGTCGACCGCGCCACCAGCGATCAGATGAGCGCACTGGTTTCCGAGCTGCGTAAAGAGGGCGTCGAGCAATCGGCGCAGATCAGCGCCAGCGCCGACCGCACTGTGTGGCTGGGTTTGCTGGTGATGCTCGCGTCGGGCGTTGTAATTGGCGTGTTCAGCCTGTGGCTGGTCAACCGCAACCTGGTCGAGCCGATTCGCAAACTGATCGACTACGTCAGCCAGTTGAGCCAGGGGCGTTTTGGCGAACGTGTGGTCAGCACCCGTCAGGATGAGCTGGGTAATCTGGCCGCTGCGGCCAATACCCTGCGTGATTTCCTCGCTGAAACGTTCAGCCACCTGCAACGCAGCGCCCAGGATCTGGACAGCGCCAGCGGCGAGCTGAACTCCATTGCCACGCTGATGGCTGGCGGCACCAACGAGCAGTTCAACCGCACCGATCAAGTGGCTACGGCAATGAACGAAATGTCCGCCACCGCCCAGGAAGTCGCGCGTCACGCCGCTGATGCAGCACGGGCTGCCGACGATGCCGACCAGTCCGCCCAGCAGGGTGAAAAAGTCATGCAGGGCACCATTCACACAATCACGCAGATGCGCGGTGAAATCGCTAACACCGCCTCGGTGATCCGTCGTCTCGAAGCCGACAGCGGCCGCATCGGCAAGGTGCTGGAAGTGATTCGTGGCATTGCTGAGCAGACCAACCTGCTGGCGCTCAACGCCGCGATTGAAGCGGCGCGTGCTGGCGAGGCCGGACGTGGATTTGCGGTGGTTGCCGATGAAGTGCGCAGTTTGGCGCAACGTACGGCGGCGTCGATTATCGAGATCAACCAGATTATCCAGAGCGTGCAGACCGGCGCGGTGGATGCTGCACAAGCCATCGAAAGCGGCCAGTCGAAAAGCGATGAAAGCGTCGAGCAAGTGACGCAAGCCGGCGCGATGCTGGAGCGCATCACCCAAGCAGTGGAAGCCATTCGCGACATGAACCGCCAGATCGCCACCGCCGCCGAAGAGCAGACCTCGGTCGCCGAAGACATCTCGCGCAACCTGACCGAGATCACCTCGATCGCCAGCACCAACCTCGACAACGTGCAACGCACCGAAAGCGCTAGTCAGAACCTGCATGGACTGTCGGGGCGTTTGAACGAAGTCACCGCGCGTCTGAGCGCCTGACATTCGGCGCGATCAGTCAGTGACCTGTGCACTGACTGACATGCCGCCATCGCTGGCAAGCCAGCTCCCACAGGTACCGGGGTCGGCCGACAAACGCCAGACACAAAAAAGCCGCACGATTTTGCAATCGTGCGGCTCGATGACCCGGTTTATCAGGTGTCTTGCTTGTCGCTCAGAACTTTGCCGGTGGTCGCGTCGAAATCAACGTCGAACTCTTTGCCATCAGCGGTCTTCAGCTCAACTTCGTACTCGTAGCCGTTGAAGTGATTGTCCAGATCGGTGTCGGTGATCGTTGCACCTGGGTGCAGTTTCAGTGCTTCGGCGTTCATCGACTCCAGCGATTTGATCTTGCCTTCCTTGACCAGTTGCGGGATCTGATCGACGCGAACGTCAGCCTGAGCCAGGCCAGCGGTAAGGGTCAGGGCAGCAGCGGTAAACAGGGCAGTCAAAGTTTTCATCGGTTATTCCTTTGGTTGATTTGGTTGATTCGTTTAAGTGGCCTCAGGTTAACCAGCGCAACTTAACTCATCCTTAAAACTTGCGTTGTTTGTTCAATCGGCGTTTTCGGCAGGCTTGCATGCTTGACCTTCAATCTATGGAGGTCGACATGAAACGCATCTTTGCGCGGTTGTACGCGCCGTTGTTCTGGGGCGGCTTTATCGGGGCAGCGCTTGTATTGTCAGGCGTCGCGACGCTGTGGTTGTTGCCGCTGTTTCTATTGGCGTTGTTGCTGTCGTTCGCGGCTGAACATTATTTGCCTTACGAATCGAACTGGAATCACCCGGCCGGGGATCGCCGCCGCGACATCCTGCATGCGCTGGTCAACGAAACGTTGAACGCCGTTGGCCTGCTGGCGCTGCCGGGGCTGGTGGCGTTGCTGGCGATTGACGGTGCATGGCCGTCGGGCTGGCCGCTGTGGCTGCAATTGCTGCTGGCGATTTTCATCGCTGATGCCGGTGTGAGCCTGATGCATTACGCCAGCCATCGCCTGCCGTGGTTGTGGCGGTTACACGCGGTGCATCACAGCGTTGAACGACTCTACGGATTCAACGGTTTGATGAAACATCCATTGCATCAACTGCTGGAGGCTTCGGCAGGTTTGTTGCCATTGGTGCTGCTGGGGATTCCGTCGAATGTGGCGGTGTTGCTGGCGTTCGCCATCGCTATCCAACTGTTGCTGCAACATTCAAATGTCGACATGCGCCTGGGCCCGTTGCGCTGGATTTTCGCCTGGGCGCCGCTGCATCGCTTTCATCATATGAAGTATGGGCGCGCTGGCGACGTCAATTTCGGGCTGTTCTTTAACCTGTGGGACTGGCTGCTGGGCACGGCGTTTTATACCGAGGATTACCGCATTCGCGAGGGCGATCTGGGGATTGGCAGTCGAGCTGATTTTCCACGGGATTATGTAGCGCAGATCGTGGACCCGTTCACCGCGGTGAGGCTCGGCAAGGAGCCGACTGTGCCGGAAGGCTTGCGCCGTTGAGTCAGTCGAGCAAGCGCACTTCGATATGCTGCAACGCCTGACGGGCGGTGACGCCGAAGAGTTTTTTCAGACTGCGCGAGAAGTGCGCCGAGTCGGCAAACCCGGCAGCGTGGGCGGCGTCGGTCACCGCGCTGCCGGCGAGGATCGCCGTTATCGCCAACCGCAGGCGCCGCCACAAAACCAGCCTGCGCACCGGCAGACCGACCTGGCTGACGAACAAGCGTTGCAACTGGCTGACTGACAAATGTGCCGTAGCGGCCACGGCGTTTGCCGCGACTTTGCCTGACAGTGAGGTATCGATGGCCGCAAGTGCGCGTTCGATCCGTGGATCGCTGAGTGGGCGACGCGGGCAGTGCCGCACAGCTTGCTCTAGAGCAGCGAGCGACAGTTGGCTGTTAAACAACGCCGCGCGTAATGCTTCAACGTCAAACAGCAACGGCTCGGCGTACACGGTAAACAACGGGTCCGGCGCATCAACAATCGCATGGCGGGTTTGCGACGCAATCATCAGGCGAGACGAGGTGACAGGCTCACCCTCAAGCACAACCGTTACCGGCCGCTCAGGCGCAAGAATGATCTGGTGGGCGTAATGCGAGTGGGGCGCAGTGCGCCCCGACACCCCGTGGATCAAGCCATAGTCGTGCCCCAGCCAGAGGCGGCCTGTCCACGCGGTGTCGGGTGCCACTTAGAAACCGTTGTTCTTCAACACCTGATCAACACTGGCCGCCGCCGGGCGTTTATAGAACTTCAACAGCTCGCTGGCGCGGTTGGTGAAGATACCGTCAACGCCAGCGTCCATGACCTTCTGGAAGTCCACCGGCTCATCGGCGGTGTAAACGTGCACCAGCAGGCCCTGATCGTGGGTGTACTGGTTCATCCACGGTTGCACCAGATCCGAATAACTCTGATCGCCGCCATTGGTCAGTTTCGCCGAGGGGCCGGTGCCGATTGCGCCTTGAGCCTTGGCGTAGTCGACCCATTGCTGGAATTCAGCTTTGGATTTCGGTTCCTGCTTGCCGTAGAAGGCGTTCTTGTCCTGCTCGCCGGAGGCCGCGAAAGTTACGTTGGATTTCGGTTCGATGCTGCCTTCGCCAACCCACAGCAACAGGATCTTCGGAACTTGCGGCATTTCCTTCTGCAGCATTTCCAGGCTGCTCTTTTCGAAGGTTTGCAGGATCACTTTGCCTTTACCCTGGCCGACGCCGAGTGCGCTTTTCGCCAGTTTCGAACCGGCCGGGCTCAGCCAGCCGCGATCCTGCAGTTTTTCTTTCAGATCACGTTCGATCCCGGGAAACTGCTTCGGCTCTTTGGTTTCGATGTACAGGCCAGGCTTGTGCAGCGGATTGGCCTGGGCGATGTCGATGATTTCGTCGAGGGTCAGAATCTTCAGGCCAGCGTAGGCCGGACGCGCGCGATCCGGGTATTTGGCGTTGTACCAACTGCCGGCATCGAGGGTTTTCAACTCGGCCATGGTGAAGGCATTGGCCGGGCTGTCCTTGCGTTCCGGGAACTTGGTCGCGACGTCAGTGGTGCGTTGCAAGTTGTCGTCGTGCAGGGCGAACAGCACGCCGTCCTTGCTGCGTTGCAAATCCATTTCCAGGTAATCGGCGCCCAGATCGCGAGCGAGTTTGTAGGATGCGGCGGTGGATTCCGGTGCATCGAACGATGCGCCACGGTGCGCGATCACTGCTGGATGCGGAATGCCTTGGGCGGCAGCCAGTGCAACCGGGCTCAGTTGACTGGCAGCGTGCGCCTGACCGAGGCCGAGCAGCAAGCTCAGCAACAGGGCGCTTTTGGTGAAAGTGGCGGGCATTGTCGAGTTCCTTTCGCAGGCATTTTCAAAGACCTACCTTTTAACAACTCAAACGAAAACGTGCCATCGCCAGACCGACATAAACGTACTTAAAGCGAATTTTTTCGCACTTTTGCGCGTTCGTTTGCAGTACGCTTGGCCACGGCAAGCGCCCCGGCAGAGGGCGCGCCACCCATCCGCCCTGCGTGTAGACCATCGATCAATTCGTGAGGTTTACCATGCGCATCACATCCGAACTCATCTGCCAGGCTGCCGACAACCTCAAGGGTTTTGTCGGTCTCAACCGCAAGACCGGCCACTACATCGTGCGTTTCAGCGAAGACTCGTTCGGCATGGACGTGGCCGATGACGGCATCATTGCGTGCAGCGAGTTTATCTGGGCGCCGACGACCGAGCAGACCATGACGCTCAAGCGCGATCGAATTCAATTGCTGCTGGATCAGAATATTGATGAGCGCATCAACATCAGCGAGCCGTTGCGGGTGTACATGGCCAAGGTGGAGGTGCCGGAGATTGTGGCGGTGAGGAGTCTGGTGAAGGGCTGATGTGCCTGCGGTGACGGGGCGGCCCTCATCGCGGCATAGGTATCTACACATCTAAGTTCTTCGGCTGGCCATCCAGCCGATGGCTTCTTTAGCAAAAGCCGCCAGCTCCTCTGGGGTGTGTTGCTCCAACGTCTCACACATGGCCAAAAGCATGTAT
>NZ_JAFCUQ010000034.1:0-25344 GCF_049896625.1 Pseudomonas sp. TWP3-1
GACAACTTGCTCAAGAGAGAAAGCAGACGTGCCCGTCACGAGTACCTTGGCAGTGCCATAGCCAGTGCCATGGAGCGTGCCAATACCATTTTCGACCTTGTAGTCTAAGGTGGGCTTGCGGGGGGCGACTCTGAATGTCACACCGTCACTACGACCAGAGCTTTTGCCTGAATGATTTGCTTGCGTCGTGATAACGATCAGTCCCGGTTTGGTATCCGTCTGGATCGAAAAAGCATCGGTTGTAGCCGGCAGTGCCGTTCCAACCAATGTCCCCGAAGAACCTATGTAGGCAGTCACCTCGGCGCCGGATAAACGGTTATTGCCAGTGAGGGTGAAGCCCACAGTTACGTCGAAGACAGTGTTGGTGATGCGTGGAGAACCCAAGAGCCAGAACGTAACCGGATAAGTGTAGTGTTGGGAATTTCCGTCGATCTCTACTATTACCGATATCTGACCGCTGCCCAAACCAAGATTGGGCAACATTGCCGCTGCCCAAGTCGTTCCCTGACCGGTGTTGACAGTGTTGGACCAAGGTGTTCCAACACCGTTCCTGACGGCTGTCATCACAGTACCTGGTGCGGCGATGCCCCTGAACGTTAACCCTTTCTCGGGCACTACCTCGTTTTCCGTCGGTGAGGTGATTGCTGCCCGGTACAGGTAAACTCGGTTGGAAGGGCCGGACTCAGCTGAACCACCGGACTGATTAGCATTAATACTCAGTTGATTTTTACCAACAGGAAGTTGAAGATCAGCAAACCATGTGCCGTCTGCGGCAATGCTGCCAGAGGTCTTCACAGTGTCGAAATTTCTATGAACGAGCAGATTGCACTCGGGCATACCGCGAGTACCTGTCACGCGTACAGGTGAGGCGGCAAAATTCTTGATCAGGTTGAGGTTAGGAGGATAAGGCTTAAAGAAGTCTTGACTGGCGGTCCGCGACGGTCTGAGTTGACCGATGTCAAACGTATATTCCATTTTAACGGTAACTTGACCGTTATCGACATTCCCCCACCCGGCCTTACGGGGTAGAGCATTCCAACCACCTGTCTGTCCGATCATGCGATCCCAGGAGGCACTCCAGCGGCGAGCCCCTCCAGACAATATCTCGATAGTCAAAGAGCCTTGGTTTTTTTTATTAGATGATACCTTAGTCCTATAAGCCGTAAGCCAAAACTGACTGGAATCTGCTGCCCACTCGTAACCAAGTTCAATATCGGCCACGAGGCCCAGATAACTACCAGAAAGAATAAACGCAACCGCTGCCGCATCGCCAGTAGATGCAACGTTTTCAGCAGTAACTTTTGCTTCCGATGATTCATCACTCGGTTCTAATTCTGATCCATCGTTTGTATCCATGATCGACCCCTTCAGTGTTCAGGAACTGCGTTTTCGGCGGAAGCTCGTAGAGTCATTGAATGCCAATCTCTTTCGCCGCCGCACCTGACAGTTCTGACAGTCCCGACCAACGGTAACTCTTCCCACAGCCCCCTCCGACTGCGTCCTGCAAGTGCTAACAACGGGCTACATTGCCTTGCGCCGTTGCCTACACATCACTCAGAATCCGCCGGCTTGTGCGCCTTGGCGTTGCCCCGTAACTTGAGTCCCGTCGCTGCCAATCAGCGGCCGGGTTTAGTCGCTCGGGAGGTATCGCGAAGGTGCATAAGCGTCATCAAGTCGGGTAATCCCTATCCCCGCACTCGATGGTGGCTGTGTGCAGGGCGCCTCCGGGAGCGCCGTTTTTTCGTGATTCCTCCCGTTCGACTAACCTGCTCAAGGCGCCACCCCTTCGCTTGGTCGCGAGCGATTTAAATGGGTGGCGTCGGTTCTAAAGCCATCGCTGGCGGTTTTGAATCAGGCAGACGCAGGCAGTGGCTGAAAACTGAAATACTGGCGCAACGCCTCCACCAACTGCCCATACTCCGGCGGTGCCCGTTGCAGGCTGAAACCGGCGTCGTAATGTTGGGGGGTCGCGTCTTCGTGGCACCACAGGCAGCACGCGCTGAGGTCGACTACTTGTTGGTAGCCGTCGCCCAGCGGGATTTTCAAACGCAGATTGAAATCGGCACCGATCATCATCGGCAACTCACTGATGAGCATCAACCCGTCTTCAGACACGTTGCCCAGAAAGCCGATGGGTTTGTCGGTGACGCTGTTGAACACTCGCAGAAAATACGGCAGCAAGTGCCGTTCGATGCGACGGTCGGTAAACATGCACAGTTCGCCATGCAAGGCCCTGTCACAGAGCCGCACCTTTGCTTCGGAACGTGGCCGTGCGTCAGCCGCGCTCTTCCCGCTTCCGGTGTGACAGTCGCCAATCCGCCGTCACTTACTTCTCATGCCAGTTGCAGGTGTTGCGCCGACTCAGAAGCACAACTCTGAATCGGTGTCACTGGACTATAGCTGAGCCTGTACAAGCGGCCAGCTTTTGTATGACAAGTGCAATCAGAAACGTGTCGGACGTACCACGGCGGCTGCGCTGCGCGTCGGGTAATGGCCCAGGCTCTGCAAGGTTTCCAGACGCGCGCGGGCGCGGTAGGCGTATTCGCTGTTGGGGTACGAGGCGATGATGAACTGATAGGTCTGCGCCGCATCGACGAACAGTTTCTGCCGCTCGAGGCACTGGCCACGCATCATCGACACTTCCGGCCACACATATGGGCGCGCACGGCTGGAGCGCTCGACCTTGGACAGTTCGAGCATCACCTGCTCGCAATTGCCGCGGTCATAGGCGCTGTAGGCGTTATTCAAATGATGGTTCATCGACCAACGGGTGCAGCCCGTGACGCTGATAACGGCGAGGGCAAGGGCGGCAATGGGCAACAATCGCATGGGGGTTCTCCTGTCTTGTGCTCTGTATCGACCTGCTGACGGAAATCTTCAGAAAACCCATGTTGAAAATACTGTAGCCCACCGTTCGAGAATGGAAAACGCCGACCTGGGTCGGCGTATGTGCGATGGAACAGATTGCTGAATTACTCGACTTCGAACTTGAGTTCGGGTGTCGGTAACGAAGTTTCACCATCCAGCACTTGGTACGCAGCGGCAATCTTCGACCCTTCGCCCAATTGGATTGATATGTGCCAACTGCCGTTCGCAGGAACAACGATTGTATGGCTCACACCATCGACTTTCAGGCTAACCGTCGCGCCCGGCGCTCCATTCCCTTTGAAGTTCACGGGATTCTTGACCTTTGAATTGGCCGTCGGAATTTTGATTACTGGAGCTGGAAGAGCTGTAGTCATGCTGATCTCCTTGGTGCGTCACCTGTTGACGACACTGCGCAGGAGTCAAACAGTTCTACTAGTCGGTGCCACCTGACAGAAATGACAGTCCCGACCAACGGCCTACCGCCTCCCGCGAAAATCCTCGGAAATGTTCATTTCGAAAAACAAACGAATAAGTAGTGCAAACGAACAATGACTACACCCGCCGAGCATAGTAGCCTCTGCGAGCGCTTGAACCTGAGGAGTCTTTGCATGTCCGTCCGTCGTACCAAAATCGTCGCTACCCTTGGCCCGGCCAGTAACTCGCCGGAAGTTCTCGAACAGCTGATTCTGGCTGGTCTGGACGTCGCCCGTCTGAACTTCTCCCACGGCACCCCCGACGAGCACAAGGCTCGCGCGAAGCTGGTGCGTGACCTCGCTGCCAAGCACGGCCGCTTCGTCGCCCTGCTGGGTGACCTGCAAGGCCCGAAAATCCGTATCGCCAAATTCGCCAACAAGAAGATCGAGCTGAAGATCGGTGACAAGTTCACCTTCTCCACCAGCCATCCGTTGACCGAAGGCAACCAGCAAGTGGTCGGCATCGACTACCCGGATCTGGTCAAGGACTGCGGCGTGGGCGACGAGCTGCTGCTCGACGACGGCCGCGTAGTGATGCGCGTTGATACCCAAACTGACGATGCGCTGCATTGCACCGTGACCATCGGCGGCCCGCTGTCGGATCACAAAGGCATCAACCGTCGCGGTGGCGGCCTGACCGCGCCGGCCCTGACTGAAAAAGACAAGGCCGACATCAAGCTCGCCGCTGAAATGGAAGTCGACTACCTCGCGGTGTCCTTCCCGCGTGACGCTGCCGACATGAACTACGCCCGTCAACTGCGCGACGAGGCCGGCGGTACTGCTTGGCTGGTGGCGAAGATCGAACGTGCCGAAGCCGTGGCCGATGACGAAACCCTCGACGGTCTGATCCAGGCCTCCGACGCGGTGATGGTTGCCCGTGGTGACCTCGGTGTGGAAATCGGCGACGCCGAGCTGGTAGGCATTCAGAAGAAAATCATTCTGCACGCACGCCGCCACAACAAGGCTGTGATCGTGGCGACCCAGATGATGGAGTCGATGATCCAGAACCCGATGCCGACCCGCGCCGAAGTGTCCGACGTGGCGAACGCCGTGCTCGACTACACCGACGCCGTGATGTTGTCCGCCGAATCGGCTGCCGGGCTGTATCCGCTGGAAGCTGTGCAGGCAATGGCGCGTATCTGCGTCGGCGCTGAAAAGCACCCGACCGGCAAGACCTCCAGCCACCGTATCGGCAAGGTCTTCGAAAGCTGTGATCAGAGTATCGCGCTGGCGGCCATGTACACCGCCAACCACTTCCCGGGCGTGAAGGCGATCATCGCGCTGACCGAGAGTGGCTACACGCCGTTGATCATGTCGCGCATCCGTTCTTCGGTGCCGATCTACGCGTTCTCCCCGCACCGCGAAACCCAGGCCCGCGCAGCGATGTTCCGTGGCGTGTACACCGTACCGTTCGACCCGGCCTCGCTGCCGCCGCACGAAGTGAGCCAGAAGGCGATCGACGAGCTGGTCAAGCGTGGCGTTGTCGAGAAAGGTGACTGGGTGATTCTGACCAAGGGTGACAGCTACCACACCACTGGCGGCACCAACGGGATGAAGATCCTGCATGTGGGTGATCCGCAGGTCTGAGTGATCGGCTGCTGTAAATGAAAAGCCCCGGCATGTGAGTGCCGGGGCTTTTTTGGTTTTTGGTGTTGTGGCTGGAGTGTGTGTGAGGCTTGAGATCTTACCCCCTCACCCCAGCCCTCCCGAACGTCGGACCGCCCCCAAGGGGGCGAGGGGGAAAGGGAGCCGATCTGTGTAGTCTTCGAGACCTGCATTCAGCTCGGTATTTCAGGTCGATGTAGAACGTCAAACCAACTCGGTCGGCCCCCTCTCCCTCCGGGCGGTCCGACGTTTCGGGAGGGCTGGGGTGAGGGCAGGCTTTTCAATGCCGTCTAATGAACGAAGTCAACGCCGCCAAAGCCTCCGGCGACCGTAGCCGCTGAGTGAACAGCGCGCCCTCCTCCTCGATCACTTTGCGGATCAGTTCGCGATCCGGCGCGCGCATCAATTGCTTGCTGATGCGCACCGCCTCCGCCGGCAATTCATCGAAGCGCAGCGCCATCTCCCGCGCGCGCGCCAACGCCGCTTCGCCACTGCCCAACGCCTCGGTTGCGATCCCCCACTGCGCCGCTTGCTCGCCGGTAAAGCTTTCGCCGAGCAGCAACAACTCCGACGCTTTGGCCTGCCCAAGCAACCGCGGCAGGATCAGGCTGGAACCGAATTCCGGGCACAACCCCAGATTCACGAACGGCATGCGCAAGCGGGCATCGCGGGCGACGTAGACCAGATCGCAATGCAGCAACATCGTCGTGCCAATCCCTACTGCCGCTCCCGCTACCGCCGCGATCACTGGTTTACGGCATTCCAGCAAATGCAGCATGAAGTGAAACACCGGACTGTCGAGGTCACTCGGCGGTTGCTGGATGAAGTCGCTGATGTCGTTGCCGGCGGTAAAGCACTCGGCGCTGCCAGTGATCAGCACGGCGTTGATTTCGGGGTCGATGTCAGCCTGTTTCAGCGCGTCGGCCAGTTGGCTGTACATGGCGCGGGTCAGGGCATTTTTCTTGTCCGGGCGGTTGAGGCGCAGGGTCAGCAAACCGCGTTCGCGGTGCAGCAGGATGGCGTCGGTCATGGCGTGTCTCGCTCGCGGTCGAGCCGCAGACTAAGGCCAGGGTTTGCCGGGAAACAAGGCGCAGTTGCGCCAAAGCACCCGGCAACTCGGCCGCCGTCCAGCCTTCATCGACTAATGGGCAGGCCGTTAAACGGGTGCCAACAGTCGCAACAGGGTCGGTTGTCCGCTGGTTTCAACTACAACGAGTACCTTCTGATCAGACTGGATCGCCATCGCATAGACGACCGTCTCCTCAGCGGACGGGATAATCACATAGCCAGCGAGATTGTAGGCAGCGTCAATCTGCCCGTCCTTGAGAAAGCGCGCGACCACGACATCAAATTTGCCGCCACCTGAGCGTCGCTGCCCCCCGCCGACCAAAATCCTGTCGTTGGCATCCACTACACCGCTAGCCCAAGCCGTACTCTCTCCGCCAAGGCGACTCATGGTACTCCACAAACAATCACCCCTTTGATCGACCCCAACCAGCAGCCCGGATTCAAAACTGGGTATGACAGATCCGATTCCCACGAAGTCCCCAGTACTCAGTTGCCCCATGGCCGCCAATCGCGTTTTGGCAAGCGCGGGATCCGCGATGACTGAAAAGCCGTTGTCCCCGAATACCTTATTGGGAGTTCCATCGGGATGATGACGGGCAAACATGGGTACGTGATTCGGGTCAGCACTTGGGTCAAACATGGCACCAGCACTTAGGTAATCACCGCCGTTCGATATTAACGTGCAAGTCTGTTGCGTCACATGGGAGCCGGAATGGCGAACTTGAAAATAACCCGTGCCGTTCAGACTTTTGTCTAACGAACCGTCACTGTGCAATCGCACGATGTATCCCCACCCAGGCCCCCCAATGCCGGTAAGGTAATAGATGGATAACACTAATTTGCCGTCGGGCAGCAAATACACTGAGCCGGAGGCGCTAGCCGAGTTACCAAGCAACGAAGGCTCGCGTACAGAGACTCCATTCAAGCTGACATCAAGTGTGAGGTTTACATAGCCCGCATTGCCAAATGACTGGTCGAGACTGCCGTCACTATTGAAGCGGGCGACCCGCATATTGGGACCCGGTGCGCTGCTCTGCCCTGCCCAGTAAATCTTCGGATTGACCGCATCATCGCTGGCTGCAACGCCAAGACAATGTAGAGATTCAGCTTGACCAAAGCTGTCGATGACCACTGCTCCGTTGTTGAAGTTTTTGTTAGCCGATCCGTCAGCATTGAGTTGTCCGACGAAAAAATTGAAATCATGAGACGAGTCAAAAAAAATCCCGCCATAGGTGATTTTGTCGCCCGGCCCAGTGGCGACGCTCTGCACGAACGGTGTCGTACCTGCTGGAAAGGCAGGGTTAACGATGCCTTGAAAACCCCAGGCGGGGTCAAGCATGGGGGAGGCCTGATTCTGGGCTGACATGGCGAAATCCTTTTAGACGTTGCGATGATATCGACGCGGGTCGACAGGTTCTTCATCCAACATCAAAAGTCGCTCATGGTTCTACTGTCAGATCTGACAGTCAGAGCCACCGTCCGTCCGCTTTCGTCACATGACCGAGAGAAAAATTCAACCCCGCGACAGGAAAACGTCTGCCAATAGTTGGTTGCGGGGCAAACCCGCCAGAAACAATCGTTTGGCGAACGCATCAACGCTAGCCGCGCCCCCGCACAGCAATGCAACAGCTTGGCGTGAAGGCAGTCGCAGTTCGTTCAAAACCGAGGGCAACTCGGCCGCTGTCCACAGCTCGACGCTGAGGTTTTCGCGCTGGGCCGCCAGTGCCTCAAGCGGTCTGGCCAGATAATGCTGGTCGGCGTCATGCGCCAGGTGAATGACGCGAATGGCGCCTTGGTGATCCTGACGCAACGCTTCGCGCAACACGCCGAACAATGGGCCGAGCCCGGTGCCGGCGGCGAGCAGCAACAGTGGCCGCTCGTGCCAGTCCGGGTCGTAATGCAGTGCGCCACCGCGAAGTTCGCCGAGGCGGATTGGATCGCCGATCTGCAGGCGCCGTGCGGCATCACTGAATTCGCCGGGCTGGCGGCAATCGAGGTGGAATTCGAGGAAGCGGTCTTCTTCCGGCAGGCTGGCCAACGAATACGGCCGCGCCACGTTACCCGCCCACAACACCAGATGCTGGCCGGCGCTGTAGCGCAATGGACGCTGCGGGGTCAGGCGCAGACGCAGCACGCCGTCGCCGAGCCAGTCGAGCGCCTCGACCACTGCAGGGCGACCGTCGCTGAGCGGATCAAAGGTGTGCACCTGCAGATCTTCAATCACCTGACACTGACAGGCCAGCCGCCAACCCTGCTGACGCTGTTCGGCGCTCAAGGCATCCGGGCGACTGTCGGCCGGCAGACCTTGCACACATTGCACCAGACACGCATGGCAACTGCCGGCGCGGCAGCTATAGGGCACGGCCACGCCGTTCTGGCTCAGCGTATCGAGCAGATTGCTGCCAGCCGCCACTGACCATTGCTGTTCACCGACGCGCAGTTCAGGCATCGACGTTCTCCCACGCCGCCGCGCAGCGATTGCGCCCGTCGCGTTTGGCGCGATAGAGCGCCTGATCGGCACGCTGCAAGGCGTCATCCAGATCATCGCCCAATTCAAGCAACGTCATGCCCGCTGACAGGCTGAGGTTTTTTACCTTGAGGCCGACCAGTTCGACATCGGTGAACGCGATGCGCAGACGTTCGCAACACGCGGTCAGACGCTCGGCGTCGCAGTCAGGCAGCAACACCACGAACTCTTCCCCGCCGTAGCGCGCCAACACATCGCCCTCGCGCAGACAGGCACCGGCCACCCCGGCGAATGCCTGCAACACCTGATCGCCCGCCGCATGGCCATGCACATCGTTGATGCGTTTGAAGTGGTCGAGGTCGATCAGCGCCAGACCGTGCACCATGTCGGCCTCCATCGCATCCAGTTCGCGCGTGGCCAGACGCAGGAAATGCCGGCGATTGAACAGCCCGGTCAATTCGTCTGTGGCCACCAGGTCTTCGAGCTGGCGCATCATCCCGCGCAGTGTGTCCTGATGCGCTTGCAAGGCAAACCGCCGCTGACGCATGCGTTGACGTGAGGTCTGCACGAAGCGTGCGTAGAGCACCAGCCACGCCAGCACCATGAACAAAATGCTCACCTGCAATGCGGCGAGCGCCGGGTCGGGCAAGCGGAAGTGGTAACCGTCCCACAGAGTGATCGCGCAGAAACTGCAGAACACCAACAGCGCACACCGCGTGAAGGCACGCCGCGACAGATGGAACAGGCCGAACAGCAGGATCAACACGTAGAACACCAGAAATTCGCCGCGGGCCTCGTGCACATGGGAGATCAGCCAGGTCTGCCAGCCGATGCCGAGCAGCACTTGGGCTTCGGTCAGGCTCGGGTCGGAGAAGCGCAGGTTGCAGCCGGATAAAAATACGGCAAACAGAATCGCCTGGCTGATCACGACCAGGGCGCTGCCGATGGCCACTGTGCTCAGCGGCTGATTGTAATGCCCGGTGAAAAACGCCAGCCACAGTAGCAGCAATGCCAGTCCATAAGTGCCGGCTGCAAGGGCAAAGCGTTTGAGCAAAAGGCGTTGAATGGCGTTATGGGTCAATCGTTGACTCACCGTGCGATAGGAGGCTGACTGAGTGTCCTACTCTACAGACCGGCTGCCACTTTAGTGGCGCGGTCGATAAATGACCATTGATTTTCGGGCCGGATAATTGGCGTCAAAAGTGTGGCCTGAAAAACGCCAAAAGCCCCTCACCCTAGCCCTCTCCCGGAGGGAGAGGGGACTGACCGAGGTGTTTGTTCAAGTCCCTCCGACCGGAAATATCGAGCCGAACTTAAGTTTTGAAAAGCATGAAAATCTGCTCCCTTTCCCCCCTCGCCCCCTTGGGGGCGGTCCGACGTTCGGGAGGGCTGGGGTGAGGGGGTTAAGCTTTTGACTTAACCCCCCGCCCACCAAAACCCGGCCAATCCATGCGACCAACGAATGACTCCCGGCAGATGCCCCTGCCCCCGAGGCGCGCTATACTGCCGCGCCTTTTTAGCGTCGCGCCAGCTACCCCGGCGTGCCTTGAAAGGTGTCTGCGGTCGACCGATGCACCCAAACCGCAGGCACCTTATTGAATGTTCCCGTCTTACAGAGGAGCGCGACTCATGACCGTGATCAAGCAAGACGACCTGATTCAGAGCGTTGCCGACGCCCTGCAGTTCATTTCCTATTACCACCCGGTGGATTTTATCCAGGCGATGCACGAAGCCTACCTGCGCGAAGAATCGCCAGCGGCCCGTGACTCGATGGCGCAGATCCTGATCAACTCGCGCATGTGCGCCACTGGTCACCGGCCGATCTGCCAGGACACCGGCATCGTCACCGTATTTGTCCGCGTGGGCATGGACGTGCGCTGGGATGGCGCGACCATGAGCCTGGACGACATGATCAACCAGGGCGTGCGCCAGGCGTACAACCTGCCGGAAAACGTCCTGCGTGCCTCGATCCTCGCCGACCCGGCGGGCGCTCGCAAGAACACCAAGGACAACACCCCGGCCGTGATCCACTACTCCATCGTCCCGGGTAACACCGTGGAAGTGGACGTGGCGGCCAAGGGCGGCGGTTCCGAGAACAAGTCGAAAATGGCCATGCTCAACCCATCCGACTCGATCGTCGACTGGGTACTCAAGACCGTTCCGACCATGGGCGCCGGCTGGTGCCCACCGGGCATGCTCGGCATCGGCATCGGTGGCACCGCCGAGAAAGCCGCGGTGATGGCGAAAGAAGTGTTGATGGAATCCATCGACATTCACGAGCTGAAAAAGCGTGGCCCGTCCAACCGCATCGAAGAAATGCGTCTGGAGCTGTTCGAGAAGGTCAACCAGTTGGGGATCGGCGCCCAGGGCCTCGGTGGCCTGACCACCGTGCTCGACGTGAAGATCATGGATTACCCGACTCACGCAGCCTCGCTGCCGGTGTGCATGATCCCGAACTGCGCCGCCACCCGCCATGCGCACTTCGTGCTCGACGGTTCCGGCCCGGCCTCGCTCGAAGCACCACCGCTGGACGCCTACCCGGAAATCGTCTGGGAAGCCGGCCCGTCGGCCCGTCGCGTCAACCTCGACACCCTGACCCCGGAAGACGTGCAGAGCTGGAAACCGGGCGAAACGGTGTTGCTCAACGGCAAGATGCTCACCGGTCGCGACGCCGCGCACAAGCGCATGGTCGAGATGCTGAACAAGGGTGAAACCCTGCCGGTGGACCTGAAAGGTCGCTTCATCTACTACGTCGGCCCGGTTGACCCGGTCGGTGACGAAGTGGTTGGCCCGGCTGGCCCGACCACCGCCACGCGGATGGACAAGTTCACCCGGCAGATCCTCGAGCAGACCGGCCTGTTGGGCATGATCGGCAAATCCGAGCGCGGCCCGACCGCGATCGAAGCGATCAAGGACAACAAAGCCGTGTACCTGATGGCTGTCGGCGGCGCCGCCTACCTGGTTGCTCAGGCGATCAAGAAGTCCAAGGTATTGGCATTCGCCGAGCTGGGCATGGAAGCGATCTACGAGTTCGAGGTCAAGGACATGCCGGTCACCGTCGCGGTGGACAGCAAGGGTGAATCGGTACACATCACCGGCCCCGCAATCTGGCAGAAGAAGATCAGCGAAAGCCTGGCGGTAGAAGTGCAGTAAGGCTTTTATCTGCTGGCAAAAAAACCGGGTGATCAGCAATGATCGCCCGGTTTTTTTATTGCCTGCCACAAATTGAAGCGCGTGACACCTGTCAGATCTGACAGGTGTCACGCTACAAGCAGTCTGTTAGCGTGCAGCCTCGGCATTCACTGGTTGCGTTGCCATGTCCCTTGATGCAGTTGCGCTGATCACCCCACCGTCCATCGCCAAATCTGCGTCGACGACTGCGGGTGGACGCAGTTGGGGAGAAATAGGCGTGACGGGCGGGCGGTCATACGCCATACCGGTGCCGTTCCTCGATGCGCGATCGCTCAATCCGGCACTGGATCTGGTCTATGACGGCAGTTCGGGCAACGGCAAATGCGGCCTCGGCTGGCAGATCAATCCCGGCGCCATCATCCGCAAGACCAGCAAAGGTGTGCCGCAATACTTGGCGGACGACGTCATGCAGGCCGGTGGCACCGATCTACATCCCGAAGTGACCACGCGCGGCAAGATCAAGTCGACCCGGCGAACCCGCGGCAAAGGCCGGCAAGCCAGAAAATTTTCAATCGTGAAATACATTCCGCGTCAGGAAACGTCGTTCGACCGTTACGAACTCTGGACCCCCGACGTCGGCAAACCGTTCTGGATCGTCTACGGCGCCGACGGTACGCGCTATTGCTACGGCTACAACGATGATGCGTGCATCTACGACCCGAAGGAGCCGACCCACATCGCCGAGTGGTTGCTGACGGAAATCAGAAACCCGGTGGGCGAAAACGTCTTCTATCAGTACAAGCGCGATGACCAGGTCGCTGACCGCCATTTTGATTACCAGGCCCAGCGTTATCTGCAGCAGGTGTGCTACTGCAACAAAACCGCCAGTACTGACCTGTACTGCTTTGATCATGCGCAACCGCAATTACTCGACTGGCTGTTCCGGCTGGTCGCCGATTACGGCGAACGCGTCGCCGGACTCGATGATGTTCCACCGTTTGTAGCACCCAATGAAAACGCCTGGACGGTGCGCTCCGACCCCTTTCGCATGTACCGCTATGGCTTCGAACTTGCTACCCGACGCCTTTGCAGACAGTTCCTGCTGTTCAACAACATCGGGACCGCCAAGGTGCTGGTCAACCGTCTGTTGCTGGAGCACGAAGAAACACCGCAGCAATACAGCCAGTTGAAAGCGGCGCACTCCATGAGTTACGACGCAACGGGTCTGGTCAAGCACACACCACCAATCGAGTTGTTCTATCAAGACGCGGTGCTCGACACCCAGCCGCAGCCGTTCTTGCAACTCGATAACATGCCCGGTCTCAACGACGGCCAGCCTTACCACTGCGTTGACCTGAATGGCGAAGGCCTGCCCGGATTCCTCTGTCAGTACGACGGCGCGTGGTACTACCGCGAACCCTTGCGCGGCACACCCGGCACTGATGAAGTCATTTATGGCCCGTGGACCTTGCTGCCGCTGATCCCGAATGCGGACAGCAGCAAAGCGGTGGTGCAGGTCCTTACCGATCTGACCGGCGACGGCCGCCTGGACTGGATTGTCGCGCAACCGGGGCTAAGCGGTTATTACACCCTCAACCCGGATGGCAGTTGGTCGCTGTTCAAGCCGTTTGCGCAATTTCCGGTCGAGTTCTTTCATCATTTGGCGCAACTCGGGGACTTGATCGGCGACGGCCTGCAATCGGTTGCGAAGGTCGGCCCGAACAGCGTGCGGGTGTACGCCAACCTGCGCGAGCAGGGCTTTGCTGCCGGCAAGGAGCAACCCCATGGCCCGGACAGACTGCCGCTGTTCAGCGACGCCCGCAGTGAACTGGTGATGTTCAGCGGACTGGGCGCCAGCGGTATGGAGTTGTGCCGCATCCGTCACGATGAAATCAGATGCTGGCCCAGCCTCGGCCATGGCCGGTTTGAAACGGGTTTCAAACTGAGCGACTTGCCTTTCGGGTATGGTGAATTCGATGCCGACCGGGTGCGGATCGCCGATATCGATGGCTCCGGCGCCCCGGCGTTTATTTATCTGTCCTCGGACTATTTCGAGATCTGGCTCAACCATGGCGGCAATGGCCTGGCGCCGACGCCGATCCGGGTTCTATGGCCTGCCGGCACTCGCTACGACAACCTCTGCCAGGTGACCTTCGCCGATCTGCAAGGGCTGGGCTGCGCCAGCCTGCTGCTGACCGTGCCGCACATGAAGCCGCAGCACTGGGTGTATCACTTCGTCAGCAACCGTCCTTACATGCTTATCGGCAGCAATAACAACATGGGCTACAACGCCACTCTGCGATACCGCAGTAGCGCGCAGTACTGGCTGGATGAAAAACGCCAGGAACTGGTCGCACGCAGACATCCCGTGTGCCACCTGCCGTTCTCACAGATGGTGCTCGAATGGTTGCGTCAGGAGGATGAAATCACCGGCAATTACCTGATGCAGTCGTTCGAGTATTTTCAGGGCTATTACGACGGGCTCGAGCGAGAGTTCCGCGGGTTTGCGCGGGTCTATCAGACCGACAGTGAACTGGAACCGGGCAAGGCCGCGAGCGGCCATACCGCCCCGATGCGGGTAAAAAACTGGTTCCATATCGGTCAATTCGTTGATCAGGACTTGAAGGACACTTGCGACCTCGACAATGAGATCTCCCCCCTCGGCCCAACCGTCATTACCGCGTTCGATGCCAAACGCGGCGCAGAGCGCATTTACAAGCGGCGCGCCGCCAATGAGGCCGAAATCGCCTACGCCCTCGCAGGTCGGGCGTTGCGCAGCGAAGTGACCCAGGCCGATGACCCGTCGCCGGCTCGCCTGTTCGCGTTGACCGAGCATCGCTACCGGGTTCGGCAAGTCATCGACACTCCATCCAGCCTGCTGGTGCTGGAACAGGAAACCCGCAGTCACCAATACGAACGCTTCATGGATGACCCGCGTTGCCGGCAGGTGGTCAATCTGGAGTGGGATCAGTTCGGGATGCCTGAACACAGCATCACCGTCGACTGTCCGCGCCGTCGCAGCGCCACGGACCCATTCGAAGAGGAAGATCAAAAGCAAGCCTGGGCAGACAGCTTCGACCCGCAGCAAGAAGTCTTTTACCTGACAGAGACGTTCGCTGATTTCATTCACCTGACTGACCCGACCCGCTGGCATCTCGGACTGCCTTCGCGGCAGCGCGGCAATGCGTGGATCATGCCCGAGGGTTTGCTGCCCGGTGGACTGACCCCGGCCCAGATCAGTTGCGAACAATTTGCCGCTCATCACGCCAGTCCCGAATGGACCGCGCTGCGCGAACTGACCGCACTGTCTCGGCAAACGTATCTGAAAGCCCCCGACGGCACACAACTGTATCCGCCGCTGCCAGGCCCGACAGAGCAGGCGGTGTTCGATGAAAAAGCGCTTGCGGCTTACGACAGCGTCAACCCGCCAATTGTCATTCGTGCAGAATTGAGAGCAATGGGATACCAGGCGATGAACCTGTTTTTCCCGGAGGATCCAGTGCAAGACCCTCTGGAAAACCTGTGGTCGGCCCAGAGCGGGTTTTTCACTTTTGCCGATGCCGCGGGCTTCTTTCAGCCCCTCACTGCGCAACCCACTGCCAGCCATGGCGTGACCGAAATAACCCGCGACGCCAACCACCTGCACACCATTGCCATCACCCAGCCGGATGGCTGCGTGACCAACATCACGTACGACCCGCACACCCTCTTGCCGGTGAGGATCAGGGATCGCAACGAGAATATTCAGGAGGCGCGTTACGATGCGGGCGGTCAGCCCACAGTTCTCAGCTTTTACGGCACAGAACAAGGAGTGCCTGCCGGTTTCGATCCGCTGACCCTTTACCCGCCACAAACCGATCTGAGCGTGGCCTACGCCATCGCCAATCCAGAACGGGTGGTGGCGTCCGCCGCCAGTGCAGTGCGCACAGAACTGTTCAGCTGGATGGCGTCTTTGCCTCCTGCGGCACTGCGACTCAAACGCAAACAATGGATCGCCAAGGGCTGGATACTGCCCAGCGGCCACGTCCGTGCTGCGGCCCTGCGCGACCTGAGCAAACTGAAAAAACGCACCGCCAGCGAACAGACCCTGCTTAAACTGATCCACACCGCAGCACGCCAGCCGGTGCACAGCGCCGTGCTGGTGGCCGACCGCTACCCCTATGATCCGCAGAAGTTGATCCAGATCGTTGTCAGGTATATCGACGGTTTCGGCCGCGAGCTGCAAAGCAAACAATTGGTACCGGCGGGCGATGCGTATGTATCCACGGCCGATGGCAATCTCGAGGTTGGCCCGGATGGCACACTGATCGAAGCCGCGGCCGACCCACGCTGGCGCGTCAGCGGGCGCGTCGAGTACAACCACAAGGGCGAGACGATCAGGGTTTACCGAGCGTATTACCTGAATACCTGGCGCTACATCAGCGACAGCGCGATGCGCGAGCATGGCTATCACGACCAGCTGTTCTACGACGCATTGGGCCGACCGATCAAGACGATCAACGCCTTGGGGCATCTGGCCTACGACATCCTGCATCCCTGGTTCACCTGCAGCTACGACTTCAACGACACCGATGACACGATTGCCCCGGCACCGGCCAGACCTGCCAGGACTGGCACCTCTGCGAAACAACCGAAGAAGGCCATGCCATGAATACTTCGGTGCACGTGAATACACCCTCGGTAAATGCCAGAGATGGGCGCGGCCTGCCCGTCAGACACATCGAATACCTGCGCAGTGTCGCTGGTGGCGCGGTACGGCCGCTCATCACCCGTCTGCTGCATGACACATCCGGCCAGCTTGTGGCACAGCGGGATCCGCGCCTGCCGCGATCCAACACCACCACCGTGCATACGCTGAATGGCCAGCCATTGAAAACTCGCAGCGTCGATTCCGGCGAGAGCACAAGCCTGCCGGGGCTGGCCGCCGAACGGCTGCAAACGTGGGACGCGCACGCTACTCATCGGCGCATGAGCTACGATAATCATCTGCGCGTGGTGGCCGTCGAAGAGAACCGCGTGCCGGGCATCGAAAATTTCATCTATGCCAGCGCCACGGCAGACGCCGGTCACAACCGGCGTGGGCAACTGATTGAAGTGATGGATTCATCGGGCAAAGTCCAGATCACGGGGTTCGCCATGTCCGGTCAGGCGCGCAGCGAAACCCGCACTTTCCACGACGGCGAATCCTTCACCAGTCATCAGCTATTCAGCCCCCTCGGTGCGCTGCTGGAAAGCACCGATGCCGGCGGGCACCGGCAACAATTGATCCATGACATCGCCGGGCAACTGGTGCAGGTGCAACTGCAACTCAGCGGTCAGGCGGCGCAACCGATATTGAATGACGCGCAGTACAGCGCCGACGGAAAAATCACCGAGCAACTGGCCGGCAACGGCGTGACCAGCCGTTGGCATTACCACGCCGCCGACGGCCGTCTGCACCGGCAAATTGCGCAAAAAGCAGCGGATCCGCCGCTTCAGGATCTGGAGTACACCTACGATTTCGTGGGTAACATCCAGAGCATTGTCGATCACACCTTCACGCCGAAGTTTTTCCGCAACCAGCGAGTCGCCGGTCAGCGCACGTTTGTCTATGACTCGCTTTACCGGCTGAGCCACGCCAGCGGCAGTGACGAAAACAGAAAGCAGGAAGACAACCCGGGGCGACCGCAGCCGACCGACCCCAATGACCGGCGCAACTACGTCCGGACCTACACCTACGATGACGGCAACAACCTGATCAAGTTCACCCACGTGCGCGACGGTGCCTCGCATACCCGCGAAATGCTCATCGACCCCGACAGCAACCGCGGCGTGCGCTGGAAGCCCGGCGACCCGGCTCCGGACTTCGACACATTGTTTGACCCAGCCGGCAACCTGCTGGTCCTGCAACCCGGTCAGCCATTGCAGTGGAACGCGCAAAACCAGCTGGCATCGGTGACGCTCGCCGAACACGACACCGGGCCGCACGACACCGAACAGTATCGCTACAGCCAAGGCGTACGGGTCTACAAACGCCACGAGACCCACACGTCGTCACTCAGGCATTTTCATCAAGCGCGTTATCTGGGAAACCTCGAAATTCGCACCAAGGACAACGGCGAAGAACTGCACCTGATCACCGTCAACACCGGCGTCAGCAATGTGAAGTGCCTGCACTGGGTGGCAGGGAAACCCGCTGGCATCGACGCCGATCAGTTGCGCTTCAGCCAGACGGATCATGTGGGTTCATGCGTGCTGGAGCTGGATCAGCTCGCACGGATGATCAGCCAGGAAAACTACTACCCGTTCGGTGATACCGCGTCGATGGCGGCGCGCTCGCTGATTGAGGTGGATTACAAGTTCGAGCGCTATTCAGGCAAGGAAATGGATGTCTCCGGGCTGTGCTACTACGGCGCGCGCTATTACGCGCCGTGGCTGCAGCGCTGGGCCAGCAGCGACCCGGCGGGGGATGTGGACGGGCTGAATCGCTATGCGTTTGTCGGTAACAATCCGCTGCGCTATGTGGATTCCGGCGGCCACTCACGAGAAGAAAGCGCAATCAGACAGTATTCGGACTTCAGTTCCGTTGTCGCCGGACACTCCGAGCACTTGCTCCAACAGCTGCACAACATCAGTCATCGGAAAAACATCAAACGCAACCTGGCGGCGAACCTCGTTGTCGAGACGGGTAAAGGAATTGCTGGCTACGAAGCCGGTGTTTTCGGGGGAGGACTGGTGGACATGGTGATTCCGAGCGTGCAGTCTTTTATTCCCTACGCGACAAGTGGCGGCCTGATTGGGGGCAACATCGGCGGGGACATCGCAGGCGCAATGATCGTCCCGTTCACAAACGAAATCGCCTCCAGAACCGGGGCCATTCTCGGCCCGCAGATTCCGCAAACCTCGGCGATGTCGGTCAGTGAGATAAATCGCGGCTTGGGTGTGACTGATCCCGGGAAGCAAAGACGAACGATGCGGGATTTCTCGGACGATATGGCCCGTCAGATGCCTGATTTTCTTATGAACCGCGTGATGGCGTCGTGGATTTCAATAATCCCAGGCGCTTTAGCCATGTTCGCTCGAGCAGTGGAAGCCGAAGACATCAAGACCGGGCTCGACCCAGTGAAGATTGGCAAGATCGAGACAATGCTCACCGACTGGCAAGCGGCCGTCGAAAATTATTCCGCCTTGGCCAACAGTGCATTCGATGCACTGGGCAGCGATGTTCTGGACCCGGATGGAAGTGCCTCGATCAGCCGGTCAGGCCTGCAACAACAAACCCGCGAAACACTCGCCAATATCGGTCGGGCCAAGGCTTCTATCGCAGCTTACAAGGATGCGAGTACTACTGATGCCCGGTATTTGCAGCAGCAACGTAAGCCCCCGCAAAAGCATTCCAGGATTTACCAATACCTCACCGGAACAAAACGTGTCTAGCTCAGCCCATGACCGCACGCCCTCGCTCACGGCCACTGACGGCCGGGGCCTGCCAGTCAGACAAGTCGCCTATTTGCGTACTGTCGCTGGCGATCCCGTACAAGGGCTGGTCAGCCGCCTGCGCCACGATGCGGCCGGGCGCTTGATCGAGCAGCGCGATCCGCGTCTGTCCGTGCCCAACATCGCGAGCCTTTTCGATTTGCGCGGCGCGCCGCTCAAAGCCGACAGCGTCGATGCCGGATCGAGTCTGGTGCTGCCCGGAGTGGCGGGAGAGGAACGGCAGCGGTGGGATGCACAGGGCAACCACTGGCGCAGCACTTACGATGATCAGTTGCGCCCGGTGCGTATCGACGAGAACGCATTGCCGGCAGTTGAAACCCTGACCTATGCCGATGTAACGGCCGACCCTGGGCGTAACCTGCGCGGGCAAATCATCGCAATGACAGACCCGTCGGGCAGCGTCGATTTTCACAGCTATGCGCTGACTGGTCCCGGACTGCGCGACACACGCACCTTCCACGACGGTAAAGCCTTTGTCAGCCAGCGAACATTCAGCCCCACCGGTGCGATGCTCGAACAGCTCGATGCCGGCGGCCATACACAACAGTCGACCTACGACGTTGCCGGACAACTTCAACAACTCAAATTACAACTCGCCGGCGCCCCCGGATGGCAAACGGTGCTAGAGCATGCGCACTACAACGCCAGCGGACAGATCACCGAGCAACGGACCGGCAATGGCGTGCTCAGCCGCTGGCTGTACGAACCGGCCAACGGACGCCTGCATCGCCAGATAGCGCAATCGGATCCGGCGACGATGCACCAGGATCTCGAATACCGCTACGACCGGGTAGGCAACATTACCGCCATCACTGACCACCTCTTCACTGCGCGTTTTTTCGCCAATCAGCGCATCGATGGCGAGCGGGTGTTCACCTATGACTCGCTGTACCGCCTGCACAGTGCCACCGGCCATACAGACACCCCGCACTCGGACACTCCCGGACGCCCCTCGCCGACTGACCCGAATAACCGCAAAAATTACACCGAAACCTACGAGTACGACGCTGGCAACAACCTGATCAAGACCATTCATGCGCGCGATGGCGCCAACCATACTCGGCAGATGTACATCGACCCTGCCAGCAATCGCGGCGTGCGCTGGAAACCCGGCGACCCGGTGCCGGACTTCAGCCTGCTGTTCAACCGCGCTGGCGACATGCTGGCCTTGGAGCCAGGCATGCCATTGCACTGGGACAGTCGCGGTCAACTGGCAAACGTCACCTTGGTCGATCGCAACGGAAGCAGCGCGAACGACGAGGAGTTTTACCGCTACAGCCAAGGCGAACGGGTCTATAAACGTCACGAGACCCACACGCCGAGTGTCATCCACTTTAGTGAAGTGCGGTATATGCAGGGTCTGGAAATCTGCACCCGGGACAACGGCGAAGAACTCCATCGCATCAACCTCGCCAGCACAATGGGCAACGTGGTCTGCCTGCATTGGGTGCGCGGTAAGCCGTCGGGTATCGCGGCCGATCAAGTGCGTTATACGCTGAGCGATCATCTGGGATCGGCGGTGAAAGAGCTGGATGCACAGGCACAATTGATCAGCGAGGAAGTCTACCTGCCGTTTGGCGGCACCGCGTCCCTGACCGCGCGCTCCGCCGTCGAGGTCGACTATAAAACCCTGCGTTACTCGGGCAAGGAAATGGATGTCAGCGGGTTGTATCACTACGGCGCTCGATACTACGCGCCATGGCTGGGGCGCTGGACCAGTGCCGATCCGGCAGGGGATATAGACGGGACTAATCTGTATGCGTTTGTTGGCAATAATCCCATCATTTACATCGACGCTGACGGGCGAGGATTGGGCGAATTCACCGACCGAAATACCGGCGCAGGCCAGCCCCAAACCCAGAGCGGCACCTTCAAACGTGGACGTCAGGCGGACGTGACGTTATCCAGGGCAATTGAGCGACATACGAAAATCCTTGAACTGACCACGCGCCGCGCTCAAGAAGCGGAGACGCAGATCGGCAATCATCTATCCGCCTCGGCGCACGCCAAATCTGCGGCCTTGAGAACCGGGGGCCACCTGGCTGCGCAAATCACTGCCTACGGAATCGGTATTGGCGTCGGTTTAGGTGCAGCAGCACTGGGGACCGCAGCAGGTCCGGTCGGCGTCGCGTTTGGTGTTTTTCTCGGAATGGCGGTTAAAAAAGGCGTGAGTCTGGGGACCGATTTCGCCTTGGAACGCACGAGCGTCGGTGCATCGGTCAAGTTCAAAAGCGGCAAACTTGATCCCGGCCGTATCGTGGCTCGGGGGGAATACAAGTCCATGGAATATGGCGCGTATGCCTACCAGAAATTCAGGGGAATCGTCGTGGGTGTCATTGAAATGAACAAGAAAGGTTGGCTCAAAGGAGGCAAGGAGGTGGTGAGTGTGGGAGCTGGCATAGGCATGAAAGCAGCTAACACCCCGTTTTCCAGCGAAATCGGCGCAGTGTTGAGCACCGTGACCGGCACCGTCGAAATACTCCATGAAATCGCGGGTGCGGGCGACGATCTGACCGAAAAGAAACTCAATGACGCTGACGCGCACATCGAGGCAATGATCGGCGTTCTTAATGATTCGGTCAGTGAGCTGGACCGGAATTTCGACGCCGCTGGACGCGACTCAATCCACACTTACAGGCCACTCAGCAAGATTACGAACCAGATCTTCAGCGCACCTGCAGGCGACACACGTGAAACGGTGAGACGCGCTACCGACACAACCATCACCCAGTTGAGGCATACCCAATCCTTGATCAGACGTGTGCGCTAGGCGCCACGTAGCAAGAACTGTGAGTGTGCATGCTATCGTGCTCGCCCCGTCCTGCTCTGATACTTCAAATGCTCGCGACTTCCCGTACCTTGCGTCTGTCGTTGTACACCCTGCTGATCATCGCCGGCGCCGCCCTCGCCGCGACGCTGGCGATCCGTCACGCCGAACGCCAGTCGCTGGAAGAAGACGCAGCGCGGGCCAATCAACAATTGGCGTTGTACGCGACGTCGCTGCACACCCTGATCGACCGCTACCGCGCCCTGCCCGCCGTGCTCGCGCTGGACCCGCAGTTGCGGTCGGCACTGGCAGGTCCGGTGAGCGCAGAACAGCAAACCGCGCTGAATCTGAAGCTGGAAAAAATCAACGGCGCTGCACAGTCCTCGACCCTTGAACTGCTCGATCACACCGGCCTCGCGGTGGCCGCCAGCAACTGGCGCCTGCCCAGCAGCTACGTCGGCCACAATTACGGTTTTCGCCCGTACTTCAGCCAGACCCGAATTCAAGGCACCGGGCGTTTTTACGCGGTCGGCGTGACCAGCGGGATTCCCGGTTATTTCCTTTCCAGCGCGGTGCTCGGTGACAACAACCAGTTCCTCGGCGCGATGGTGGTCAAGCTCGAATTCCCCGAGCTTGAACGCGAGTGGAGTCAGGGCAGTGACACCCTGCTGGTCAGCGATGCGCGCGGGATCATCTTTATCGCCAATCAGCCCGGCTGGCGTTATCGCCTGCTGCGACCACTGAGCGCCAGCGATCACGCGGAAATCAAAACCACCCGTCAGTACGACAAACAAACGCTGGTGCCGCTCACTTACTTGCCAGTGCGTAACTTCGATGAGAACAGCGACCTGCGCCGGGTCGAAGGCCCGCAAGGCACCGCGGATTATCTGTGGGAATCGCTGCCGCTGAGCGCCGAAGGCTGGACGTTGCATCTGCTGCGACATCCGCAAGTGGCGTTCGAAGACCTGCGCAACGCCGGGTTGGCGGCTGCCGGAGTGTGGCTGGCGCTGGTGTTTCTGCTGCTGTTCCTCAATCAGCGCTGGCGCCTGGCCAGACTGCGTCAGCGCAGCCGCGAAGAACTCGAACAACTGGTGCAAGAACGCACCCGCGACTTGCGCACTGCGCAGGACGGGCTGGTGCAGTCAGCCAAACTTGCGGCGCTCGGGCAAATGTCGGCGGCGCTGGCTCACGAAATCAATCAGCCACTGACAGCCCAGCGCATGCAACTCGCGACCCTGCGTCTGCTGCTCGATCACGGCCGCGTCGACGATGCGTACAAGGCGTTGAAACCGGTGGACGACATGCTCACGCGCATGGCCGCCCTCACCGGCCACCTGAAAACCTTTGCCCGCAAAAGCCCCAGCGGCTTGCGCGAACGGCTGGACCTGGCGACGGTGGTCGATCAGGCGTTGCAGTTGCTCGATGCGCGCCTGCGTGACGAACAGGTCAGTCTGGTGTTGCATCTGGCGCGACCGGCGTGGGTGCGCGGGGACGCGATTCGCCTTGAACAAGTCCTGATCAATCTGCTGCGCAACGCCCTCGATGCGATGCAGGGCAAACCGTGCAAGCGTCTGGAAATTCGTCTCGAAGCCGATGAACAATTGTGGCGCCTGAGCGTCAGCGACAACGGCGGCGGAATAACCGAAGAACATTTGAGCCAAGTGTTCGACCCGTTCTTCACCACCAAACCGGTGGGCGATGGTCTGGGCCTGGGACTGGCGGTATCGTTCGCCATCGTGCATGAATCCGGCGGCCGCCTGAGCGCGGAAAACGGTGCCAGTGGCGCGGTGTTCAGCCTGACTTTGCCGATCGATCTGGAGGCGCACCTGTGATGCTCAATTCGGTGATGGTGGTCGATGACGAAAGCAGTATCCGCAATGCCGTTGAACAGTGGCTGAGCCTGTCCGGGTTCGAGGTGCAACTGTTCAGTCGTGCCGAAGAATGTCTGGCCGCGCTGCCGGCGCACTTTGCCGGGGTGATCGTCAGCGACGTGCGTATGCCGGGGCTGAGTGGCTTGGCGTTGCTGGCCGAAGTGCAACGCCGCGATGCTGACTTGCCAGTGATTCTGCTGACCGGCCACGGCGATGTGCCAATGGCGGTCGAAGCGATGCGCGACGGTGCTTACGATTTTCTGGAAAAACCCTTCAGCCCCGAGACCCTGCTCGGCAGCCTGCGTCGCGCGCTGGACAAGCGTCGGCTGGTGTTGGAGAACCGCGCGTTGCACGAACAGGCTGACAACCGCGCCAAACTGGATGCAACGCTGCTCGGTGTGTCGCGCGGTTTGCAGACCTTGCGCCGGCAAGTGCTGGATCTGGCGTCGCTGCCCGTCAACGTGCTGATCCGTGGCGAAACCGGCAGTGGCAAGGAACTGGTGGCCCGTTGTCTGCACGATTTCGGTCCGCGCGCAGACAAGCCTTTCGTGGCGCTGAATTGCGCGGCGATCCCCGAGCAACTGTTTGAAGCCGAGTTGTTCGGGCATGAAAGCGGCGCCTTCACCGGAGCATCCGGCAAGCGCATCGGCAAGTTGGAATACGCCGACGGCGGCACGCTGTTTCTCGATGAAATCGAAAGCATGCCGCTGGCCCAACAGGTGAAACTGCTGCGCGTGTTGCAGGAGCAGAAGCTGGAGCGGCTGGGGTCGAACCAGAGCATTCGCGTGGACTTGCGCATCGTCGCCGCGACCAAACCGGATCTGCTGGACGAGGCGCGGGCCGGGCGCTTTCGTGAGGATCTGGCGTATCGCCTGAACGTCGCCGAACTGCGATTGCCGCCGCTGCGTGATCGCCGCGAGGACATTCCGTTGTTGTTCGAAACCTTTGCGCGCAATGCAGCCGAACGCCTAGGACGCAGTTTCCCACCGTTGACCGGGGCGCAGTTGAGTCATCTGCTCAGCCATGATTGGCCGGGCAATGTGCGCGAGTTGGCCAACGTTGCTGAACGCCAGGTGCTGGGGCTGGACGAGCCGGCCCCGGGGATTGATCCGGGGCAGTCGCTGGCGGCGCAGCAGGAAGCGTTTGAGGCGCAGTGTTTGCGTGCGGCATTGACTCGGCACAAGGGTGATGTGAAAGCGGTGCTTGAAGAACTGCAACTGCCGCGTCGGACGTTTAATGAAAAGATGCAGCGGCATGGGTTGAGTCGGGAGATGTTTTTGGTTGATTGAGCTCGGCTGGAGATTTTTGGGGTGGCTGAAATCTTTTCCCCCCTCACCCCAACCCTCTCCCCCCAAGGGGGGCGAGGGGGAAAGGGGGCCGTTCTTCATGCTTTTCAGATCCTGAGCTCGACTCAAAACTTTCAGGTCAATGTCTTAAGGCCATACACCTCGGTCAGTCCCCTCTCCCTCCGGGAGAGGGCTAGGGTGAGGGGCTCTTGTGCAGTGGTCTAATTTCCCCGGACACCCCGATAGGTGGAAAATGCATCTATCGAGGAGTTATTCATGACCAAAAAACGCAGGGCATTCGACGACAGCTTCAAGCTGCAAGTCGTGAAGA
>NZ_JAFCUQ010000035.1:0-20556 GCF_049896625.1 Pseudomonas sp. TWP3-1
TCTTGACGACCATAGAGCATTGGAACCACCTGATCCCATCCCGAACTCAGCAGTGAAACGATGCATCGCCGATGGTAGTGTGGGGTTTCCCCATGTGAGAGTAGGTCATCGTCAAGATTGAATTCCGAAACCCCAATTGCGAAAGCGATTGGGGTTTTGTCATTTCAGGCTGCGTGAAATCCAGTTGTTCAGGAGCGACAGCCATTCAACAATCCCGGATGACCGCTCTGGCCCGCCGTTCAGCGGGAATCCTGCATAAAATCCATTCATTTCCTACGCGAGCCTAAGATTTCTTCGAAACGTGCCGAAAAACTAGTGAGACATGCGTGCACCAAAGTTGAGCAGCCATAAGAACGCTGCCTTCGCTGTACATGGAATGTTGCATCCCGGAACGCATCCCCACTTTTGCATAAGAAGTCCCATGAAATGAATCTCAAGTTCAGCCATAAAATCCTGTTGGCCGCCTCGGGCGTCGTGGTCCTGGCGTTCGCGCTGTTCACGTTGTACAACGACTATCTGCAGCGGAACACCATTCGCCAGAACCTGCAGTCCTCTGTGCAGCAGGCCGGCGATCTGACCGCCAGCAGTGTGCAGAACTGGATGAGCGGACGAATTCTGGTGCTGGAAAACCTCGCCCAGAACGTTGCCCATCAAGGCAAGGACGCGGACTATCCCGGCCTGGTCGATCAGCCTGCATTCACCTCGAACTTTCAGTTCACCTACGTCGGTCAGGCCAACGGTGTGTTCACCCAGCGTCCTGATGCGAAGATGCCGGACGGTTACGATCCGCGTCAGCGCCCTTGGTACAAGCAAGCGGTAGCCGCCGATAAAACCATGCTCACCCCGCCATACATGGCAGCGGTTGGCGGGCTGGTAGTGACCATCGCCATGCCGGTGAAGAAGAACGGCGAACTGCTTGGCGTAGTTGGCGGTGACCTGAGTCTGGAAACCTTGGTGAAGATCATCAACTCGGTGGACTTCGGCGGCATTGGCCACGCGTTTCTGGTCAGCGGCGACGGTCAGGTGATCGTCAGCCCGGACAAAGATCAGGTGATGAAAAACCTGAAAGACATCTATCCGAACTCCAGTGTGCGCATCGAGAAGGGCAACCAGAACGTGATGCTCAACGGTCAGGAGCGGATCCTGTCGTTCACCCCCGTCACCGGTTTACCGAATGCCGAGTGGTACATCGGTCTGTCGATCGATCGCGACAAAGCCTACGCCGCGCTCAGCCAATTCCGTACTTCCGCTCTGATCGCGATGTTCGTTGCAGTGGCAGCGATTGCGGTATTCCTGAGCTTGCTGATCACCGTACTGATGCGTCCACTGATCACCATGGGCCGCGCCATGCAGGACATCGCGCAAGGCGAAGGCGACCTGACCCGACGTTTGTCGGTGGAAAGCAAAGACGAATTCGGCGAACTGGGCAGCTCATTCAACCAGTTTGTGGAGCGGATCCACGCTTCGATTTCTGAAGTGTCCTCGGCGACTCGTCATGTACATGACCTGTCGCAACGCGTGATGGCATCGTCCAACGCCTCGATTGTCGGCTCCGACGAGCAAAGCGCACGCACCAACAGCGTGGCCGCCGCGATCAATGAGTTGGGTGCCGCCACCCAGGAAATCGCCCGTAACGCCGCCGATGCTTCGCAGCACGCCAGCGGCGCCAGCGAGCAGGCCGATGACGGTCGCCAAGTGGTTGAACAAACCATTCAAGCGATGACCGAGCTGTCGCAAAAAATCAGCCTGTCGTGCACGCAGATCGAAACCCTGAATGCCAGCACTGACAACATCGGGCACATTCTCGATGTGATCAAAGGCATCTCCCAGCAAACCAATCTGCTGGCACTCAACGCGGCCATTGAAGCAGCACGTGCCGGTGAAGCCGGTCGCGGTTTTGCGGTAGTGGCGGACGAGGTGCGTAACCTTGCTCACCGTACCCAGGAATCGGCTGAAGAGATTCACAAGATGATCACTTCGCTGCAGGTCGGATCGCGTGAAGCGGTGACCACGATGAACGCCAGTCAGGTGTCCAGCGAACAGAGCGTGGAAGTGGCCAATCAGGCCGGTCTGCGTCTGGTCAGCGTGACCCAGCGTATCGGCGAAATCGACGGCATGAACCAATCGGTGGCAGCCGCGACCGAAGAGCAGACTGCCGTGGTTGAAACCCTCAACGTCGACGTTAACCAGATCAATCTGCTGAACCAGCAGAGTGTGGCCAACCTCAATGAAACGTTGAAGGATTGCGATGCGTTGTCGCAACAGGCCAACCGTCTGAAGCAGTTGGTCGATAGCTTCAAGATCTGATCAAACGCGCTGAAAATCAGCCCGCTGCGGAGTGATCCGCAGCGGGCTTTTTCATGCATTACACAAACAGCTTCTGCACATTGCCCATCGCATCATCGGCAAACCCCTGCACAAAATCCTTGAACCCTGGCAACGCCTCCGACCCACCGCTGGCCGGCTCGGCGATGATCGTCCAGGTCGCCCGCGACTTGCCTGCGCCCAAGGCTTCGACGTTCATTGCTGCCCACAGGTTGGCCACGCCCAAGGTGTTGTAGATCGTGGTCCAGGTCATGCTCAACGCCTGGTCGTCGCGCGAGTTGAGTTGCTCGACCACCAGGTTGCCGTCCTTGAAGAATTTCTTGCGCAGCGATGCCACGCCTTCGCCGGTCATTTCGATGTGCGACAGCGCAGGAATGAAACGGTCAAAGCCGTCGAACTTTCCGACTACTGCCCACACCTGGGCAGCATCCACCGGCACTTCTACCGAAGACACAACGTGGCAGCCGTGCGGGTTTTTGATCAGGGTATCCGGTTGCAGATTGCTCATGGTGTTGCTCCTTTTTGTGAGTTCAGATGAAGTTGATTTGTTTCAGGTAATCGCAACCCCGGCGCAGCAGCGCCGGCGATTTCTCCGGGTAGTGCGCGCCCATCTGCTGGACGCCGGCCTGAGCGTTGGCGTGGCCGATCAGCGAGATGTCGCCGATGTCTTCTTCGAAGCCGTTGAGGTAGAAACCGAGTACGCCGAACAGTGCGTTATCCGCATCGACCCGGCCCAGTTGTTGTTGCCAGTCGGCGACGCTGACCAACGAAAATTGACTGCCGGTTTCGCGGAACGAAGCGACGTACGCATCCCAACTCAACGGCTCGGGGTTATGCAGGTTGAACACTGCATGCTCGGGCGAGTAACGGCTGGCGTGGAAGGCAATGAAACGCGCGAGAAAATCCACCGGCATCAGGTCGAAATTCAGCGCGAAGGCCGGTACCTGGCCGAGCTGAATCGAGCCTTTGAGCATCAGCATCAAACGGTTTTTGTGCGGCTGACAGACGCCGCTCAAACTGTTGAAACTGATGTTGCCGGGCCGATACAGATTGACCCGCACCCCACGCTCGCGCGCTCGTCCGAGGATGCGTTCGCCGACCCATTTCGACAGGTTGTAACCGTTGCGAATGTAGATCGGCGGCGTGGTTGCGGCGGGCAGTTCCAGCACTCGGCCCTCAGCGTCGACGGTGCTTGAAGCGGACAAGGTCGAGACGAAATTGAAGACCTTTTTGCTGCGTCCTTCGCACAGGCGCAGGAGGGCAAAAATCGGCTCGACGTTGTCTGCTGCCAGCGACTCGTAATCGAGGACGTGATTGACGTTGGCGGCGTTGTGCACCAGTGCACCGAACTCGCGATCCAGCCGCTCGAACACCGCATCGTCCAGACCCAGTTGTGGCCGGGAAATGTCCGCCGCATAGACCCGCACCCGACTCAGATCCAGATGCTCGAGACGGTTCTCGCGCAGCGCCTCGGTAAAGCGTTGCGCGGCGGTTTTGCCGCCACCATCACGCACCAGACACGCCACTTCGCTGGCGCCCCAACCGAGCAGCGCTTCGACGATATGCACACCGACAAAACTGTTGGCACCGGTAACGATCACCTTGTGCACATCGCCCATACGACTGATCGGCAACGGCTCGACATCCAGTTCACGTTCGGCGTCGGCCATCGCCTGCGCGCTGAGTACAGCGGCGTCATCGGTGCCGCGTACCAGTGTCGCGAGCTTGATGATGGTCGGCAGTTCGATGAAGCGATTGATCGAGATGCTGCGGCCGAATTCTTCGCGCAGACGCAGCAACATGCGTGACAGCAGAATCGAATGACCGCCGAGATTGAAGAAGCTTTCGTCGGTGGAAATATCGCCGGTCGGCAGCTCTAGCAATTCGCCCCAGATCTCCAGCAGCAATGCTTCGTCGGCGTTTGCCGGCAGGCATTTCGGGCCGCTGTCCTGCACGCTGACCGGCAGTGCCAGCAACGCCTTGCGATCGACTTTGCCATTGGCGGCGAACGGCATGTTTGGCAACTCAGTCCACGCCACCGGTTGCATGTAGTCTGGCAAGAACTGCTGGGCGTGCTCCTTCAGTGCATCGCGGGCGACGTCTGATTGTGGCTGGGCGAAAAACGCCAGAATCCGGCGCTGACTGTCGATCACCACGGCGATCTGCCGATACAGCTGACTCTCGCGCAGGCAGCGTTCAATTTCTTCCGGCTCGACCCGGAACCCGCGAATTTTGACCTGGTTGTCACGCCGCCCGCACAGCTCGATCCCATGCTCTCCCCAGCGCGCCATGTCGCCGCTGCGATAAGCGCGTAGTGCTTTGCCGTCCGGCAAATCGAGGGTCAGATAACGTTCGGCGGTCTGCTGCGGATTGTTCAGGTAACCCAGGCACACGCCGGGGCCGACGATGAACAATTCGCCAACGGTTTGCTCGGGCACCGGTTGCAGATCATCGTCGAGGATCAGCACCTGACTGTTGGCAATCGGCCCGCCGAGGCTGCGATTGCTGTCGCCGGGTTTCAGCTCTCGCGCGGTGATCAGCACCGTGGCTTCGGTGGGGCCGTAGAGGTTGTGCAGTTTGCCTTGCCGCGTCAGTTGCTCGATCACGAACGGCTCGCAGACATCGCCGCCGGTCATCACCTGCCCGACGCTTTGCAGCTGTTCCAGCGGCAAGATGCTCAGCAGCGCCGGCGGCAGGAAGGCGTGGGTTAGATGGCGACGACGAATCAACGCGACCAGTTGCAATGGATCGCGGCGCTGATTGTCGTCGGGCACCACCAGCTCCGCGCCCTCCACCAGACTCGGGAAGATGTCGATCAGTGACGAGTCGAAACTCAGCGAAGAGAACTGCAACACGCGGCTGTCGCCGCTCAACTGCACGTAATCGGCGTACCACGCGGTGAAGTGCGCAAGGTTGGCCTGACTGAGCAAAACACCTTTCGGATGCCCGGTGGTGCCCGAGGTGTAGAGCGCCATGCACGGAGCATCGGGTCCGGGGCGCCTAAGCATCAGCGGCTGGGTTAGATCGGCTTCGGCGCTGTCGATCTGGCTGACATCCAGCCCCGGCATCGATTCACTCAGCGGATGCTCGCCATCGTGCAGCAACAGCAGCGCCCCGGCGTTGTGCAAAATGTATTGCTGGCGCTGCAATGGATGACTCGGTTCGAGCGGCAGGTACACCGCGCCGCTGCCGAGAATCGCCAGAATCGCAGCGAACAGCGCCTCGGATTTTGGCAGGCAGATCCCCACCACCCACGGTTGCGGGTGCTGCTCGAGCACCGGCAGCAGACGCTGCTGAATTGCCCGGCTGTGCGCATGCAATTGGTGGTAGCTGATTGACTGCTCGGCGAGGTGCAGCGCCGGTCGTTCGGCGTGGTGGATCAGGCTCTGTTCAATCCGCTCGATCACCGGCGTTCGCGCCTGTTGCAGCAGCGCTGGATTAGCCGTGGCGTTGAGTCGATGAACATAGGCCAGACCATCGAGAAACAGCAGGTTTTCCACCCGCTCGAAGTCCGGCGCCGTGGCCGTCGTCGCTTGCCGAAAGTATTCGGCATCGCGGGAGAAACGGCTGACCAGCAACGCCACCTCGTCCACCACTTGCGCCAACGTGCGTTGGCGCAATGCCTGGCCATTGCCGGACGGCTCGTCGGCGATCGGCACGCGACTGAGCAGCATCGTGTTGTGCAGGCACAGCAGATCGAGCATCGGCAAGCCGCCGACGCCGGTTTCACCAATCCCCAGGCGCAAGGTCAGTTGCGGGGTGTGGACGAAATCAGTCGGCGCACAGGTGCCGTCATCGATCACCAGGTCCGCCGCTAGATCAGCGTTGCTCAGCAATGTATGACCGTGTTGTTCGAGCTCCTGCGCCAGGTCGGTCAAGGCCTGGCTGCGGCCCGTCAGCAAAATGTCGAGACGTCTCATGTCAGCCTCCAGGTCAAACCAGATAGTCGCGCAGGGCGTGCTGCACGCAGGGCGTGTCGAGCAGCGAGCTGTTGTGGAAGAACCGCACGATGTTGCCCACCAGCGGGTGATGGCGATTGATCGGGAAGGCCAAGCTGGCCATCTCGTCCTTGAGCGCGTGGCGCGTGGCGTCGTTGACTGGCAGGGCATCGATCAGGCGCAGGTCGAAAGCTTTCTGGATGTCGTTGGTCAGGTAGTGGCCGATGAACACCGGCAGAATCTGCGCGATGCTTTCGCGATCGGCATCGCTCGCGGTGTGCCAGTAGATGCGCACCATGCGCGCCCAGAAACTTGAATGGCGGCCCTCGTCGAGCAGGTGATCGGCCATCAAACCCTTGATCGACGGTTTGACCGTATCGTCGCGGGCAAACGCCGCGACATCGCCGGTCACGGTGTTTTCGGCGATGGCCACGCAGATCAGTTCGACTGCGCTGCGCAGGTGTTCCGGCGCGAGTCCAACGGCGGCGGGTATCGCGCGACTCAGTTCGATTTCATCCGGCAACTCGATAGGTGTGATGCCGGTCATGGCCACCGTCTGCTGCATGAAGTCCATCGCTACCAGCGCGTGGTAATCCTCGTCCACCACCACGGTCATGGCGTCGTAACGGCAGGCGAACGGGAACGGCACGGCGAAGCGGTTTTTGGCGATGCTGCGCGCAGTCTTGTCGACGATTTCCGTCTCGAAAATCACTACATCGTTGATGAATTTGTACAGCGTCTGCACCAGTGCGAAATCACGCTGCTCCGGGCATTCGCGCAGGAAGGTCTGGCTTAGCACCAGTGGTTGGCGACTGAGCGGATAGATCAGGCGTGCGTCGTCCTCCAGCACGCGCCTTGGACGGGTGCGGATGGTCGCGCGGCTTTCCCAGGCGTCGGCGAAGGATTGGTAGTCGGCGGCGTTCATTCGGCCACCTCTGCCACACGTTCGCGCATGCTCAGACGCAAACCGTCCCACAGCGCGATGCGGCTTTCCACGGCGGCCACGGCGCTCGCATAGACCTCGGCCTGACGCTGCGGATCGCCATCGACCAAACGCTCCAGCAATTGCTCGGCGGCCGGGCCGTGGTCTTCGGAATCGACCTCGATGTGCCGTTCCAGGTAATAGCGAAAGGTCGGCGCCTGTTCGACGCCGATGCCCCAGGCGTCGAGCATGCGTTGGAACATGGTCGGGATCACGCTCTCGCGGCCATGCAGAAACGCGGCGGCCACGCTGTGCCCCGGTGCATGCAGCGCGGTGTGCAAAGTGTCGCGGACGAATTGCGCGGCGGCCGGGTCGACATCGACGCTTTGCAGCGCCACGTCATAGCTCACGCCTTCCTGCTGCAGGGCGACGAAGCGCTCTACCGCTGCAGTGTTCGCACCGACTTCGCGCATCGCGTCCAGGTACAGCTCGAAATGACTGTAATGCCCGTGTGACAGTCGATCATCGGACTCTTCACCGAGGACGATTTCGTTGATCAGACGCGCGGCATGTGGATCGCGCGGCGGCAACCACGGCAATCGTGTGCAGGTCAGTTCCTGTTGCAGGCGTTTGGTCAGCGACATGAAGTCCCAAACGGCGAAGACGTGGGTTTCCATGAATCGTTGAAGTACCGTCAGCGAATCGATTTCAGAGAAGATCGGATGAACACTGAGTTCAGCTTTCTTCAGAGCGAGTTGTTCTTTAGTTGGCATGTTGGCGAGCCTCTGGCTTATAGGGGAATAGGGACTGCATAATCAATGGCTAACAACGGTGGATATATATTTCAGGCGAGCGACAGCCTCATTCAGTTCGATGAGAATTTAAGCTTTGAATAATCGACTAACCCCGAGTCATCGGCGTGTAGCTACTGCACATGGGGGCGCTACTGCTCGCTGCTGCCAGGCTGATACGGCAAGTTCAAACTTGGCGAGTAAAAAGCTAATACATCACAAAACAACTTAACAAGTTTATTTTGAATTATTTTTAGTTGGCTGTTTTTCAAGTGTGAGTGGGTCTGATAAAACTTTCTTATTAAGTTTTATTTGGGCGAAGTTGCTCCTTTCGGCGATAAGTGGCCAAAATTGATTAATAAGAGTGAATGCCTCACTCGAAGCAACTTTCCAATTAAAAGATCGAAATGATTTGAGGGGATGAAGTGGGCGTGCAACGGCGCCGGTTCTTCCTTTTCCCGTGACAAGGCTCCTTCCGTAGGTTCCTGGTGCGAGGACTGCTGCCGTGGCGGCGCGTCCCCGTTCTTTATTGGGTTGACAAATCAAGGGTGCGCGTAAATCAGCGCCGCCGCTATCGTCGGAAATGACTTCGTTGCGGTGCAAATAACGGGTTGTTTTGAGCTGAGGGGAGGTTAGAGCGCAGGCGCCGATGTGCCACGGCTATTCACGGTGGCAGGCGAGGGGATTTGTAAGCGGGTTATTCGCCGGGTAGGCGTTGTCGCGTAACCCGACAGGGGGATCAGTGTGCCGCTCGGCGGCTTTGCGTGCTGGATTCGGCGAGGTAGCGGGTGATCACCTCGACACCACGGTTGAGATGCTGCTCAAGCAGTTGCACGGCGAGTTCTACATCACGCTCTTTCACGGCTTGCAGCAGTGCGCGGTGATCATCCTGCGAGAGCTTGCCCAGACCCATGGCCTCGAGATTGAAGCGCAGGAAGCGTTCTTCTTCATTCAGGCCTTCTTCCACCAGACGCAGCAAGCGACGGTTGGGTGCCTTGCTGTACAGCGCCATGTGGAACAGTCGATTCAGCCGACCGATTTCGGTGTAGTTGTGCTCGGTTTCCAGTTCTTCGATGTAGCTGGCCGCCTGCTCGTGGTCGGCGGCGGTGAGCAGGTTGATCGACTGGCGCAGCGCCTCGGACTCGAGCAGGATGCGCAGTTCATAGGTTTCGGCGGCATCGCCCTGGATCAGCGGCGCGACCACCGCACCTTTATGGGCAACCACATTCAACAGCCCTTGGGCTTCGAGCTGACGTAACGCTTCACGCACCGGCATGCGGCTGACACCGAACAGATCCGCCAGGTCCTGCTGACGCACTGCAGTGCCGCAGGGCAAACGACCGTCGAGGATCGCGGCGCGCAGGGTTTCTTCGATGACCGAACGCGCCAGATGCGCAGGAATCGGGCTGTCGACTTTGATGCTATGCAGCGGCTTGGGCTTCTGTGTCACGACTACGCACCCTGAATGACTACCGAATTTGGATCCAAAGGACACTAGTGACTGCTCTACAAGTTGTCAAACCGTGTAGAAGAACCTGGTCACATTTGCAGTTTAGCGCGCTACCGATGATCTCATGGTGCCATTGTTTTTTGCTGGGCTAACCTTCACCATCAAACGCTTTCCTCCCTACCCCTTGAGTGCCTTGTATTGGCGGTACGATTCGCGATCCCACGGACTGTGCGCTGGCTAGGCTGCGCGCTGCTGCTGGCCGGCGTTATGCTGGGCGGTCTGCATGCCGATTGGGATTTTTCCACAATCAGTCGTAAGGCCACTGCGCTGTATGGGCCATTGGGCGCGGGGCAGCAGCGCATTGATGCCTGGCAAAATCTGTTGGCCACGCAGAAGCAGGGCAGCGAGCTGGAAAAGCTCAAGGTGGTTAACCTGTTTTTCAACAAGCAGGTGCGTTACGTCGAAGACATCGACCTGTGGCGCGAGGTGGATTATTGGGAAACCCCTATCGAAGCCTTGTGGAAAGGTGCCGGCGACTGCGAAGACTATGCGATCGCCAAGTATTTCAGTCTGCGCCATCTCGGGGTGGCCAGTGACAAGTTGCGCATCACCTACGTCAAGGCGTTGCGCCAGAACCGCGCGCACATGGTTCTGACTTACTATTCCAGCCCCGACGCCATGCCGCTGGTGCTCGACAGCCTGATCGATCCGATCAAGCCGGCGGCGGAGCGAACCGATTTGCTGCCGGTCTATTCTTTCAATGCGGAAGGCCTGTATCTGCCGGGCGCCAAGGGCAATAAAAAGGTCGGCGATACCAAACGTCTGTCACGCTGGCAGGATGTGCTGAAAAAAATGCAGGCCGAAGGATTCCCGGTCGAGACGACTAACTAGGAGCACGCGCTCAGATGTCCTTGTTCAAACAGCTGTTGATCGCTATCTGTCTGTTCCTGGTGGTCGCCTTCACCGGCAGCTTCATGGTCAGTCTGGAGAGCTCGCGCACCCAGTACGTCAACCAGTTGCGCTCGCACGCCCAGGACGCCGCTACGGCGCTGGCGTTGTCGCTGACGCCGAATATCGATGATCCGGCAATGGTCGAGCTGCTCGTCAGTTCGATTTTCGACAGTGGCTATTACGCGAGTATCCGCGTGGTCGATGTGAAGACCGATCAGACCATCGTCGAGCGCAGTGGTATTCCCGAGGTGAGCAACGTGCCGGACTGGTTCGTCAAACTGATTGGCCTCGAGCCGGCCGGTGGCGATGCGTTGGTCAGCCGTGGCTGGGAGCAGGCGGCGCGGGTCGAAGTGGTGAGCCATCCGATGTTTGCGCTGGCGAAACTCTGGCAGAGCGCGCTGGGCAGCCTCGGCTGGCTGCTGGTGTGCGGCGCGGTCAGTGCGGTGCTCGGCGCGCTGTTGCTGCGCCGCCAGTTGAAGCCGCTGGATTACATGGTCAAGCAATCCCACGCCATCGCCCGTCGCGAGTTCCTCAGCCTGCCGGATCTGCCGCGCACTCCTGAACTGCGCCGTGTGGTGCTGGCGATGAATCAAATGGTCGAGAAGCTCAAGGCGTTGTTTCAAGAACAGGCAGAGCGCAGTGAAAAACTGCGCACCGAGTCGTATCAGGACAACCTCACCGGGCTGGCCAACCGACGCTATTTCGAAATGCAGCTCAACGCCCGAGTGAGCAATCCGGAACAGGCCAGCTCAGGTTATCTGCTGTTGTTGCGGGTCAAGGATCTGGCGGGTCTCAACCAGCGCCTTGGCGGTCAGCGTGCTGACGAATTGCTCAAAGCGGTGGGCGAGCAATTGTCCCGCGAGTGCGCCAAATACCCGGAAACCCAGAATCTGGTCACGCGTATCCGTGGCGGCGAATTTGCCGTGCTGGCGCCGGGTCTGACCCGTGAAGAAGCGCTGCAACTGGCGCAAAGCCTCGACAGCGCACTGAGCAGCCTGCATGCGACCGGCGCCACCGACGTCGCGGCGGTGGCCTCCATCGGGCTGGCGCCGTTCGTTCATGGCGACTCTCCGCAATCCGTGCTGAGTCTCGGCGATCAAGCGCTGGCGCAGGCCGAAGGGCAAGGCGAACAGAACTGGGCGTGTCTCGATCAGAGCCTGGTGGCAGATGTCGGCGACGATCATCACGCCTGGCATCGCTTGCTCGATCAGGCGTTGAATCAGCGACGTTTCGAGCTGTTCTTCCAACCGGTAGTCGCGGCGCAGGACACGCAACTGGTGCTGCATTACAAAGTGCTGTCGCGCCTGCTCGACGAGCAGGGTCAGACCATTCCCGCCGGGCGTTTCCTGCCGTGGCTGGAGCGCTTCGGCTGGACTGCGCGGCTTGATCGACTGATGCTCGAGCGCGTGCTGGAGCAAATGGCCGGGCACGAAGAGTCGCTGGCGCTGAACCTGTCTTCGGCAACCCTGGCTGATCCGCAGGCGCTGAACAAAGTCTTCGAAATTCTCCGCGCACATTCCAATCTTGGCCCGCGCCTGACCCTGGAAATCGGCGAAGAGCAATTGCCGGAACAGTCGGTGCTGGAAGATTTGACCCGTCGCCTGCGCGAACTTGGCTTCTCACTGAGCCTGCAACGTTTCGGCGGACGCTTCAGCATGATCGGCAACCTGGCGCGGCTGGGGCTGGCGTACTTGAAGATTGACGGCAGCTACATTCGGGCGATCGATCAGGAGAGCGACAAACGTCTGTTCATCGAGGCGATCCAGCGGGCGGCACACAGTATTGATCTGCCGTTGATTGCCGAGCGGGTGGAGACTGAGGGGGAGTTTTCGGTGCTTCGCGAGATGGGGTTGTATGGGGTTCAGGGGCAGTTGTTCGGTGAGCCGAAGCCTTGGCGGTGAGTCACAAAAAAGCAGCCCTCACCCTAGCCCTCTCCCAGAGGTAGAGGGAACTGACCGTAGGATATTGACGTGATCCGCCGACTTGAACGATATGTTGTGAATCCATAATCGACTCGAGTTTTCAAGCCGATGTATAACCTGAGACAAAGCGGTCGGCCCCCTCTCCCTCCGGGAGAGGGCTGGGGTGAGGGGATCAGATCAACCCGGTCTCTTCTTCATCAATCAACCCGCCCAACCCGCCCAGCGCTTCCCGCGCCTGGGTTCGATCCATCAACTTGGCCTGCGCCGCCGGCGGCAGGTCAGTCACGCGGATCACGCCTTTCTGGGTCAGCACCTGAATCAGGTCGTCGAGTACCCGGATCATCTCAAAGTCGCTCTGCTTGAGCTGTTTGAGGCTGTTTTCCACGGCTTCGTTGGCGTACCACGCTTGGATTTCGTGGTTGTCGGCAGGCAGCGTTTCCGTGGCCTCGGCGTAGGCCGCAGCTTCCACGCGAATCAGTTCGCCCTGCGCATCGCGTTGCACGTAAAACATTGAGCATCCCTCAGATATGAACCAGCGTCATGCTGTCAGCAGCATAGCCAACTGCGCGCGAGTATGCGGTGCGCCGAGCGAATCGTCACCGGGGCGACGGGCGCAAACGTAACGGCCGCCCCATTGGGGCGGCCGTTTGTTCATGCATCAGCTGTTGTTGTGGTCGACCTTGATGGTCGGGTCGCTACCCGCGATCAAGTTGTGAATGTTGGCGCTCGACCAGTTATTGCCTTCCAGTTTGATCGTCACGTCCGGCGTGGCGGCTGCCGCGTCGGCCGAGTTGAACTTGCCGCCCGAGCTGACTTGCAGCGACGACACGCCGTCGACCGTGCTGATCTTGAGGAAGTTGTCGATGGTGCTGCCGGTCTCGCCCTGCAGCAGATCGCGCAGGTCGATACGGTCACCTTCGCTGGCCTTGAAGTCCTTGATCACGTCGTTGCCAGTGTCACCGGATTTCCAGACGAACGTGTCGCCACCGGAACCACCGATCAGGATGTCGTTACCAGGACCACCCATCAGCGTGTCATTGCCAGTGCCGCCGAGCAGGATGTCATTGCCCTTGCCGCCGTCGAGCGTGTCGTTACCGCCTGCGCCGAACAGGATGTCATTGCCCGCGCCGCCCAGCAGCGTGTCGTTGCCGTCATGCGAACCGGATACATCGAACGCCTGATAGTGCTCGGTGATGTACTGGTGCACGTTGCTGGTGGTGACTTTGCTGACATCGACGCCGGTTTCCTTGGCGACGAACGCCTGCATCGCCTGATAACCCTCGCCAGCAATGCCGTTGAAGCTCACCAGATCGCCAAACAGGATGTCGTTGCCGTCGCCGCCATTGACCGTGTCGGAACCCGGCAGCGTCGCTTCGGTGTGCCCGATGATCGAGTTGGCCAGGTCCTTCGGATCGATGTTGGTTTGCGGCGTCTTGTCCGAATCGTACGGTTTCAGGTCGTTGAGGCTGACACCGCTGTTGAGGCCGATGGCTTCGACGTTCGACAGATTGCTCAGCAAGGTGAAGCTGCTGCCGGAGTTGCTGGTGGTGTAGTAATCGGTGCTGCTACCAGTGCCCGCCAGGCCGGAGAACTCAAAGGTTCCGTCGCCCTGAGCATGCAGCGTGCCGAAGTTCTGATACGACCAGCTATTACCCGACTTGGTCCACACCGTCACAGCACCCGCTGCAGTGATATCAATCTGGTGCGTGCTGTCCGGAGTCAGGCTGACCGCGGTACCCAACTTGTAGTTGGTGGTGGTGATCAGGCTGTCGAGGGTTTTGTTGCCGTACAGGTACGGATTGGTCGACTCGCCGGTCTGGTAGTAGGTCGGCTGGCCATCGGTGATGAAGTACGTGAGGTTCTTCGCCCCGGTGTTGGCAACCGCTTCAGCGCTCTGGAAGAAGTTGGCCGTGGTTTTGAACACGTCTTCATAGTTGGTGCCACCGCCGGACGACATAGAGTCCAACACTGCCTTGAGCTTGGTCAGGGCGTTCGGATCGTTGAGGTTCACCGACACTGACTGTTTGACCTGAGTATCGAAGTCCACCAGGAAGATGTTCACCGTACCCGAGTTGCCGCCCATGCTTTGCTTGAGGGTGTTGAACACCGAAGTCAGCGAGTCCTTGGCCGCGTTAAGCGACGAAGTGCTCATGCTGCCCGAGCTGTCGACCATGAACGCGATGTTGTAGTTGGTGCCCGGCACCACGGTCAGGCCACCGATGTCGGCGACGACAATGTCGTTGCCATCGGTGCCGACGACAGTGTCGTCAGCCGAGGTGGCGGTGATGGCGTTGTACACCGCTGGCACCACGGTGACCGGGATGGTCGCAGTGCTGCTGGCCGATCCGCCGACGGCTTCGGTCGAAGTCGAGGTCACGGTCAGGTTGAACTGGCCGTTGTAATACGTCGGCGGGGTCACGGTCAGGCTGCCGAGGTTCCAGCCGGTGACGTTGGCTTCGCCGTTGCTCGCGGTCACGGTGAAGCTGTGGCCCGCGCCGTCGCTGAGAACCGAGCCGACTGGCGCGCCGCTGATTTTCACGCTCAGGGTTTCCGAACCGTCGGTGTCGGTCAGCGCAGTGCTGATCGACGACAGTTTCACCGTGGTGCCTTCGGCGCCGGTGTTGAGTTTGTAGCCGTCGTAATAACCTTCGCCATTAGTGCCGTGCAGATCCGACACGGTCACACCGGCGTTCGCCAGATCCTTCACGCCGGTGTACAGCGGCACGCCGGCGCTGCTCAGGTCGATCGGCGTGCTGCCGTTTACCGACAGGTCAACGTTATAGCTACCAGGGCCGCTCTGGTTGTGGTGGTAGATGTCCAGCGTGTAGTAGCCGCTGGTGGTCGGGGTGAACGAACCATTGATCGCACCGCCCGCGCCCCAGGTACCCGAGGCCACGTTCTTGCCACCAATGGTGATCAACAGGCTGTCATCGGCGATGCCGCTGAAGGTGTAGGTTTTGCCGGCTTCGAGGTAAATCAGGCCGGAAGTTTTCGACGCGGTGCCCGCAGTCACGCCGCCGTCGGACTGAACGTTGTTCACTGTCCCACTGGAGTTCGGCTTACCTGCGCCGTCGATCACGTTTTTCAGCGTGGTCGAATCTGCCCCATTGCCGTTGGTGCCGAGGCCCGACAGGCCGGTCCAGACTTCCTTGATCAGCCCGGTGGATTTCACGCTGTTATCAGCGACGTTCAGAGTCGGAGCATCCGCCACTGGCGTGATGTCGATCTTGATCGTGCCGGTGTTGCCCAGCGCCTGGCCATCGGTTGGCTGGAATTTGATCTGCGCGTAGTCAGCCTGGTTGTTGCCCAGACCGTTGCCGCCGTAACCGTTGACACCCGACTCGTTGGCATCCGGCATGAAGCGCAGTTTGCCGGCGTCGATATCAGCCTTGCTGAAGGTCTGATTGTTGGCCACGTCTTTCCAGGTCGAACCGTCCAGATACTGCAGTTTGCCTTCGCCCGGCAGCTGGGTGATTTTCACGCCGAGACTGGCGGCCGGGCTGTCGACGTCACTGACGCCGAAGGTCGACCAGCCGAGGATCAGCGGCGTGTCTTCGGTGCCAGTGACATTGACCGGTGCAGCCACCGGAGCATCGTTGACTGCCACCACGTTGACCGTGGTGGTCGCGGTGTTGGAGTAGTTGCTGCCATCAGTCACGGTCACGGTGATGATCCGCGGCACGGTGCTCGGGTCGTCACTGCTGTTGGTGAAGCTGATGTTCTTGATCGCTTGCATGTAGTCAGCGAGCGTCGCGTTGCCCGACAGCGTCAAGGTCACGGTGCCGTTGGTGCTGTTGGCATTAATGGTGATGCCGTTGACGCTGTTGCCCAGGTTCAGCGCATCGCCGTCCTGACGGTTGGTCAGCACCACGGTCGCGCCGGTCAGCATGGTGCTGTCCGGGTCGGTGATCTTCAGGTCGGTGTCGGCAATCGACACGCCCGCGCCCGGCGTATTTTCGGTGAAGGTCACCTTGTAATCGGCACCGGTAGCGCCGCTGGAATTGTTGGCATCGAGGTCGATGACCGGCGGCGCATCGTTGTCGATGATCGAAGTGCTGACGCTGCCATTGGTGGCGCTGACCGCAAGATTTTCGAAGTTGCCACCAGTCGCCGAATCGATCTTGACCACGAAGTTCTCGGTGCCTTCGGTGATCTTGTCATCGATGGTCGCGACGTTGAAGGTCGCGGTGCTCGCGCCTGCCGGGATCTTCACGGTGTACACACCGGTGAAGTCCGAACCGTCGGCGGCGGTGCCGCTGTAGACGATTTTCAGGGTCACGTCGGTCTGCGCCGGGTGGGTCAGGCTGACGGTGTAGCTGGCGGTCTGGCCTTCGGTCACCGAGGTGCTGCCAGTGATGCTGACTTGAGCAGTGTCGATGGTGTCGGTGACATTGGTCACGGCTGGTGCGGTGCTTGGGACCAGGTTTTCGAAGTTGCCACCGGTGGCGGTGCTGATGGTTGCTTGCACGGTTCCGGCGTCTTTGTAGACGTCGTCTGCCGGAGCCGGGACAGACACGGTGCCAGTAGTTTTACCGGCTTCGATGGTAATCACGGCGCCGTTGCTCAGGGTTACCGTCACTGGCGAGCCAGCAGCGTTGGTCAACGTCGCGGTGTAGATGATCGAACCACCCTCGGCGACCGAATTGGTAGCGGTCAGCGACAGGTTAGTGGTGTCGACGGTGTCGGTCACAGTGGTGCTGACCGGAGTCTTGTCGGCTACGAGGTTTTCGAAGTTGCCACCGGTCACGGTGGTGATCGAGTTGGTGATCGGTGCGTGACCGGTCAACGCATCGTTCGACGCGGTAGCTGTCGCGGTGCCAGTGGTCTGGCCGACGCCGATGGTGATGGTCTGGCCGTTGGCCAGGGTCACGACGACAGGCGAGCCGGTCACTGGGGCGCCTACGGTAGCGGTGTAAGTGACGGTGCCACCTTCAGCCACGGTGCCGCTTGCGGTCAGCTTCACGCCCGTGGTGTCGATGGTATCGGTGACGCTGGTTACGGCTGGTGTGGTGCTTGGCACCAGATTCTCGAAGTTGCCACCGGTGGCGGTGCTGATGGTTGCTTGCACGGTGCCGGCGTCTTTGTAAACGTCGTCGGATGGTGCTGGGACGGTCACGGTGCCGGTGGTTTTGCCGGCGTCGATGGTGATGACAGCGCCGTTCGACAAGGTCACGGTGACTGGCGAGCCAGCAGCGTTGGTCAACGTCGCGGTGTAGATGATCGAACCACCCTCGGCGACCGAATTGGTAGCGGTCAGCGACAGGTTAGTGGTGTCGACGGTGTCGGTCACAGTGGTGCTGACCGGAGTCTTGTCGGCTACGAGGTTTTCGAAGTTGCCACCGGTCACGGTGGTGATCGAGTTGGTGATCGGTGCGTGACCGGTCAACGCATCGTTCGACGCGGTAGCTGTCGCGGTGCCAGTGGTCTGGCCGACGCCGATGGTGATGGTCTGGCCGTTGGCCAGGGTCACGGTCACAGGCGAACCAGTCACAGGTGCGCCGACAGTCGCGGTGTAAGTGACAGTGCCACCTTCAGCCACGGTGCCGGTCGCAGTCAGCTTAACGCCCGTGGTGTCGATGGTGTCGGTGACGCTGGTCACGGCTGGCGTTGTGCTTGGCACCAGGTTTTCGAAGTTGCCACCGGTGGCGGTGCTGATCGTGGCCTGCACGCTGCCGGCGTCTTTGTAGACGTCGTCGGATGGTGCTGGGACGGTCACGGTGCCGGTGGTTTTACCGGCGTCGATGGTGATGACAGCACCGTTCGACAAGGTCACGGTGACTGGCGAGCCAGCCGCGTTGGTCAGTGTCGCGGTGTAAGTAATCTGGCCACCCTCTGCCACGGAACCGGTCGCGCTGAGCGAGAGGTTGGTGGTGTCGACGGTGTCGGTCACAGTGGTGCTGACCGGAGTCTTGTCGGCTACGAGATTTTCGAAGTTGCCACCGGTCACGGTGGTGATCGAGTTGGTGATCGGTGCGTGACCGGTCAACGCATCGTTCGACGCGGTAGTGGTCGCGGTGCCAGTGGTCTGGCCAACGCCGATGGTAATGGTCGAGCCATTGGCCAAGGTTACGGTGACAGGCGAACCGGTGACTGGCGCGCCAACAGTTGCGGTGTAGGTGACGGTGCCACCTTCAGCGACGGTCGTGTCGGCCGTCAGTTTCACCGTCGAAGTGTCGATAGTGTCAGTAACTTCGGTAACAGCCGGAACGGTGCTTGGCACCAGGTTTTCGAAATTGCCACCGGTGGCAGTGCTGATGGTGGCCTGCACGCTGCCGGCGTCTTTGTAGACGTCGTCGGATGGCGCTGGGACGGTCACGGTGCCAGTGGTTTTGCCGGCGTCGATGGTGATGACAGCACCGTTCGACAAGGTCACGGTAACCGGCGAGCCGGCAGCGTTGGTCAGCGTCGCGGTATAGGTGATCTGGCCACCCTCGGCCACAGACCCCGTGGCGCTCAGCGACAAGTTGGTGGTATCGACCGTGTCGGTCACGGTGGTGCTGACAGGGGTTTTATCCGCCACGAGGTTTTCGTAGTTGCCGCCAGTCACATTGGTGATCGAGTTGGTCAGAGGCGCGTTGCCGGTCAGCGCATCGTTCGGCGCGGTGGTGGTCACGGTGCCGGTGGTCTGGCCGACGCCGATGGTAATGGTCGAGCCATTGGCCAGGGTCACGGTCACCGGCGAACCGGTTACTGGCGCGCCAACAGTCGCGGTGTAGGTGACGGTGCCACCTTCAGCCACAGTTGTATCGGCAGTCAGTTTGACGGTCGAAGTGTCGATGGTGTCGGTCACTTCGGTAACGGCCGGAACGGTGCTTGGAACCAGGTTTTCGAAGTTGCCGCCAGTAGCGGTGCTGATCGTGGCCTGCACGCTGCCGGCGTCTTTGTAGACGTCGTCGGATGGCGCTGGGACGGTCACGGTGCCAGTGGTTTTGCCGGCATCGATGGTGATCACGGCGCCGTTGCTCAACGTCACAGTGACTGGTGAGCCAGCGACATTAGTCAGTGTCGCGGTGTAAGTAATCTGGCCACCCTCTGCCACGGAACCGGTCGCGCTGAGCGACAAGTTGGTGGTGTCGACGGTGTCGGTGACGGTGGTGCTGACCGGCGTCTTATCGGCTACGAGGTTCTCGTAGTTGCCGCCCGTCACGCCAGTGATCGAGTTGGTCAGCGATGCCTGACCCGTCAACGCATCGTTCGGCGCGGTGGTGGTCACAGTGCCAGTGGTTTTACCCACTTCGATGGTAATGGTCGAGCCATTGGCCAGGGTCACGGTCACCGGCGAACCGGTTACTGGCGCACCGACCGTAGCGGTGTAGGTGACGGTGCCACCTTCAGCAACAGTTGTATCGGCAGTCAGTTTCACCGTTGAAGTGTCAATGGTATCGGTGACTTCGGTGACGGCTGGAACGGTGCTCGGAACCAGGTTCTCGAAGTTGCCGCCGGTGGCAGTGCTGATGGTTGCCTGCACGCTACCGGCGTCTTTGTAGACGTCGTCGGATGGAGCTGGAACGGTCACGGTGCCAGTGGTTTTGCCGGCATCGATAGTGATCACAGCACCGTTCGACAAGGTCACGGTGACTGGCGAGCCAGCGGCGTTAGTCAGGGTTGCGGTGTAGATGATCGAGCCACCCTCGGCCACGGAACCAGTCGCGCTCAGAGACAGATTGGTGGTGTCGACGGTGTCGGTAACTGTCGTGCTGACCGGAGTTTTGTCGGCTACGAGGTTTTCGAAGTTGCCGCCCGTCACGCCAGTGATCGAATTGGTCAGCGATGCCTGACCGGTCAACGCATCGTTCGGCGCGGTGGTGGTCACGGTACCGGTGGTCTGGCCGACGCCGATGGTAATGGTCGAGCCATTGGCCAGGGTCACGGTCACCGGCGAACCGGTTACTGGCGCACCGACCGTAGCGGTGTAGGTGACGGTGCCACCCTCGGCCACAGTTGTATCGGCAGTCAGTTTGACAGTCGAAGTGTCAATGGTGTCGCTCACTTCGGTAACCGCTGGCGTGGTGCTTGGCACCAGGTTCTCGAAGTTGCCGCCAGTCGCGGTGCTGATCGTGGCCTGCACGCTGCCGGCGTCTTTGTAAACGTCATCGGTTGGTGCTGGAACAGTCACGGTGCCGGTGGTTTTACCCGCTTCGATAGTGATCACAGCACCGTTCGACAGAGTCACGGTGACTGGCGAACCCGCAGCGTTGGTCAGCGTGGCGGTGTAGACAATCGAACCACCTTCAGCCACGGAATCGGTCGCGCTCAG
>NZ_JAFCUQ010000036.1:0-20222 GCF_049896625.1 Pseudomonas sp. TWP3-1
GACAACTGCCAATTTAAAAGTCAGCGTGTAATCGCGCTGACTGCGTTTCGAGCCCGTATCCATTGCACCCTCCTGATAAAAGGTCAGAAGGTGTAAACCTTATTCAGGACGAGACACAGGCATAAAAAAAGCACCCCGGAGGGTGCTTTTTGCGTTTCGCGGGAAGCTTAGCGCTTCAGCGAAGGCGGCAGGTGCGGCTGGATCGCCGTCAGAACTGCCTTGAAGCATTTGGTGTTGCCGGCAACGATGTGGCCTTTTTCCAGGAAGTCGTGACCGCCAGTGAAGTCGCTCACCAGGCCGCCGGCTTCTTGAATCAGCAGGGCGCCAGCAGCCATGTCCCATTCGGACAGACCCGATTCCCAGAACGCGTCGAAACGACCGGCAGCCACGTAGGCCAGGTCCAGGCTCGCCGCGCCAGCGCGACGGATGCCGGCAGTCTGACCAACCAGAGCGCGGAACATGCCCAGATAGTTTTCGAGGTTGTCCATCTGGTCGTCACGGAACGGGAAGCCGGTACCCAGCAGGGCGCCGTCGAGGCTGGTGCGACCGCTGACGCGCAGACGACGACCGTTCAGTTGGGCGCCGCGACCACGGCTGGCAGTGAATTCTTCCTGGCGAACCGGGTCCAGAACAACAGCGTGTTCCAGGCGACCACGGTATTTGCAGGCGATGCTCACAGCGAAATGCGGGATGCCGCGCAGGAAGTTGGTGGTGCCGTCCAGCGGATCGATGATCCACAGGTACTCTTCGCCTTCGATGCCGGTACCGGCGTGCATGCCGGTCTCTTCGCCACGGATCGAGTGATTCGGGTAAGCCTTGCGCAGCGCGTCGATGATTTTCTGCTCAGCGGCGCGATCCACCTCGGATACGTAATCCTTGGCGTCTTTTTCGTCGACCTTGATGGTATCCAGGCGCTCGATGGAGCGGAAGATCAGTTCACTGGCGCTGCGGGCGGCGCGCAGCGCGATATTCAGCATGGGCTGCATGGATGTGTCACCTAAGGTTGTTAAAGAAAGCCGCGCATTCTATCAGAACTTTTCTTCAGGTGAAGGTCGCTGTTCGCTTTCATAGCTTAACGGTAGGCTGTTCTGTAAGATTTGCTCCCCTTTCCCCAGTCCGAGAGCGCCCGCCGTGCTGCAAAATATTCGTGTCGTCCTGGTCAATACCAGCCATCCCGGCAATATCGGCGGGGCCGCGCGCGCCATGAAGAATATGGGGTTGTCGCGACTGGTGCTGGTCGAGCCACGCCTGTTTCCGCACCACGAAGCCGATGCCCGCGCCTCCGGTGCCGGCGACATTCTGGAAAACGCGCAAGTCGTCGCCACTCTTGAAGATGCGCTGGTGGGCTGCAACCTGGTACTTGGCACCAGCGCCCGTGACCGCCGTATCCCGTGGCCGCTGCTGGATCCGCGCGAATGCGGAACCAAAGTGGTTGAGGAGGCCGGGCAAGGCGCGGAAATCGCTCTGGTGTTTGGTCGTGAAGATTCCGGCCTGACCAATGACGAGCTGCAGCGATGTCACTTTCACGTACACATTCCCTCCGATCCGGAGTTCAGTTCGCTGAACCTCGGCGCGGCGGTGCAGGTGTTGAGCTACGAAGTGCGCATGGCCTGGCTGGCCGCTCAGGGTCAGCCGAGCAAGGTCGAGAAGGAAGAAGTCGCTTCGGTGAAAAGCGCCGAGCTGGCGACCATGGACGAGTTGGAGCGATTCTATGAGCACCTGGAGCAGACGCTGGTGGCCATCGAATTCCTCGATCCCGAAAAGCCACGGCACTTGATGGCGCGCCTGCGCCGGTTGTACGGACGCAGCTCGGTCAGCCGGGCGGAAATGAATATATTGCGTGGCATCCTCACGGAAACCCAGAAAGCGGCCCGTGGTGAGCTTCTTAAGCGGAAGGATTAATGATGTTCGAGCGTTTGCGTGAAGATATCCAGAGCGTATTCCACCGAGATCCGGCGGCGCGTAACGCTTTTGAAGTCCTGACTTGCTACCCCGGCATGCACGCCATCTGGATTCATCGGTTGGCGGCGATGCTCTGGCGCGCCGATCTGAAATGGCTGGCGCGGCTGGTGTCGAACTTCGGTCGCTGGTTGACCGGGATCGAGATTCATCCAGGGGCGAAAGTCGGTCGACGCTTCTTTATCGACCACGGCATGGGCATCGTCATCGGCGAAACCGCCGAGATCGGCGATGACGTGACGATCTATCAGGGCGTGACCCTTGGCGGTACAAGCTGGAACAAGGGTAAGCGTCACCCGACGCTGGGTGATGGTGTTGTAGTCGGTGCGGGCGCGAAGGTGCTTGGTCCGTTCACCGTCGGTGCTGGTGCGAAGGTCGGTTCCAATGCGGTGGTGACCAAGGAAGTGCCGCCGGGCGCGACCGTGGTCGGCATTCCGGGGCGGATCATCATCAAGTCCGACGAAGAGCAGGATGCCAAGCGCAAGGCGATGGCCGAGAAGATCGGTTTTGACGCCTACGGTGTCAGCGAAGATATGCCCGACCCGGTGGCGCGCGCTATCGGCCAGTTGCTCGATCACCTGCAAGCGGTGGACGGGCGTCTGGAAGGCATGTGCGGTGCGCTGAAGGATCTGGGCAGCAATTACTGTGCGAAAGATCTGCCCGAGCTGCGCGAAGAAGATTTCGCCTGCGTCAAAGGCAAGGACGAAACCAAGACGCACTGATGCGCCCTGCAGGGCCTGCCGCCGACCGGTGTGCCATTACGCCGCAGACCCTGCTATGATTCGCGCGCTCTTTTGCGGGTAAACCTGACTAAAGTACTAGGTCTTAAAGTTGACTTAAATACTCGGGAATTGCATACTCGCACCCATTCCGAACTCCGTGGTAATTGTCCATGCGACTGACTACAAAAGGCCGATACGCCGTGACAGCCATGCTTGACCTGGCGTTGCACGCGCAGCACGGGCCGGTGTCCCTGGCCGATATCTCCGAGCGCCAAGGCATCTCCCTGTCCTATCTCGAACAGCTTTTCGCCAAGCTGCGCCGCAGTAACCTGGTTTCCAGTGTTCGCGGCCCGGGCGGTGGTTACCAGTTGTCCCGCGACATGCAGGGCATTCAGGTAGCTCAGGTGATCGATGCGGTAAACGAATCGGTCGATGCCACCAAGTGCGGGGGGCAGGGTGATTGCCATTCCGGCGACACTTGCCTGACCCATCATCTGTGGTGCGATCTGAGCCTGCAGATTCACGAATTTCTCAGCGGTATCAGCTTGGCCGACCTCGTAACTCGCCGTGAGGTACAGGAAGTGGCCCAGCGTCAGGATCAGCGCCATTGCAATGGCAAGGCGCCGCGCCTGGACAAGATTGAAGCGTCCGCCGTCGAATGACAGCCAAAGAGCTAGCGGCACGCCAGCCAGCCTGATTTAGGAGATAGTCCATGAAATTGCCGATTTACCTTGATTACTCAGCGACGACCCCGGTCGATCCGCGCGTTGCGCAAAAAATGAGTGAATGCCTGCTGGTCGACGGAAACTTCGGTAACCCGGCGTCCCGTTCCCACGTGTTCGGCTGGAAAGCCGAAGAGTCCGTCGAAAACGCTCGTCGTCAGGTGGCCGATCTGGTCAACGCCGACCCGCGTGAAATCGTCTGGACCTCCGGTGCTACCGAGTCCAACAACCTGGCAATCAAGGGTGCGGCACATTTCTACGCCTCCAAGGGCAAGCACCTGATCACCACCAAGATTGAGCACAAGGCTGTCCTCGACACCATGCGCCAACTGGAGCGTGAAGGTTTCGAAGTGACTTACCTCGAGCCGCAAACCGATGGCCTGGTTACCCCGGCGATGATCGAAGCGGCACTGCGTGACGACACCATCCTGGTTTCGGCCATGCACGTGAACAACGAAATCGGCACCGTCAATGACATCGCCGCCATCGGCGAGATGCTGCGCGCCAAAGGCATTCTGTTCCACGTCGACGCTGCTCAGTCCACCGGCAAGGTCGACATCGACCTGTCGAAGCTGAAAGTCGACCTGATGTCGTTCTCTGCCCACAAAACTTACGGCCCTAAAGGCATCGGCGCGCTGTACGTCAGCCGCAAGCCGCGTGTGCGCATCGAAGCGACCATGCACGGCGGCGGTCACGAGCGCGGCATGCGTTCCGGCACTCTGGCGACTCACCAGATTGTCGGCATGGGTGAAGCCTTCCGTGTGGCCAAGGAAGACATGGCTGCCGAAAACGTTCGCATCAAAGCCCTGAGCGACCGCTTCTACAAGCAGGTCGAGCATCTGGAAGAGCTGTACGTCAACGGCAGCCTGACCGCCCGCGTTCCGCACAACCTGAACCTGAGCTTCAACTACGTTGAAGGTGAGTCGCTGATCATGGCGCTCAAGGATCTGGCGGTATCGTCCGGCTCGGCCTGCACCTCGGCCTCGCTTGAGCCTTCGTACGTACTGCGCGCCCTGGGCCGCAACGACGAACTGGCACACAGTTCGATCCGCTTTACCTTCGGCCGTTTCACCACCGAAGAAGAAATCGACTACGCCGCGCAGAAAGTCTGCGAGGCCGTTACCAAGCTGCGCGCTCTGTCGCCGCTGTGGGACATGTACAAAGACGGTGTCGACATTTCGAAAATCGAGTGGGCGGCACACTGATTTCAAGTCGCCGCGAACCAGCCCTGCGGACTTCGGTTGCGGGGCCCAAAGAGCGACTCTCTGATGAGTGAGGAATAAGCATCATGGCTTACAGCGAAAAGGTCATCGACCACTACGAAAACCCGCGTAACGTCGGCAAGATGGACGCCGAAGACCCGGATGTCGGCACTGGCATGGTCGGCGCACCGGCGTGCGGCGACGTGATGCGTCTGCAAATCAAGGTCAACGACCAGGGCGTTATCGAAGACGCCAAGTTCAAGACCTACGGTTGCGGTTCGGCCATTGCTTCCAGCTCCCTCGCTACCGAGTGGATGAAGGGCAAGACCCTGGACGAAGCCGAAACCATCAAGAACACTCAGCTGGCCGAAGAACTGGCCCTGCCGCCAGTGAAAATTCACTGCTCGGTACTCGCTGAAGACGCTATCAAAGCGGCCGTTCGCGATTACAAGCAGAAGAAAGGCTTGATCTGAATTCCAGGATTTGGCGACGAGTAAGGAGTCACCGATGGCTATCAGCATGACAGAAGCGGCTGCTCGACACGTGCGACGCTCCCTTGACGGGCGCGGCAAAGGTGAAGGGATTCGTCTGGGGGTTCGTACCACAGGCTGTTCCGGCCTTGCCTACGTGCTGGAGTTTGTCGACGAGGTGGTTGCAGAGGATCAAGTGTTCGAAAGTCACGGCGAGAAAGTGATCATCGACCCGAAAAGCCTGACCTACCTGGACGGCACCGAGCTCGATTTCGTCAAGGAAGGGTTGAACGAAGGCTTCAAGTTCAACAATCCCAACGTACGCGGTGAATGTGGCTGCGGCGAAAGCTTCAACATCTGAGGCTTGTCGTGGGTATTCCTTGTCATTTCGCTTTATTCGAGCTGCAACCGAGTTTCCGTCTGGATCTCGAGCAGTTGGCCACGCGCTATCGTGAGTTGGCGCGCGGTGTTCATCCTGACCGTTTTGCCGACGCTTCCGAGCGTGAGCAGCGGTTGGCGCTCGAGCAGTCGGCACGACTGAACGAGGCCTATCAGACGCTCAAGAGTTCGCCCCAGCGCGCGCGTTACCTGCTCGCCATGGGCGGTCGTGAGTTGCCGCTGGAGGTCACGGTGCATGATCCGGAGTTTTTGCTGCAACAGATGGAGTTGCGCGAAGAGCTCGAAGATCTGCAGGACAGCGCCGATCTGGACGGTGTCGCGGCGTTCAAGCGTCGTCTGAAAACCGCTCAGGATCAGTTGAACGACAGTTTCGCAGCCTGTTGGGATGATGCGGCGCAACGCGAACAGGCCGAACGCCTGATGCGGCGCATGCAGTTCCTCGACAAGCTGTCCTACGAAGTGCGCCAGTTAGAAGAGCGCCTCGACGATTAACCCAGTGCCGCTCCGGTCGCACGCCTGATATACAGATAAGTCCTGATCACGATGGCCCTACTGCAGATCGCCGAACCCGGCCAAAGTCCTCAACCGCACCAGCGTCGTCTGGCTGTGGGGATCGACTTGGGCACTACCAATTCGCTGGTCGCTGCGTTGCGCAGTGGTCTTTCCGAGCCGCTGGCCGACGCTGACGGACAGGTCATCCTGCCGTCCGCCGTGCGTTATCACGCCGATCGCGTCGAAGTCGGCGAGTCGGCCAAGCTGGCCGCATCCTCCGATCCTTTGAATACCGTGCTGTCGGTCAAGCGCTTGATGGGTCGTGGTCTGTCCGACGTCAAGCAATTGGGCGATCAGCTGCCGTATCGCTTCATCGGCGGCGAGTCGCACATGCCGTTCATCGATACCGTACAGGGGCCGAAAAGCCCGGTCGAAGTCTCCGCCGACATCCTCAAGGTGCTGCGTCAGCGCGCCGAAGAAGCGCTCGGCGGCGAACTGGTCGGTGCGGTGATTACCGTTCCAGCCTACTTTGATGATGCTCAGCGCCAGGCGACCAAGGATGCGGCGAAGCTCGCCGGTCTTAACGTACTGCGCTTGCTCAACGAGCCGACTGCGGCGGCGGTTGCCTACGGTCTGGATCAGCACGCCGAAGGCCTGGTGGCGATTTATGATCTGGGCGGCGGTACCTTTGATATTTCGATTCTGCGTCTTACCGGCGGCGTCTTCGAAGTGCTGGCCACCGGCGGCGACACCGCGCTGGGTGGCGATGACTTCGATCACGCGATTGCCGGCTGGATCATCGAGAGCGCCGGTCTGTCCGCCGACCTCGATCCCGGCGCGCAGCGCAGCCTGCTGCAAACCGCTTGCGCGGCCAAAGAAGCGCTGACCGATACCAATAGTGTTGAAGTCGCCTACGGTGACTGGAAAGCTGCTCTGACTCGTGAAGCCTTCGATGCGCTGATCGAGCCAATGGTCGCGCGCAGCCTGAAAGCCTGCCGCCGCGCTGTGCGTGATTCCGGTATTGAGCTGGAAGACGTGCACGCTGTGGTCATGGTCGGTGGTTCGACCCGCGTCCCGCGTGTTCGCGAAGCTGTCGCCCAAGCCTTCGGCCGTGAGCCGCTGACTGAAATCGACCCGGATCAAGTGGTGGCCATCGGTGCCGCGATCCAGGCTGATACATTGGCTGGCAACAAGCGCGATGGCGGCGAACTGCTGTTGCTCGATGTGATTCCGTTGTCCCTGGGGCTGGAAACCATGGGCGGCTTGATGGAGAAGGTGATTCCGCGCAACACCACCATCCCCGTCGCTCGTGCTCAGGATTTCACTACTTATAAAGATGGCCAGTCGGCCATGGTGATCCATGTGTTGCAGGGCGAGCGCGAGCTGATCAGCGATTGCCGCTCGCTGGCACGCTTCGAATTGCGCGGCATTCCGGCGATGGTGGCCGGTGCGGCGAAGATTCGCGTGACCTTCCAGGTCGATGCCGACGGTCTGCTCAGTGTTTCTGCGCGCGAACTCGGTTCGGGCGTCGAGGCGAGCATTCAGGTCAAGCCGTCCTACGGTCTGACCGACGGCGAAATCGCCAAGATGCTCAAGGATTCGTTCCAGCACGCCAATGACGACAAAGTCGCCCGCGTCCTGCGTGAGCAGCAGGTCGACGCTCAGCGCCTGGTCGAAGCCGTGCAGGCTGCACTTGAGGTGGATGGCGAGCGCTTGCTCGACGCCGAAGAGCGCATGGTCATCGACATGCAGGTGCAGGAACTCACTGAACTGATGAAAGGCACCGATGGTTACGCCATCGAGCAGCAGACCAAACGTCTGTCGCAAGTGACCGATGCTTTTGCTGCCCGCCGCATGGATCTGACGGTGAAAGCCGCTCTGTCGGGGCGCAACCTAGATGAAATCGAGGATATCTGATGCCGCAGGTCATTTTTCTGCCCCACGACAAGTTCTGCCCTGAAGGCATGGTTGTAGACGCTGCGCCCGGCACGTCGATCCTCGAACTGGCTCACGAACACCATATCGAGATGGAAAGCGCCTGCGGTGGCGTCTGCGCTTGCACGACTTGTCACTGCATCATCCGCGAGGGTTTTGACTCGATGGAAGAGGCTGACGAGCTGGAAGAAGACTTCCTCGATCGCGCCTGGGGTCTGGAAGCGCAATCGCGTCTGGCCTGTCAGGCTATCGTTGGTGAAGAAGACATCACCGTCGAGATTCCGAAGTACTCGCTCAACCACGCCGCCGAAGCGCCGCACTGATTGGTACTACTGTCATGAGTTATGGTTGGAATGATGTTCAACGCATTGCAGAAGAATTGGCCGAAACCAAGCCGGATGTGAATCCACTTTCTGTCAATTTCGTCGACTTGCAGCGATGGATCATGGAACTTCCCGATTTCGACAACACTTCCGGCCGTTGTGGCGAGAAGGTGTTGGAAGCGGTTCAGGCGCTCTGGATCGAAGAAGCCGACTGATCGTCCTCGCAGGTTAGGCAATACCCAAGAACCCGCGTATAATTCGCGGGTTTAATTTTTCACAAATTACCGTTTCTGGAGTTACACCATGGCTGTTCAACGTACTTTCTCCATCATCAAGCCTGACGCTGTTGCAAAAAACGTCATCGGCGAGATCACCACTCGTTTCGAAAAAGCAGGCCTGCGCGTTGTAGCTTCGAAACTGAAGCAACTGTCCAAAGCTGAAGCTGAAGGCTTCTACGCTGAGCACAGCGCTCGTGGTTTCTTCGGCGACCTGGTTGCTTTCATGATCTCCGGTCCTGTTGTTGTTCAGGTTCTGGAAGGCGAAAACGCTATCGCTCTGAACCGTGAGCTGATGGGCGCTACCAACCCTAAAGAAGCTGCTGCCGGCACCATCCGTGCTGACTTCGCTGATTCCATCGACGCCAACGCTGTTCACGGTTCGGACTCCGAAGCCGCTGCTGCGCGTGAAATCTCGTACTTCTTCGCAGCTACTGAAGTAACCACTCGCTAAGCATTGGCTTAAGAGTGAAGGTGAATCCATGACTACATCGACTGTAAAAACCAACCTGCTGGGTCTGACTCAACAGGAAATGGAAAAATTCTTCGACTCAATCGGGGAGAAGCGTTTCCGTGCCGGTCAGGTAATGAAATGGATTCACCACTTTGGCGTCGATGATTTCGACGCCATGACGAACGTCAGCAAGGCCTTGCGCGACAAGCTCAAGACCATTGCTGAGGTCCGTGGTCCGGAAGTTGTCAGCGAGGACATCTCCACCGACGGCACCCGCAAGTGGGTGGTGCGCGTGGCGTCCGGCAGCTGCGTCGAGACCGTGTACATTCCCCAGGGCAAACGCGGCACTCTGTGCGTTTCGTCCCAGGCAGGCTGTGCCCTGGATTGCAGTTTCTGCTCCACCGGCAAGCAAGGCTTCAATAGCAACCTCACCGCCGCCGAAGTCATCGGTCAGGTGTGGATTGCCAACAAATCTTTTGGCAGCGTCCCGGCAACCGTCGACCGTGCCATCACCAACGTGGTGATGATGGGCATGGGTGAGCCGCTGCTGAACTTCGACAACGTCGTGGCCGCCATGCATCTGATGATGGATGACCTCGGTTACGGGATCTCCAAGCGCCGCGTGACCCTGTCCACTTCGGGCGTGGTGCCGATGATCGATGAGCTGTCCAAGCACATCGACGTGTCCCTGGCGTTGTCGCTGCACGCACCAAATGACGCATTGCGTAACCAATTGGTGCCGATCAACAAGAAATATCCGCTTAAGATGCTGCTCGAGTCGTGCCAGCGCTACATGTCGTCCCTGGGCGAAAAACGTGTGCTGACCGTCGAGTACACCTTGCTCAAAGACATCAACGACAAAGTCGAACATGCCGTTGAGATGATCGAGTTGCTCAAGAACACCCCGTGCAAGATCAACCTGATTCCGTTCAACCCGTTCCCGCATTCCGGGTACGAGCGGCCGAGCAACAATGCCATCCGCCGGTTCCAGGATCAGCTGCATCAGGCAGGCTACAACGTCACTGTGCGCACCACTCGTGGTGAAGACATCGACGCTGCTTGCGGACAATTGGTAGGGCAGGTGCTGGATCGCACCCGTCGCAGCGAACGTTACATTGCCGTGCGTGAATTGAACGCCGATGGCGATCTGGCGCAGAACGCCGCGAATACAAACTAAGAGAGGATCTCTATGTCCCTGCGCTTTGCGCTGCTGTTGCTGTTGGCCAGCCTGAGTGCTGGCTGTGTCCTGTCGGGCGATTACAATCCGATGAAGACCAGCAAGGGCCGCGATGAAGCGCGGGCTGCCTACGTGCAGTTGGGGCTGGGGTATTTGCAGCAGGGCATGACCGAGCGCGCGAAAGTGCCGCTGAAGAAAGCCCTCGATCTGGACAGCTCGGATCCTGATGCGAATGCCGCGCTTGGCCTGGTATTCCAGGCCGAGATGGAGCCTGCACTGGCTGACGAACATTTCCGCAAGGCCTTGTCCTCACGTCCCGCCGATGCCCGTACCCTCAACAACTACGGCAGTTTTCTCTACGAAGAACAGCGTTACAAGGAAGCTTACGAGCGTTTTGAACAGGCTGCCGCCGATACCCTGTATCCTGAGCGCTCGCGTGTGTTCGAGAACCTCGGCATGACGGCGGCAAAGCTCGGCCAGCGTGATCTGGCGCTGCAGCAACTGGAAAAAGCCTTGCGTCTGAACCGTCAACAGCCACGCGCATTGCTGGAAATGGCTGAGTTGTCATTCGAAGACAGGCATTATGTGCCCGCGCGTGACTATTACGACCGTTTCAGCCTGCTTGCCGAGCAAAATGCACGTAGTCTGTTGCTCGCCGTTCGGTTGGCGAAAGTATTTGAAGATCGCGACAAGGCCGCCAGTGCGGGCCTGCAATTAAAACGACTCTATCCCGGTACGCCGGAATATCAGCAATACCTGTCGGAGCAATGATGAAAGCGGCGCATCCCGAAGTTGTAGCAGCGAATCGCGTTAACCCCGGTGAGACCTTGCGCCAGGCCCGCGAAAGCAATGGCTGGTCGCTGGCCGAAGTGGCCCTCAAGCTCAACCTCACCGTGACCTCCCTGAGCAATCTTGAAGCCGGCGCGTTCGACAAGCTGCCGGGGCATACCTTTGCTCGCGGCTATATTCGCGCCTATGCCAAGTTGCTCGGCATGGACCAGACCACTTTGGTCCAGCAATTCGACCAGTCCACCGGCACCGATTCCCAGGGCAGCAATGTGCACGCCCTCGGTCGTATCGAAGAGCCCGTGCGCGTTTCCCATACTATTTTGCGTATCGTCAGCCTGCTGTTGCTGATCGCGGTCATCGGCGGCGGTTTCGTCTGGTGGCAGGATCAGACTTCGCAGCGCACCAAGGATTTGACCACGCTGGCGCCTGAGCACGTCGAAGTCGAAGGCGCTGACGGCACCACGCAGATTCATCCGCTGGACGAGCCGGAAGATCAGGCTGTCGAGCAAGCGCAGGCCGAGGGCTCGACTGCTCTGGCACTGCCGCAATCGGAAACGGCTGCTGACGAATCGACCACCGCTGAAGCGCCTGTACCAACGACCACGCCGACAGCTCCGGTTGTTGCGCCTGTCGCACCGGTTCACACGCCCGCGCCGGTTGTAGCGACACCAACGCCAACTGCTCCAGCTACACCAGCGCCAACCGTCACTGCTCCAGTTGCCCCGGCAGTTGCTGCTGCGCCGACCGCTGCGGTCGCCGGCCAAGGTCAGGTGCAAGTGCAGTTCGTTGCCGATTGCTGGACTCAAGTCAGCGATGGCAGTGGCAAGGTTCTATTCAGTGGTCTGAAGCGCAAGGGCGACAGTCTCGCCGTTGCCGGCAAGCCACCGCTTGCCGTACGTCTGGGTTATGCCCGTGGCGCGCAGATCAGCTACAACGGCCAGCCGGTCGACATCGCTCCGTTCACCAGTGGCGAGACTGCTCGCCTGAAGTTGGGTCAATAAGTCATGCACGGCGAATCTCCAATCAAACGTCGCGTTTCGCGCAAGATCTGGGTCGGTAACGTACCTGTTGGCGGCGATGCGCCTATCGCTGTGCAGAGCATGACCAACAGCGACACCAATGACGTCGCCGCCACCGTTGCGCAGATCAATCGTCTGGAAGCTGCCGGCGTCGACATCGTGCGTATTTCGGTGCCGGACATGGACGCTGCCGAAGCGTTCGGCAAGATCAAACAACTGGTCAAGGTGCCGCTGGTTGCCGATATCCACTTTGACTACAAGATCGCTTTGCGCGTAGCCGAACTGGGTGTTGACTGCCTGCGTATCAACCCGGGCAACATTGGTCGTGAAGACCGTGTGCGCGCCGTGGTCGATGCTGCCCGTGATCGCGGGATCCCGATCCGCATCGGCGTCAACGCCGGTTCGCTGGAAAAAGACCTGCAAAAGAAATACGGCGAGCCGACGCCGGCAGCGCTGGTTGAATCGGCCCTGCGCCACGTCGAGCACCTGGAACGCCTGAATTTCCAGGATTTCAAGGTCAGCGTGAAGGCCTCCGACGTGTTCATGGCCGTCGAAGCCTACCGTTTGCTGGCCAAGGAAATCGTCCAGCCGCTGCACCTGGGTATCACTGAAGCCGGTGGATTGCGTTCAGGCACAGTGAAATCTGCCGTGGGCCTCGGTATGCTGCTCGCCGAAGGGATTGGCGATACTATCCGCATCTCGCTGGCGGCCGATCCGGTCGAGGAAGTGAAGGTCGGTTACGACATCCTCAAGTCTTTGCATCTGCGTTCCCGTGGCATCAACTTCATCGCCTGCCCGAGCTGCTCGCGGCAGAATTTCGATGTGGTGAAAACCATGAACGAGCTGGAAGGGCGCCTTGAAGACCTGCTGGTCCCGCTGGATGTCGCGGTGATCGGTTGTGTGGTCAACGGCCCCGGCGAAGCCAAGGAAGCGCATATCGGCTTGACTGGCGGTACCCCGAACCTGATTTACATCGACGGCAAGCCGGCGCAGAAACTGACGAATGACAATCTGGTAGATGAGCTTGAACGCTTGATCCGCCAGAAAGCGGCCGAGAAGGTCGAAGCTGACGCAGCGGTTATCGCGCGCGGCTGAGCCGACTGCAGAGCCGAACGAATTTAAGGATTTATAGTGAGCAAGTCTCTACAAGCCATTCGTGGCATGAACGACATCCTGCCCGAACAGACGCCGTTGTGGCGTTACTTCGAAGGCACCGTCTCGCGCCTGCTGGATAACTACGGTTACAAGCAGATCCGCATGCCGATCGTCGAGTTCACCGAGCTGTTCAAGCGCTCGATCGGCGAAGTGACCGACATCGTCGAAAAAGAGATGTACACCTTCGAAGACCGCAACGGTGACTCCCTGACCCTGCGTCCGGAAGGTACCGCTGCGTGCGTGCGGGCAGTGCTCGAACACGGCATCACCGGCGGTGGTCAGGTACAGAAACTCTGGTACATCGGCCCGATGTTCCGTCACGAACGTCCGCAGAAAGGCCGTTATCGTCAGTTTCACCAGATCGGTCTGGAAGTCTTCAATCTTGACGGCCCGGATATCGATGCCGAACTGATCGTGATGACCTGGCGCCTGTGGGGCGAGCTGGGTATCCGCGATGCGGTCAAGCTCGAGCTGAACAGCCTCGGCACCAGCGAATCCCGTGCCCGTTATCGCGATGCGCTGGTCGAGTATCTCTCGGCGCACCACGACAAACTCGACGAAGACAGCCAGCGTCGCCTCAAATCCAACCCGCTGCGCGTGCTCGACACCAAAAACGTCGACACCCAAGCGGTGCTGGTTGATGCGCCGAAAATGGCCGACTACCTGGATGACGAATCCCGTGCCCATTTTGAAGGCTTGAAAGCGCGTCTGGATGCCATTGGCATTCCTTACGTACTCAACCCGAAACTGGTACGCGGTCTCGATTACTACAGCAAAACCGTATTCGAATGGGTCACCGACAAGCTCGGCGCCCAGGGCACCGTGTGCGCTGGTGGTCGTTACGACGGTCTGGTCGAGCAGATGGGCGGCAAGCCAACCCCGGGCGTCGGTTTCGCCATGGGCATCGAGCGTCTGGTGCTGCTGCTGGAAACTCTCGAGCAGATCCCGGAAGAGATCGCCCGTCAGGTCGACGTCTACCTCTGCGCCTTCGGGGAAGAAGCAGAGCTGGCCGGTCTGGCCTTGGCCGAGCGTGTCCGTGATCAACTGCCCCACCTGCGCCTGCAAGTCAATGCCGGCGCTGGCAGCTTCAAAAGCCAATTCAAGAAAGCCGACAAGAGCGGTGCGCTGTACGCACTGATCCTCGGTGACGACGAGATGGCCCAGCAAGTGGTAGGTTTCAAACCCCTGCGTGGCCAGGGCGAACAACAAAGCATTGCCTGGGATGCGCTTGCCGCTCACCTGGCCACCTGCGTCGTGCAGGGTTGAAGCTGTCCAAACAGCCGATTTAGCGATTAAGGAGTATTGGGGTGTCGAGTACCGAAGACGAACAGTTGGCGGATTTGAAAGACTGGTGGACACGCAACGGCAAACCTCTGGTCACTGGCGGCCTGTTGGCGCTGGTCATCGTGTTCGGCTGGCAGGCTTATCACAAGTATCAGGGCAACCAGTCGCAAGGCGCCTCGGTGCTCTACCAGCAACTGCTGGAAACCACGCTGACCCCGGATGGCAAGCCTGACGCCGCGCGCGTTGCGGATCTGGCCGGAAAGCTCAACAGCGAATTCGGCGGCAGCGCCTATGCGCAGTACGGCAGCCTGTTCGTGGCAAAAGTAGCAGTCGACAGCGGCAAGCTGGACGACGCAGCCACCGAGCTCAAGGCCATCGTTGCCAAACCGGCCAACCCGGCGCTGGGCGAAATCGCCCGTCAGCGTCTGGCGCAGGTATTGGGCGCGCAGAACAAGCCTGATGAAGGTCTGAAACTGCTTGAAGGCGACGCCGACAAGTCGTTCCTGGCCACTCGCGAAGAACTCAAGGGCGACCTGCTGGTGCAGTTGGGTCGTACCGACGAAGCGAACGCGGCGTATCAAAAAGCCAAGGCGGCACTGTCGGATGAAGCGGCGGTCGGTGGCCTTCAAATCAAGCTGGACGATCTGGCCAAAGGGGATGCGTGACGTGATCCGTTGGAAGCATGCAGCATTGCTGGCTCTGGCCATTCTGGCCGCGGGTTGCAGCAGCAACAGCAAAAAAGAACTGCCACCGGCCGAGCTGACCGACTTCAAAGAAGAAGTGGTTCTGCAAAAGCAGTGGAGTCGTTCGATCGGTGACGGTCAGGGCGAAACCTACAACATGCTGGTGCCGGCGATCGACGGTGACACCATCTACGCGGCCGATGTGACCGGCGTGGTGATGGGCCTGGATCGTGGGAACGGCGATGTGAAATGGGAACAGGATCTTGAACTGCCCGTCTCCGGCGCCGTTGGCGTGGGTTACGGTCTGGTCATGGTCGGCACACTGCGCGGTGACGTGATCGCCCTCGACGCCATCAACGGTGAAGAAAAGTGGCGCGCTCGCGTCAACAGTGAAGTGCTCGCGCCACCGGCCAACAACGGTGACGTGGTAGTGGTGCAGACTCAGGACGATCGTCTGATCGGTCTGGATGCCTCCACCGGTAATCAGCGTTGGGTGTATGACAGCACTCCGGCCGTCCTGACCCTGCGCGGCACCAGCGCACCGATCGTGACCAACCGCCTCGCGGTGGCTGGCCTGTCGACCGGTAAAGTGGTTGCTCTGGATATTTCCAACGGCGTGCCGGTCTGGGAACAGCGAGTAGCGATTCCACAAGGTCGTTCGGAGCTGGAGCGCGTGGTCGACATCGACGGCGGTCTGCTGCTGTCCGGCGGTACCCTGTACGTTGCCAGCTACCAGGGTCGCGTTGCGGCACTGGATCTGGAAAGCGGCCGTCAACTCTGGCAGCGCGATGCGTCGAGCTACGCTGGCGTGGCCCAGGGTTTCGGCAACGTCTACGTGAGCCTGTCTTCGGGCACTGTTGAAGGCGTCGACGAGCGTTCTACCACTGCACTGTGGAGCAACGATTCGCTGGCCCGTCGTCAACTGTCGGCTCCGGAAGTGTTCTCCAGCTATGTTGCAGTCGGTGACCTGGAAGGTTATCTGCATCTGCTGAGCCAGGTTGACGGTCGTTTCGTCGGCCGTGAGCGCATCGACAGCGACGGCCTGCGTGCCCGTCCGCTGGTGGTGGGTGACACGATTTATGTATATGGCAACAGTGGCAAACTGGAAGCCCTGACCATCAAGTAACAACTATGCTTGGGGTTAACACCCCCAGGCGGCCCCGGATTCATGGGGCTTGCAGCGCTATCAGGCGTTGCCCCGAGCACCAGCCGCTGCCTCGCAGCGGCTTTTGTATTTTCTGAAATAACGAAGTGGAGAGCCGCATGGTTCCCGTAATCGCCCTGGTGGGCCGACCGAACGTCGGCAAGTCCACCTTGTTCAACCGCCTGACTAGGACTCGCGACGCCATCGTCGGCGACTTGTCCGGTCTGACCCGTGATCGCCAGTACGGTGAGGCCAAGTGGCAAGGGCGTTCCTACATTCTGGTCGACACCGGTGGTATCTCCGGTGACGAGCACGGTATGGACGAAAAAATGGCCGAGCAGTCGCTGCTGGCCATTGAAGAAGCGGATGTTGTTCTGTTCCTGGTAGATGCCAAGGCCGGTTTCACCGCCGCCGACCAGATGATCGCCGAACACTTGCGCAAACGTAACAAGCGTTCCTACGTGGTTGCCAACAAGGTCGACAACATCGACCCGGAAATGGCCCGCGCTGAATTTGCTCCGTTGGGCATGGGCCACGCGATTCCGATCGCCGGTGCTCACGGCCGTGGCATCACCCAGATGCTGGAAATCGCCCTGGGCGACTTCCCGAGAGATGAAGAAGAGCCGGAAGACGGCGAAGAAGAGATCGTTGCCGAAGGCGAGGAAGCCAAGCGCATTCCTGGCCCTAGCGAAAAAGACGGGATCAAGATCGCCATCATCGGCCGGCCGAACGTCGGCAAGTCGACACTGGTCAACCGCATGCTCGGTGAAGACCGGGTCATCGTGTATGACCAACCCGGCACGACGCGCGACAGTATCTACATCCCGTTCGAGCGTAACGAAGAAAAGTACACGCTGATCGACACCGCCGGTGTACGCAAGCGCGGCAAGATCCACGAAGAAGTTGAAAAGTTCTCCGTGGTGAAAACCCTGCAAGCGATCAAAGACGCCAACGTGGTGATCTTCGTGATGGACGCGCGCGAAGGCGTGGTCGATCACGACCTCAACCTGCTGGGCTTTGCCCTCGAAGCAGGTCGTGCGCTGGTGATCGCGATCAACAAGTGGGACGGCATGACGCCGAGCGAGCGCGATTTCGTCAAGATCGAGCTGCAGCGTCGTCTGTTCTTCGTTGAGTTCGCCGACATCCACTTCATCTCGGCACTGCACGGTACCGGCGTGGGCAACCTCTACGCTTCGGTGCAGAACTCGTTCAAGTCGGCGGTTACCCGCTGGCCGACCAACCGTCTGACCCAGATTCTGGAAGATGCGGTTGGCGAGCACGCCCCACCGATGGTCAACAATCGCCGGATCAAGCTGCGCTATGCCCACTTGGGTGGTGCCAACCCGCCGATCATCGTGATCCACGGTAACCAGATCGAGAAAGTGCCGAAGTCGTATGTGCGCTATCTGGAGAACACTTACCGTCGCGTGCTGAAGCTGGTCGGTACGCCGATCCGCATCGAGTTCAAGGGCGGTGAAAACCCGTTCGAAGGCAATAAGAACTCGCTGACCGACCGCCAGGTCAACAGGAAGCGCCGGATGATGTCGCACCACAAGAAAGCCGACAAAAAACGCCGCGACAAGAAGTGATCGCAGTGCCTCGCACATTCTCGTGCGGGGCTTTTGTGGCGAGGGAGCTTGCTCCCGCTCGGCTGCACAGCAGTCGCACATTTGCCAGCGCGTTCTATCTGAGCGTTAGCGTTTACAGATAGTGGGATCGCTTCGCGATCCAGCGGGAGCAAGCTCCCTCGCCACAGGTTCAGCGGTCGCAGATGAAGGAAGGGTGCTCAATGAGCGCCCTTTTTTTATGGGCGCCGGATGGGCTATCCTCGGGCTCTCCCGCGCCGTCGTCAGAGCCGGGTGCAGAGCAGGGAATCCCGATGATCACCAGTAAGCTGCCGAATGTCGGCATCACCATCTTCACCCAGATGTCCCAGCTCGCGGCGCAGACCGGCGCGATCAACCTGTCCCAGGGTTTCCCCGATTTTGATGGCCCGCAGGTACTGCGTGATGCAGTCGGTCGGCACATTGCCAGCGGTCATAACCAATATTCGCCAATGACCGGGTTGCCTGCGTTACGCCAGCAGATCGCGGCGAAAATTTCCCGTAGCTATGGCGTCAACGTGGATGCCGAGCATGAGGTTACGGTAACGCCCGGTGCGACTCAGGCGATCTTCTGTGCGATTCAGGCCGTGATCAACAGCGGCGACGAAGTGATCATTTTCGATCCGTGCTACGACAGTTACGAGCCGGCGGTGGAATTGGCCGGCGGACGCTGTGTGCATCTGCAACTTGGGTTGAACGACTTCTCCATCGACTTCGATAAACTCAGCGCGGCACTCACTCCGCGCACGCGGATGATTGTCCTCAACACCCCACACAACCCGAGTGGAGCGCTGATCAGTCGCGCCGAGCTGGATCAATTGGCCGCGTTGATCCGTGATCGCGACATCTATGTACTCAGTGACGAGGTCTACGAACACCTGGTATTCGATGGCGTGCCGCACGTCAGCGTGCTCGCTCATGAAGAGCTGTATCAGCGTGCATTCGTGGTCAGTTCGTTCGGCAAGACCTATCACGTCACTGGCTGGAAAACCGGCTACGTCGTCGCGCCCCCGGCCCTCACGGCGGAACTGCGCAAAGTGCACCAATACGTCAGTTTCTGCGGCGTGACCCCGCTGCAATATGCGTTGGCCGATTACATGGCCGAGCACCCTGAATACGTCGAAGAGCTGCCAGGTTTCTATCAGGCCAAGCGTGACCTGTTCTGCGATCTGCTGACGCCGTCGCGTTTCACGTTCAGTCGGGTCGCCGGCACCTATTTTCAGTTGGTCGATTACTCGCAGATTCGCCCGGATTTGAACGATGTCGAAATGGCCAAATGGATGACCCTCGAGCACGGCGTGGCGAGTATTCCGGTGTCGGTGTTCTATCAGACGCCTCCTGAAGGTCAGCGCCTGGTGCGGCTGTGCTTTGCCAAACGCGAGGAGACGCTGCGTGAGGCAGCGGCCAAACTATGCGCGATCTGAGTGCTCTGCCTGATCTCAATCTGGCGCTGATCCAGACCACCCTGGCCTGGCATGATCGCCAGGCCAACCTCGAGCATTTCGAGCTGTTGCTCGAGCAGGCGCGCGGATCGGATCTGATCATTCTGCCGGAGATGTTCACCACCGGATTCTCCATGGAGTCCGAAACCCTCGCCGAAGCGGTCAACGGCCCGACCAGCAAGTGGCTGCGCGCTCAAGCGGCGAAGCTTGATGCGGTCATCACCGGCAGCGTGATCATTCAGGCTGCGGACGGCAGTCATCGCAATCGCTTGCTGTGGGCGCGACCGGACGGCGAGGTGCTGCACTACGACAAGCGTCACCTGTTCCGCATGGCCGGTGAGCACAATCACTACACCCCCGGCGAGCGTCAGGTGCAGTTCGAGCTCAAGGGCTGGCGGGTGCGCCCGCTGATTTGCTACGACCTGCGCTTCCCGGTGTGGAGTCGCGACGCGCAGGACACCGATCTGCTGCTGTACACCGCGAACTGGCCCGGCGCACGGCGACTGCACTGGAATCGTCTGCTGCCGGCGCGAGCCATCGAAAACCTCTGCTATGTGGCAGCGGTGAATCGCGTCGGCACTGATGGCAAGGGCTTCGCTTATACCGGTGACAGTCAGGTGCTGGATTTCCAGGGCGAGACATTGCTCGCAGCGGGGGAGGCCGATGGGGTGTTCAAGGTCGTTCTGGAAGCCGCACCACTGGCGGCCTATCGCGAGCGCTTCCCGGCGAATCTGGATGCCGACACTTTCGAATTCATCTGATTTTCTGCGTCGTCTGTGCGGTCCCCATCGCGGGCAAGCCCGCTCCCACAGGGATTTTTGGTGTACCTGCAATTGCATGTGCACCTTGACCACTGTGGGAGCGGGCTTGCCCGCGATGGGCATTGGTATCTACACATCTAAGTTCTTCGGCTGGCCATCCAGCCGATGGCTTCTTTAGCAAAAGCCGCCAGCTCCTCTGGGGTGTGTTGCT
>NZ_JAFCUQ010000037.1:0-7356 GCF_049896625.1 Pseudomonas sp. TWP3-1
CACCCGAAACCGCGCATCCTCGGCAGCCAGAGCGCCGTGGTCACCGGCCCCAAAGGTGAAGAAATCCACTGCGATCAATACGGCCGCGTCAAAGTGCAATTCCACTGGGACCGCGAAGGCCAGGCCGATGACAAAACCAGTTGCTGGCTGCGGGTATCCTCAGCGTGGGCCGGCGCCCAGTACGGCGGCATCGCCATCCCACGCATCGGCATGGAAGTCCTCGTCACCTTCCTCGAAGGCGACCCCGACCAACCGCTGATCAGCGGCTGCCTGTACCACAAGGAAAACACCGTCCCCTACGCCCTGCCGGCCAACAAGACGCGCAGCACCTTCAAGACCCTCAGCTCGATGGGCGGCGGCGGCTTCAACGAACTGCGCATCGAAGACAAAAAAGGCCAGGAACAAATCTTCCTGCACGCCCAGCGCGACTGGGACGAAAACATCGAGCACGACCAGAAGATTCGCGTCGGCAACGAACGGCACGACACCGTCGAAAAGAACAGCTACACGGAATTCAAAGCCGAAGAACATCACACCGTTTATGCCGATCGCAAGGTCGAAGCGCAGGCCAGTGATCACCTGACGGTGGGTGTGAATCAGCACGTGAAAATCGGCACCGGGCAGTTCATCGACGCCGGTCAGGAAATCCACCTGAGCAGCGGCATGAAAGTGGTGATGGAGGCCGGTGCTGAGCTGACGCTGATTGGCGGTGGCAGCTTCATCAAGATCGATGCCGGCGGCGTGACCATGAGCGGCCCTGTCATCAACATGAACTCCGGTGGTGGGCCGGGTAGCGGGACTGGCGCGGCACCGTTGTTGCCGGGGCCGTTGAAGCAGGCGGATGCGGATAAGGCTGGGCAGGTGTTGGTGCCGGCGCAGCGGCAGGCGCTGATGCAGAAGAAGCCGATTTGTGCGGTGTGTGAGAAGGCTAAACTGGAGGCTCAGAATGCTTAAGACCGATTGGCCACTGGAAAATGGTTTACCCCTGGGGCTGCCGTGGAATGGCACGGTAGGATTACTGCTGGATGGCGTCAGCGTCGAGAAGCTTCCACAGCACTTGTACCAGTGGAGCGAGAACCCGGAATTCGAGCCGCTTTACCTCGGAACGCGTTGGGCCGAACTTGGTGATATCTCGCCGTGCTTTGTACGCATAAACACCCAGAACAACCCGATCCTCACTCAGTTCCTCAATGCCTCGCGCCAGGAATGGGGTCATCTGGTATTCAGTGACCAATCGTGGGATCAACTGCTCGCCCACTTCCGCTGGCTTAGCAGCGTCATGCACCCGCAGGGTGAAGAGGTGCTCTTACGCATCGCTGATCCCGCCGTTATGCATGCGTTACTCGCACATGCAGAAACCATCAAGGACCCAACCCTGTTCGGACCTTGCACACAGGTCGTGACGGCTGACGCCGCCCTGAATTGCTGGCAGTTGAACCAACGCCCGCGCAAAACTGCTGACCCTGATTACAGCAAACGCTATCGCTTAAGTGATGACCAACTCAGTTGTCTCGATGAAGTAAATTTTCGCAACGTGGTGATGCGCCTAAACGAACACATGCTCGAATACTTTCCGGCCTATCAAAGCCAGTCGACACCGCAGCAACGCTGGGAGCATTTGCATGCCCTGGCATCAACCTCCTACGATCGCGGGTTCAACACCGAACTCGATATTGCTCTGTACGCCAACATTCACGGGTTTCTTGGCGAGCGAGCGCTGGAAGAACACCCAGACCTCGACGCCGTACTCAGAACCCCATCGGAACAAACACCAGCACAACGACTCGAACGGGTCGCCGATCTTGCACGGGAACGGGCGGCGTGATCCGATCAAAGAATATGGTTTCAATGAACTTCACGCTTTGCCCAGCTAGTCGCTTTTTGTGACACTACGTCACAGTTGAAAAAATCGCTTCTAGAGTGCGGTTCTGAAGGCGCAGGGACAGACCTCAGCCCTCTGCGGGACGAGCGAACCCACCCGCATCCAATACTTACGTCATCACCAGAAATCGAGCACGCAGGGAAAATCAGCTTCGCTGCCAGTTGCCGGAAAGGAATTCCACTATGAGCCAACCCGCTAAAAACCCGAACGCTGTCGACCTGCCTCGGACCGACAGCAAATGCGCAACGGGTGGCTGCCCGCACTTAAAGGAAAAAGTGCAGCTGATCCCACTCCGTTATGGCCTTGTGGAGCGCCTCGATCCGTCCTCCGAATTATATTTGCCTTACAAAACAGCTTCGCGCCCAATGGGCATTCGATTGCTGAGGGACGGCTGGCTGTATGTCATCGACAACAGCACCGGGTACATGCACGAGTACGAAGTCAAAAATGGCGTTGTGACCAAATGCATATGGCAGGGTAAAGAGGCGGCCCAGGACGTACGCACTGGCTCCGCAGGCGAAAACGCGCTGATTTTTCCCCGAGGGAGCACACTTCACGTTTCCTACGCCGAAGTTCAGTGGACTGCGAATAAATGCTCGCAAATGCTCAAATCGCCAAAAGAGCGCGACCTGTTCATGCAGAAGGTCAGCCCTGCCGGCGCCGATGCAGAAAAGGGTGGTAAACATCTGCTCACAGACAAACAGGCAGAAAAGTGGATAGCGGAAGTCGCAGAAAAACCTTCGACTGAAAACCTGCCGGAAGGCGCACACCCAGATGAGAGCAAAGACTACGTTTGGGAAGACCAGAAGGATCTGTTCAAGGCGACGCAGTTGGGTGCTATTAAAAAATCACTACTGCCAATTTATGAGAAGGATCACTTCTTTCTCGTATTCAAAGACAGCATCGGAGTCATGCGCGATCTTGCTCAAGATCAAGATACCGTCGTCGGCTGGCTCGAAGAGTGGGCGATTAAAGAGAAAAACGATCTCAAGTATTCGATTGGTAACTACATCGAAACATTGATGGTAGTCAGTGAGAAATCAGCCAGACAGGCCGGCACCAGTGACGCTCTGTTTGAGAAAACGACCCCCGAGCAGCGTGAAAAAATTTACGACTACGTTAACGCGAAGAATGATTCAAGCGGGATCAAAACAAGTCAACCCGAGAAAGCTTACTACCCAGGTCGAGGTTATGATGCCAAGACGCGCGCAGCTCAGCAGACTGTCGCGCTTAAAAAACAAACGATGGAAGACTCGCTAGGCAAGGATCTCTACCGTGACCTAAAGGACGATATAGAGGTTCTCGAAGACAAGAGTCACGCAGCGGTTGAAGGCAAGGGACTGGGCGCACGCGGCATTCATGATTTGGTACGTCATGAAGAAATGACCAAATATTTGGAGTTGGAGCGTTCTCATATGAAGCGCTGGACAGAGCATTTGAATAAAATCACCTCTGACCGCGTAAATTTTTTTACAAAAAGCGAATACCATATTAGTGCATGGTATTACGATGCAGATGTACAGGAACAACTCAAATACGCTTTGATTAGTGAAAGTAATTGCGTGAGAGATTTATGTAGAACCGATAAAAGTTTAATTTTAGTTGGCGAATTTTTTCATGGCGCACCTTACTACTATCTGCCTGCATTCGCTTCACGATTAGACAGCGACTTTTTTACGAAAAAAGCCGGAGACATCCTTAAATGGAACGACGATCGCAAAAATCTGTTAAGTGGTCTCCAAGACGCACAAGAAAGGGCTAGTGCTTTAAATTCTATGATGGGCCAACACTGGACGATGACGCTATCTCCAGAAGCGGCAAACTTGAGTTATGCCATAAACGCAGCTTACTCACCTGCAGTTGCACTACGCCTCCAAAACTGGCTATCCGAACTCCAGGAAAAGCTCAACGGACCTGAGCTAAAAACCCATATTGACAAATTATTCAGCCAAAGCAACCGAGCGCATCGGCTTGGGGTAATGAAATCCCTTAGTAGTGAAGGCATGACGCTCTTTGTAAACACAGCCCAAGATAAAGATATTTTCATCAACCGAGTTTCCAGGCTCGGAGAAATATTAGACTACGAAGACCAACTAAAAAAAGAAAGATATCGCGCTCACAAAGAGAGCAAGCGCATAGTAGCGAGCAGTGATATTCAGGGACATATAAACAAAGCAAATGCCAAAACAGAAAAAGCACTGTTAAATCAACAACTATTTCTACTACTGCAAGAGCGTCAAAAAATATTAAACCAGCTCAAAGACAGCACGATCACTACGAACACCTTAGCTGCAGGGTACATCGGAGCAAAATTAAAACTGGATGCCCAACAACAAAATCTACTTAATACTGAAATAGACAAACTGAGGCTTGGCGCGTTCAAAGGATATGGAGAACCTGGTGCTGCTATAAGTGCGTTAAAAGGTACATCCATACCGATGGCAGCTCTTTTCTTTCAAGTTTGGAATTTAGGTGAAGCCTTAGACACGTGGAATAGCAGCCCACGAAAAAAATCATTCAAGGAACAAGCAATTCTAATCGGAGCTCTCACGGGTGCAAGCGCAGCCGCACTTTCCGTCTATCAAAATGCATACATATCCGTTGTTGACAAAGGGTTCAAGTCAATCACTTCCAGCACTAATGGCAAAGCAGGTGGAATATTCGCTGCTAAACTTGGAAAACTTGGGTTAGGACTTGGATCAATAATTGCACCATTGACGCTAATCGGCTCAGCAGGCACCAGCATTGACAATTGGAACAAATGGACAGGTGCTCTCTTAACAGGAAGTGCAGGCGAAAAAGCGGGCGCCTTCATGGCCATGACTGGGGATGTAGGGAATACGGGTATTGCAGCTGCTACTACACTACGAGGAATGTGGGACTTGGGCTCTATTGGTAGAACGTATGTGACTGCCGGAGCCGAACAGCGAGCTGCTGCAGTTGGGTATGCGTGGGGGACACGAGGAGTACGCTTCCTGAGTTTTTCCGCTCGATTAACTCCGTGGTCGTTAGGATTATCAGCGCTTCAATTAGGAGGTGAATCCTTATACAACTATTTTAACCTTGATGATCAGCAACGCTGGATGCTTAATTGTTGCTGGGGGCTCGAGAACAAGCAATGGGATTTGGCAACGCACTCCCAAATTCTGGCGGAGGCAAATTTGCGTCCAACGATCACTGACGAACTTACAACGAAAGAGACAAACTCCGACTCTGACTCAACACCGAGAACCGTCTCGATAAACCTACCAGGCGTCAGTCTTGAAAGACTCAGCAACTCCCCCCTACGACTCCAAGCGGAACTGGCGGCACAAATAACAGAAAAAGAAAAAGATGTCGCCGATGAAGTAAAAAGCAATCTCACACTAATTAATATTAACCCTCTCCAACTCAGACTCCAAATACCAGATAGTTGGTGTGGTGAGCAAGCGCAGTTACGAGTACGCTTAAGCGTACAGCCAGATATTGCTAACTCGCCGCTAAAAGCTGAGGAGAATTTCTTGTATTATGCGATATCTCTTCGATCATCCGGCACCAAATCACCGATAAAAGGTGATTCTTCAGTCAAACATCACCCTTCATTAAAATGGGTCGAAATCAAACCGGAAAACTTACATGTCTGAGACTAAATATAGCAGATTACCCCACGCCGGAGATTTTGAAAAAAAAGCTGGTATCGAGATTATTTATCTCTCACCAAAACCAGTACCGACAGGTCTTCCACCTTTCAGCAGTCGTCAACTACATCGAGAGGCTAATGACACATTTCTCGATTTTGCAGTGGGCCGCGGAAACTTTGAGTTTATGTCGCGAGTCGGCATTGGCGTGGTGATGTTTTTCATCATTTTTCTATTTATAGCAACTGGCTATCTGTCTTGGATTAGAAGGCAATTTGAGCCGTTTCTTCAAAGCTGGTGGGAGTTTTTTTCCGGGCCGGTAGTTTGGACCATCGTGTTAACTTTAGCTTTTTTATACCTAGTAGTTTTTTATTTATCAGTTCGTCAAATTACAGTGCACCCCCCGATTCGATTTAATCGTGAACGACGGGAGGTGGCTTTTGTTCCGATAAGAGGCAGTAGCCCACGATATGTATCGTGGGAAGACACTATCGCCTGTGTCTCTTCTGGAACATTAGTAACGCAATATGCTGTCTTACCTGAATTCAAACTAATGATCGGGCTTCGCGATAAAGACACGGGTGATCTACTATGGTCCTCCGTTTCAAGCGGAAATTTAAGTTCTGCTATATCTGAGTGGGAGGCAATACGCGCATATATGGAAGAAGGCCCCTCAGCGTTACCACAGCAACAATCGGATGAACTTGAAGAAGGAAGCGTCGCTTTCTTCCATTTATGTCGTCGAACCTATCGCAAAGAACACTCCATTCCTCGCTATATCTGGGGTTTTTTGATAATTCAGTTTTTTAGTGGATGGACTTTACCTTGCTACATTTCGGGGTGGGTTAATAAACGACCTAAAGCAGGTTTCCCCAAGGAAATATTGCAGTGGTCAAAGCCACTGCCTTCCAGTCGGCATGTAAAGCCGAGTGAGGAACTTTTACGTGAAAGCGCCGAGGTTCGTGAGGCGTTATCAAGAGGCCAGACATTACTCGACTACTTCAACATCAAATTTTCCACCTCAGAATAGCAAACAGAAAACAATCCTCACTGAAGTTTTGGGAATGGGGTGCATTTACGCAGACAAAGGGAAAAATTTATTCCGGTTAAATAAATGTTTTCCCTTTGGTTAGTTTAAGCTTTTCAAACAAGAAGACTTGGCAATTTTCGATGCTTAATAGATTACTCCAAAGTAGAATAGGCACATCTGAATGGCCAACTAGCAATCGCTCGTAAAGAACGACTGATCCTATCGACCCAAATTCAAGAAAGCCTAATTGCAACAAACTTAATGACATCCGGCCTCGTCGACGCCCAATTAAAAATTTATCAACAGGAGCCCTGCGAGGTTATGGAGAACCCGGGGCAAGTTCAGCATTAACAAGTTCTTTTATACCAATGGCAGCACTATTTTTCCAAGCCAGGAACTTCAAAGAGGCATATGATACTTGGGACAAACTGACCAGCAACTTCACCATTAAAGAAGACGTCGTTTTCTATGGCGCATTTTCTGGAGTCATGTCTGCAGCATTGTCTGTCTACCAGAACGCGTACATAGCGTTAGTAGACAAGGGGTTTAAAGCCACTGTCGCCGCTACAGGGGGCAAAGGTGGTGCGCTGTTCATGGTAAAACTCGGTAAATTAGGTCTTGGTCTGGGCGCATTGATAGCTCCGATTGGTCTCTTGAGTTCAATCGGAACTACGTTAGATAACTGGATCAAATGGACTGACGCGCTACTCACGGGAACAGGGGGGGGGGGGGGGGGGGGGGGTTGGGGGTTTTTTGGCATACAATGGCAACATGGGCAAAAAACCAAAAATGGAGAACAAAACTTTTAGAGAGTTTAGAAACAAAAG
>NZ_JAFCUQ010000038.1:0-7228 GCF_049896625.1 Pseudomonas sp. TWP3-1
CGCTGGGCGTGGATGTAGATTTGTTCGGCGCCTTTTTTGTCTTCGATGCGCAGTTCGTTGTAGCCGCCGCCACCCGGTGAGCTGAGGGTTTTGAAGACGCTGCGGGTTTTGTTCGCTGGCAGGGCGTAGGGCACCGGGTTTTCTTTGTGGTACAGGCAGCCGGTGACCACTGGCTGGTCGGGGTCGCCTTCGAGGAAGGTGACGAGGACTTCCATGCCGATGCGCGGGATGCTGATGGCGCCGTAGCGGTCGCCGGCCCAGGAGCTGGAGACGCGCAGCCAGCAGCTGGTTTTGTCGTCGGCCAGGCCTTCGCGGTCCCAGTGGAACTGGACTTTGATGCGGCCGTATTGATCGCAGTGGATTTCTTCGCCTTTGGGGCCGGTGACGTGGGCAGTCTGGCTGCCGAGCACGCGCGGTTTGGTGTGTTCCAGCGCCGGGCGGTAGAACACGTCCCATGGGGTGGCGAGGAAGGTGTTGCGGTAGCCCTGGTGGAAGTCGTCTTTGTTGTCGGTGGTGTCGCTGGTCACCGATTCTTCGAGGACTTGCGGTTGTTTGCCTTCGTGGAAGATTTCCGTGAGCAGCCACAGGTCGTTCCACTCGCTGCGCGGGTGGTCGGACAGTTCCATGAAGTGGCCGCTGACCAGTCTGGTCTGGTCGCCGCGACCTTCGGCCTGGCGGTAGTCAGCGCGATGGCGTTCGAGGGCGCGCTGGCTGAGGAACTTGCCACGCGCGCGGTCGATGAAGCGACCGGGGTAGTCGTAGTCTTCCAGATCCGGCTCGCTGCTTTCGCTGTCAGGCGCGGTTTCTGGTTTGTAGGCCGCTTCCATTTGCAGGCGCGGTTTTTCGAAGTCGTAGTCGCGGCGAGTAACGCGGCCGGTGCGCGTTTCCAGGCGCAGTTTGAAGCTCTTGATCACCGGTTCATCGGCGACCATGCCGCTGCCCTGCACATACGCAGTCGGCTGGCCGAGTTTCTGGAACACGGTCTGGTCGTCGCCGAACACCAGCAGATGACCTTTGTCGCTGTGCTGGAAGTGGTAGTGAATACCTTCTTCTTCGCACAGACGCTGGACGAAGTGCAGGTCGGTTTCGTCGTACTGCACGCAGTAGTCGCGATCCGGGCACGGTTGACTCAGCTGGAAGCTGTAGGCGTTGCCCTTGATACCGTGTTCGTCGAGGATCAGCGCGATGATTTTCGGCGCCGACATCTGCTGGTAAATGCGCTGGTTGGTGCGGTGATGCAGGTATTGCAGTTGCGGCACCAGCGAGACTTTGTAGCGGGTCAGGCGTTTGCCGGCATCACCTTGAGCGACACGGTAGATCTGGCCGTGGATGCCCGAGCCTTGCGGATCGAGGGCAAGGAACGCCTGCTTGTGCAGGAGTTTTTCCAGGTCCAGATCGGGGTTTTCGCTGACCAGTTCCAGGTCAAAACGATACGGCTGGCTGATGCCTTCGGTGCCGGTGAACGACAAGACTTGCAGGTCGCCCACGTAGTCTTCGACCTTAAGGCTGAAGTGCGTTTCGTTAGCGGGGTTGAACATAAAGTGCTCCCTGTTCGAATGTCATCCGTTACGCCCGCAGCCCACCGCTGTCAGACCCGACTACTTTTAGTTGCAACAAATTAAACGAAAACCATGATCTTGAGTTGTCCTGCTATAGGGATGTCATGCGCGTCGGACATTTCCCGCGAGACGCGGCGCCTTCCATGAACTACCCGCCCCTCCTTTTCACCGCTAACCTTGATTTGTCACCGCAAAAAACGGTGACACGGACGTGCAAGTCCGGGTAAAAGACGACGCGCAACGTCATCGGTCGCTGATCGGGCACATTCCTGCTCGCGCTACCGACTGTATGGCGGCTGTGCGCGGGAGATCGTTCTTTCGAGAGCGATCTGCCGGGTCCGTCTGCCCGGTCTTGCACACCTGCGCACAGCTGCCACCCTATTAGCGTGCAAGCGAACGGTGGTGGCTCCTCACATACAGACGGAGATACACCCATGTTCAAAGTAACGCCGAACCCGCCAGAAGACCCTGGCACTCCTTCCGAAGATTCTCTCGACGCTGGGCAACTCGACAAAGAAGCCGCCGACCGCGCCTTCGCTCACTACTTCCCACCTACTAGCGACATACCTGCCAAGCGCCGCAAAGGCGGGCTCTTCACCGTTTCAACCGGAATTGATTCGGAAGCTCTCTTGGCCAACGCTTCCGAGGACATGCTGTCCATCAGCGCCATTGCCGCCAAATTAGCGGACGATATAGAAGGTTCGAACCGCTCCGTAGCACTGGCTCTTAGCCGAATTGCCGACGGTGCGCAAATCATGGTGGAACGCGCTTTGGATCATCTGGAAGAGTTGATAGCGGCGAGGCAGGAAGCGAAAACGTAAGTGGAACGAAAGGGGGCGGATTGGAAAATAAATCCGTCCCCTGCCCTCGCCCCCTGACCCTACGTTGTCTCCCTATATTATTTGACCTGCTCCATTCGCGGCGGCTGGTAACTCTCATCCAGCATGACACCAGCGGCTTCGGCTTTGGCCTCCACTTCTGAGCGTTTTTCCAGTAGCTGCGTTATGCGTTCTGGAAATAGTGTCTTCCACTGAGGTCGATTTTTCTCTTCAAAATCAGTTCTCCAGAAATTCTCCAGCGATTTGAACTCAACTTTTACAAGATACGTGCCGGAGCGGGAGGGATCAGTAGAAGAGTTTCGTCTCTGCACTTTGACATGTACGATGTACTGACCGCTGTATAAATACCAATCATAGAATCCATCGCCAGCGAGCCACTGCTGCATGCTCATTTCATGATTTGAATCGAACAGTGGATGACTCAATGGTGTCATGCCAAAAACAGATTCTTTCCAATCAAACTTATCAAGCTCGGAACTGGAAATGCGAGGATCGGAAGGGAAATAGTATTTTTTCCAACCTGCCGAGCGAAGGTCATTTATTAGATTGTAAACAAGCTTCTTATTTTCCTCGTGAGCGCTGTTATCGGGTAACCCCCGCAGCGTTACGACAACATTCTCAACATCCTTTGTCACATCGCCATCAACAACGACGTCAACGCCTACTACTCGCTTGAGTTCCAGAGTGCTGTCGGGCTGGGTAACGGACAGGTCAATCAAATCCTTTTTGCCTGCGAGGTCGATTTCATACCAGCACATATTGACCGCATCCAAGCAGTCAACAGTAAATTCCAACGGACTGCTGCCCAGCAAATTGTCAATTGGCTTGCCCAATTCAACGTTAATACGCGCAGCTTCAACTTTCATGTTATTTGCACCCTCGGCCTTAGCGTTATCGCATCCAGCAAGAAATAAAAACGGAACGACCCAATACCATTTCACGTGTTATTTCTCCACCCGGCTATTTCAGAAATCATGCCCTCCATATATTCTTTCTTATTGATCATAAGGACATGATATTTATCTGCGATTTTCTGAATAAAACCCATACGATCCTGAGCATTATATGGCGCGAAAAGGGATATACCTATCTAAATGCCCTACTAACACCAATACCTTCGAGCCCAACAAATTAAAAAAACAAATCAGCCCTATTTACTTCTATCTTTGTCCCTGTCTATTTATCATCATGGTCAACATAATAGGTTTTTGAGCCTTTGAACAACACCAGCATACGCTGTCTTAACACCTTAATGTCGTCTTCGTCGCCACATGCATCTACCATGAATACGTGATGACTGCCGGCTTCAAACACTGCCGTAAAACAGTATGAATTTGAATAATATACGCCTTCCCAACCAGACCAATTCTCCCCAGAAACACGATTCGCCTTTGATAGCGGGTACATCCCTGTGCCAATTTTTAAACCGTCCGCCTCCTGCACGAAACCACTAGCTACAGCATCTGCAAAGCTCATGGCCGTGCAACTCATTTGAACATTTTTTGCTCTACCATCTTTATATTTGTACTTAACAAATGAAATATCATCATCAGTTTTAAAAAATGAAACCCCAGAAGATTTTTTCACTTCCATTACACAACCCTTACTTTGCACAACTAGGTTCTCACTAGCATGCACAAAAGAAAACGAGCTCAAAAAATACAAAAACATCCACTTATTCATTTTTTCTGCCTTTGTACAAATGATGGCATTGGCAATAGCTCTTCGCCAGCATTTACATTCTCATAAAGTAAGTTCATAACGACAGCCTGAACATTACTGAAAACGTCTCGCCGCGCGGGAAGTCCGTTCATCTTTCGTGTTGACGTAGGACTTCCGGCATTTATATGAAGACCAACCCTGTCTAACGTAGGATTACTAAGTCGATTTACAGTGCTAAGCGAACCATTGCACTTCTTTTTCTTCCAATCGTAATCATTGCAGACTTCCAATTGCAGTTTTTTATTCTCCGCAACTGGATCACTTGTTCTATTCGCACCATTATCTGCCCACCAAAAACCAGCGCTTTCGGCACGTTCATACGACTCCACCTCAACTTTGTCTCTCCAGATAATATTTTGAGCCTCGTTGTTAACCTTCCGCCCTCGATGCTTGAAGTATTTGATGTAATTGTCTCGATGGGTTATCTGAATGATGCCCCTTCCATACCAATCACCATAAGGCTTTCCTTCGCCAGCACCATTCTCCGCAAATGAGGAAAAGTAACCAGACTCTGCCAACCCATTCGCCACAAACTGGCTTACACGCTGACCAGTAACAATCAGGTACTTCCGCATAACTCTATTTAGTGAAAGTTTGATAAGCGAAGCTCTTTCAAAAGCATTCGTATAAGCAATAGTTGATCGAGCCAAAATTTTAGTTTTATGATCTTCCTCAATGAAAGAGCGAGGGATACACTGCACCAACTCATTTTCACTTAACCATAGGCACTTACCAAAAGCTTCCACAAACTCCTTAGGTGGAAAATGCCAATGCTTCGATCCGATGCCAGTCAATCCCGCCTCCTCCCAGAATGCCATGGATTCCTGGTGAGCCTTAAGTTTCTCGTAATCACCTTTTGGCATTGGCGGACCCAGTTCCGACTCTTGCAGCAACCACCCGTAACGGGTTTCGAAATCATTCTTACCCCATTCACTTGGAAACTTGAATATACATCTCTTAAGCATTTGCTTGGAGCTATCTTTTTCAATAATCTCTTGATTATGTTTTTTTATGCGATAGCTTTTGCTTAAAACGTGTTCTTCTTCAGGCTTAGTAGGAGTGTGTTTAAAATCTGGGTACTTTGATGCTTCGACGATTCCTTTAGACGGAGGAAACAATGGATCCTCATCTAGTTTCAAAAGCGCTCGTATATACGGCGACTGGCAATGACTATCGTTGTCCGCATCATCATCAATTAGTTTCCACCCTTGCCATTGAGGGAAATCGGCATCACTAAAACAAGTAACAGTGCTGCTATTTAAATTGAACCAACCCGTCCCGTCAGGAAGTGCAACCTTACGCCAATGCGCCGCGTTTGCTGGCACTAGCTGATCAGGTCCAAGAACACGACCAAAACGAAGCAATTCATAGCCTGCATTTGGGCAACCAGGAAAGCGATCCGTTGCTTTTTGACAGAGATCGTACTCAAAATCCTTTTCTTCTTTCTGCTCGCCGACACACTCACCATCAAGTGTGTAGGTTTTCAGCACACATTGCCCTTGACTATAGCTCATGCGCACAAACAGATCTTCCGCGGGACGACGCACGCAACTAGACGTATTATTCACTTCAGCCCAAGGACTAGGTCGATCTGCATACCCTATGACTTCTGGAGGCAAATAAAAATACATATCACCCCAACAACTATCTTTTCGTCCAGGTTTGGTTTGATATGACAGTTCCCTCTCGGAACGGCCTATCAAATTCTTGACTTGGCTATCATCCGCGATAATTTCAAAATGAATTTTATTTCCAGCACCATAGATCTGCCCGGCCTCACCAATCGCCTCCTTGCGATAAATCTGCATCCCCTTCTTCGGATTTTTCACCGTTATTTTTGAAAGATGCATATAGATTGAGAAAAAAACCACCTTCGAATTTGCACCCTCACCAATTTCAGTTTCGTGCCGAAGAACAATGCAGCCATTGTCCGTCCAGCCGCTGTAATTCAGAGGGGCATCTTCACTCGTGTCCACGGGTGCGGGCTCGCGGAAGTAGGCCAGCGTTCCATCTGCAATCGCGCGTACCGGCAGTGCACGCCCAGCCTCTTTAGGGGCCTTAAGGTGAGTACCGCCATGCCAGTTCAAATCAAAGCTGATCGGAAAGAAGCCATCACCCGGCTCACCGCAAAGCATCGCTCGATTCAAATACGCTTCGTCGCTCTCTCCAGCGGTTGGAGCAGGAAGAAATGGAGGGCTAATCAACATAGGTGTGGTCCATATTTAATAAATTCTTCAAATCCATTGAGCGCTGACGTCACAGCGATAACAGGTACTTGGTTTTTGGTTTCGGCTCTTCTGGTGCATTCGCAATCGCCTGATCCATCAAACTCCCCGCCTTATCCTTATCCGCCGCCCCCGGCAGCACCGGCGGTTTAATCCCGATCCCGGTCCCCGACCCGGCGGACCCACCCGCATTAATCTTCACCACCGGCCCAACAACAGTCACACCACCGCCATCCAACTTGATAAAACTCCCCCCACCCAAAATCGTCAGCTCTGTCCCAGCCTCGATAACGATCTTGTCCCCAGCCTTGAGGTGGATCTCTTTCCCCACGCTGGTCAGCTGCGCCGTCCCCAGCTTCACATGCTGGTTCTGCCCGACCGTGAGGTGGTCATCCGAGCGTGCTTCGATCTTGCGGTCGGAGATGGTGGTGCGGTGCTCTTCGGCTTTGAGTTCGGTGTAGGTGTTCTTTTCGACGGTGTCGTGGCGTTCGTTGCCGACCCGAATCTTCTGATCGTGTTCGATGTTTTCGTCCCAGTCGCGCTGGGCATGGATGTAGATCTGCTCCGCGCCTTTTTTGTCTTCGATGCGCAGTTCGTTGTAGCCGCCGCCACCCGGGGAGCTGAGGGTTTTGAAGACGCTGCGGGTTTTGTTCGCTGGCAGGCCGTAGGGCACCGGGTTTTCTTTGTGGTACAGGCAGCCGGTGACCAGTGGTTGGTCGGGGTCGCCTTCGAGGAAGGTGACGAGGACTTCCATGCCGATGCGCGGGATGCTGATGGCGCCGTAGCGGTCGCCGGCCCAGGAGCTGGAGACGCGTAGCCAGCAGCTGGTTTTGTCGTCGGCCAGGCCTTCGCGGTCCCAGTGGAACTGGACTTTGATGCGGCC
>NZ_JAFCUQ010000039.1:1873-3472 GCF_049896625.1 Pseudomonas sp. TWP3-1
TCGAAATTGGGTCTGTAGCTCAGTTGGTTAGAGCGCACCCCTGATAAGGGTGAGGTCGGCAGTTCGAATCTGCCCAGACCCACCAATTTTGTGTGGGAACCTGTAGAAATACGGGGCCATAGCTCAGCTGGGAGAGCGCCTGCCTTGCACGCAGGAGGTCAACGGTTCGATCCCGTTTGGCTCCACCACTACTGCTTCTACGTATTAAAGCTTAGAAATGAGCATTCCATCGATGCGATGGTGAATGTTGATTTCTAGTCTTTGACTAGTTCGTTCTTTAAAAATTTGGGTATGTGATAGAAAGATAGACTGAACGTTACTTTCACTGGTAACGGATCAGGCTAAGGTAAAATTTGTGAGTTACTCAGTTTTGAGTATTATCGAATTTTCGGCGAATGTCGTCTTCACAGTATAACCAGATTGCTTGGGGTTATATGGTCAAGTGAAGAAGCGCATACGGTGGATGCCTTGGCAGTCAGAGGCGATGAAAGACGTGGTAGCCTGCGAAAAGCTTCGGGGAGTCGGCAAACAGACTTTGATCCGGAGATGTCTGAATGGGGGAACCCACCTAACATAAGTTAGGTATCTTGTACTGAATACATAGGTGCAAGAAGCGAACCAGGGGAACTGAAACATCTAAGTACCCTGAGGAAAAGAAATCAACCGAGATTCCCTTAGTAGTGGCGAGCGAACGGGGACTAGCCCTTAAGTGGCTTTGAGATTAGCGGAACGCTCTGGAAAGTGCGGCCATAGTGGGTGATAGCCCTGTACGCGAAAATCTCTTAGTCATGAAATCGAGTAGGACGGAGCACGAGAAACTTTGTCTGAATATGGGGGGACCATCCTCCAAGGCTAAATACTACTGACTGACCGATAGTGAACTAGTACCGTGAGGGAAAGGCGAAAAGAACCCCGGAGAGGGGAGTGAAATAGATCCTGAAACCGTATGCGTACAAGCAGTGGGAGCCCACTTTGTTGGGTGACTGCGTACCTTTTGTATAATGGGTCAGCGACTTATTTTCAGTGGCGAGCTTAACCGAATAGGGGAGGCGTAGCGAAAGCGAGTCTTAATAGGGCGTCTAGTCGCTGGGAATAGACCCGAAACCGGGCGATCTATCCATGGGCAGGTTGAAGGTTGGGTAACACTAACTGGAGGACCGAACCGACTACCGTTGAAAAGTTAGCGGATGACCTGTGGATCGGAGTGAAAGGCTAATCAAGCTCGGAGATAGCTGGTTCTCCTCGAAAGCTATTTAGGTAGCGCCTCATGTATCACTGTAGGGGGTAGAGCACTGTTTCGGCTAGGGGGTCATCCCGACTTACCAAACCGATGCAAACTCCGAATACCTACAAGTGCCGAGCATGGGAGACACACGGCGGGTGCTAACGTCCGTCGTGAAAAGGGAAACAACCCAGACCGTCAGCTAAGGTCCCAAAGTTATGGTTAAGTGGGAAACGATGTGGGAAGGCTTAGACAGCTAGGAGGTTGGCTTAGAAGCAGCCACCCTTTAAAGAAAGCGTAATAGCTCACTAGTCGAGTCGGCCTGCGCGGAAGATGTAACGGGGCTCAAACCATACACCGAAGCTACGGGTATCATC
>NZ_JAFCUQ010000039.1:3568-5429 GCF_049896625.1 Pseudomonas sp. TWP3-1
GGTGATGCGGTAGAGGAGCGTTCTGTAAGCCTGTGAAGGTGAGTTGAGAAGCTTGCTGGAGGTATCAGAAGTGCGAATGCTGACATGAGTAACGACAATGGGTGTGAAAAACACCCACGCCGAAAGACCAAGGTTTCCTGCGCAACGTTAATCGACGCAGGGTTAGTCGGTCCCTAAGGCGAGGCTGAAAAGCGTAGTCGATGGAAAACAGGTTAATATTCCTGTACTTCTGGTTATTGCGATGGAGGGACGGAGAAGGCTAGGCCAGCTTGGCGTTGGTTGTCCAAGTTTAAGGTGGTAGGCTGGAATCTTAGGTAAATCCGGGATTCTAAGGCCGAGAGCTGATGACGAGTTGTCTTTTAGACGACGAAGTGGTTGATGCCATGCTTCCAAGAAAAGCTTCTAAGCTTCAGGTAACCAGGAACCGTACCCCAAACCGACACAGGTGGTTGGGTAGAGAATACCAAGGCGCTTGAGAGAACTCGGGTGAAGGAACTAGGCAAAATGGCACCGTAACTTCGGGAGAAGGTGCGCCGGTGAGGGTGAAGGACTTGCTCCGTAAGCTCATGCCGGTCGAAGATACCAGGCCGCTGCGACTGTTTATTAAAAACACAGCACTCTGCAAACACGAAAGTGGACGTATAGGGTGTGACGCCTGCCCGGTGCCGGAAGGTTAATTGATGGGGTTAGCTAACGCGAAGCTCTTGATCGAAGCCCCGGTAAACGGCGGCCGTAACTATAACGGTCCTAAGGTAGCGAAATTCCTTGTCGGGTAAGTTCCGACCTGCACGAATGGCGTAACGATGGCGGCGCTGTCTCCACCCGAGACTCAGTGAAATTGAAATCGCTGTGAAGATGCAGTGTATCCGCGGCTAGACGGAAAGACCCCGTGAACCTTTACTATAGCTTTGCACTGGACTTTGAATTTGCTTGTGTAGGATAGGTGGGAGGCTTTGAAGCGTGGACGCCAGTCTGCGTGGAGCCAACCTTGAAATACCACCCTGGCAACTTTGAGGTTCTAACTCAGGTCCGTTATCCGGATCGAGGACAGTGTATGGTGGGTAGTTTGACTGGGGCGGTCTCCTCCTAAAGAGTAACGGAGGAGTACGAAGGTGCGCTCAGACCGGTCGGAAATCGGTCGTAGAGTATAAAGGCAAAAGCGCGCTTGACTGCGAGACAGACACGTCGAGCAGGTACGAAAGTAGGTCTTAGTGATCCGGTGGTTCTGTATGGAAGGGCCATCGCTCAACGGATAAAAGGTACTCCGGGGATAACAGGCTGATACCGCCCAAGAGTTCATATCGACGGCGGTGTTTGGCACCTCGATGTCGGCTCATCACATCCTGGGGCTGAAGCCGGTCCCAAGGGTATGGCTGTTCGCCATTTAAAGTGGTACGCGAGCTGGGTTTAGAACGTCGTGAGACAGTTCGGTCCCTATCTGCCGTGGACGTTTGAGATTTGAGAGGGGCTGCTCCTAGTACGAGAGGACCGGAGTGGACGAACCTCTGGTGTTCCGGTTGTCACGCCAGTGGCATTGCCGGGTAGCTATGTTCGGAATAGATAACCGCTGAAAGCATCTAAGCGGGAAACTAGCCTCAAGATGAGATCTCACTGGAACCTTGAGTTCCCTGAAGGGCCGTCGAAGACTACGACGTTGATAGGTTGGGTGTGTAAGCGCTGTGAGGCGTTGAGCTAACCAATACTAATTGCCCGTGAGGCTTGACCATATAACACCCAAGCAATTTGCGTCGGCTCTCTAAACCAGAGCAACCAGATTGCGGTGTGTGAAGACGCAATGAACCGAAAGTTCGATCTCGCAAAAACACCGAAAGCTGTCACATACCCAATTTGCTGAAGCGAG
>NZ_JAFCUQ010000040.1:0-3112 GCF_049896625.1 Pseudomonas sp. TWP3-1
CCTCTGGCTAACACTTCCCCTTGCCGGGTGTGTAGAGGACTTTCACCTCCAAGTCACCAGCGAGGCCACCACAGCCAAGCTGGTTGCGCTTGCGCGCAACGCGCCATGCCTGGCGCACGCGTAAAAAAACCCGGACACACGGTCCGGGTTTTTTATTGCAGCACTACGCAGCTTTACTCAGCTGCAGGCTCTGCCGGCTTGCGACGCTTAAGCGGTGCCATGCCGTCGCTGCTGACCAAGGCGTCCGGCTTCGGACGGTTGGCGCTCTTGCGCTTGGTCGGCGTCTTGGCGGCAGTTTTTTTCTTGTCGCCCTTGGCGTCGGTCTTTTTCTTCTTCACGCCGACAGCTTTGCCCGAGGCCTTGACCTTTTTCGGTCCGCCGTAGGTGCCTTTGACTTCCTTGATGGTGCGGCGCTCGAAGCTCTGCTTCAGATAGCGCTCGATGCTCGACATCAGGTTCCAGTCGCCGTGGCAGATCAGCGAGATCGCCAGGCCATCGTTACCGGCACGCCCGGTACGACCGATACGGTGTACGTATTCGTCGCCGCTGCGTGGCATGTCAAAGTTGATCACCATGTCCAGACCTTCAACGTCCAGACCACGCGCCGCAACGTCGGTGGCCACGAGGATCTTCACGCCGCCCTGCTTCAGACGGTCGATCGCCAGTTTGCGATCCTTCTGGTCTTTCTCGCCGTGCAGCACGAACGCTTTGTATTCCTGAGCCACCAGACGACCGTAGATGCGGTCGGCCATGGCGCGGGTGTTGGTGAACACGATGGCCTTCTGATAGGTCTCGTTGGCCAGCAGCCAGTTCACAATCTGTTCTTTGTGCTGGTTGTGGTCAGCGGTGATCACCTGCTGACGGGTGGTCGAGTTCAGTTGGCTGACCGCGTTGAGCTGCAGGTGCTCAGGGTTGTTCAGGACCTTGGCGATCATCTCGCGCAGGCCGGAACCGCCGGTGGTCGCGGAGAACAGCATGGTCTGCTGACGGTTGGTGCACTCGTCAACCAGACGTTGCACGTCCTCGGAGAAACCCATGTCGAGCATGCGGTCGGCTTCGTCGAGCACCAACACTTCGACTTCTTTCAAGTCGAGGTTGCCAGCGTTGAGTTGCTCGATCATCCGCCCCGGCGTACCGATGAGGATGTCTGGCACTTTGCGCAGCATCGCCGCCTGTACTTTGAAGTCTTCCCCGCCAGTGATCAGGCCGGACTTGATGAAAGTGAACTGCGCGAAGCGCTCTACTTCTTTCAAAGTTTGCTGGGCCAGCTCACGGGTCGGCAGCAGGATCAGCGTCTTGATGCTGACGCGAACCTTGGCCGGGCCGATCAGGCGGTTGAGGATCGGCAGGACAAAAGCGGCGGTCTTGCCGCTACCGGTTTGCGCAGTCACCCGCAGGTCACGCCCCTGGAGCGCCAGCGGAATGGCCGCGGCTTGCACAGGCGTTGGCTCGACAAATTTCAGCTCGGCCACAGCTTTTAGCAGGCGTTCGTGCAGGGCGAATTGGGAAAACACGGGTGCTACCTCGAAGATATGCAAAAAAACAGCTGCATAGGTTACCGGTTTCGAGCGCTCAGGCCGAGCCTCTTTATGTAATCGGCCACAAACAGTGGCTTTTTTGTTGCCTGATTTGTCTTCAACGCTAATACGTAGCGTCTTAAATGCTCTAATCGTCCGTCGCGTCTTACAGAAGAATCTTTACTCCCATGGATTTCAAACAGCTCTGGCTCAACGCCCAAGACCTCTGGGGTGCCCTCGATCAGCACCCACTCCTGCACGCCAGCCTGGCGCTGATGCTGCTTTTAGTGATCGCGCTGGTCCTCGGACGAGTGGCACGCTATCTGATTCTGCACGCCAGCCGCATCCTCGGCCGGCAGCCGGCGCTGCACTGGCTCAACGACTTTCGCCACAACAAGGTGTTTCAGCGCCTGGCGCAGATGACGCCGTCGCTGGTGATCCAGTTCGGTCTGCATCTGGTGCCGGAGCTGAGCAAAACCGCGATGCTGTTCCTCGGCAATGTTGCGCTGGCATTCACCATCCTGTTCCTGACGCTGTCGATCAGCGCCCTGCTCAATGCGTTGCTGGATATCTACGCGCGCACCGAACACGCGCGCACGCGTTCGATCAAAGGCTACGTGCAGCTCGGCAAGATGGTTTTGTACGTGTTTGGCGCGATCATCATCGTTGCCACGCTGATCGACCGTTCGCCGCTGTTGCTACTGTCCGGTCTGGGTGCGATGTCGGCGGTGATTCTGTTGGTCTACAAGGACACGCTGCTGTCGTTCGTCGCCAGCGTGCAACTGACCAGCAACGACATGCTGCGGGTCGGTGACTGGATCGAAATGCCGCAAGTCGGCGCTGATGGCGATGTGGTCGACATCACGCTGCACACGGTCAAGGTGCAGAACTTCGACAAGACCATCGTCTCGATCCCGACCTGGCGCCTGATGTCCGAGTCGTTCAAGAACTGGCGCGGCATGCAGCAATCCGGCGGTCGACGGATCAAGCGCAGTCTGTTCATCGACGCCAGCGGCGTGCGTTTCATTCGTGACGATGAAGAGCTGAAGCTGACGCAGGTGCATCTGCTCACCGACTACATGAGCCGCAAGAAAGCCGAACTCAAGGCGTGGAACGAGGCGCAGGGCAACGTTGCGGCGATGGCCGCCAACCGGCGGCGCATGACCAACATCGGTACTTTCCGCGCTTATGCGCTGGCCTATCTGAAAAGTCATCCGGAGATCCAGCCGAACATGACCTGCATGGTGCGTCAGATGCAAACCACCGCGCAGGGCATTCCGCTGGAGATCTACTGCTTCACCCGCACCACGGCGTGGGCCGATTACGAGCGGATTCAGGGGGATATTTTCGATTATCTGCTGGCGGTGTTGCCAGAGTTTGGGCTGAGTCTGTATCAGCAGCCGAGTGGCGGGGATTTGCGTTCCGGGTTGTTGCCGGCGGTGTTGGGTGCTGCGCACATTCCTGAAGCCGAAAAACACCTGATGTAACACCGCAAAACCCTGTAGGAGCTGCCAGCAAATGCCGGCCGTCTGCCGTGACATGCACCGCTTCATCGACCAGTTGAATATTGCCGAGGATCAACTTCGAATAACGCC
>NZ_JAFCUQ010000041.1:0-3092 GCF_049896625.1 Pseudomonas sp. TWP3-1
CAGTGCCGTTCCAACCAATGTCCCCGAAGAACCTATGTAGGCAGTCACCTCGGCGCCGGATAAACGGTTATTGCCAGTGAGGGTGAAGCCCACAGTTACGTCGAAGACAGTGTTGGTGAAGCGTGGATAACCCAAGAGCCAGAACTTGACTGGGTAAGTGTAGTGAGAAGGCCCGTCAATCTCTCCAATGACGATTATTTCACCGCTCTTCAAACCAAGATTCGGCAACATTGCCGCTGCCCAAGTCGTTCCCTGACCGGTGTTGACGCGGTTGGACCAAAGGTTTCCAAAACCGTTCCTGACGGCTGTCATCACAGTACCTGGTGCGGCGATGCCCCTGAACGTTAACCCTTTCTCGGGCACTACCTCGTTTTCCGTCGGTGAGGTGATTGCTGCCCGGTAGACCCGGAAACCATTCGACGGTGCAGATTCCTGATTTCCTATTTTTTGGTAGGAACCAATCGACATTTCATTCAGGTTGTCAGGAAGATTGACTGTCGCCGTCCAGGATCCACCTGGATGTATGGTTGCAAGTGCGGTGATGTAGTCGAAATTTCTGTAAACCCGGAGTTCAGCACCGGGTATTCCCGAAGTTCCTGACACAGGAAAACTTGATCTATTGACATTTTTGATCGGGTTCATGACGGGCGAAGCAAGGGCCGGCATAACCACATCTACATGGGTAGCCATGTCGACGTCACCCCACACTGGAACGTCGTATTCATACCCGAAGGTACATCGCGCCGTAGTACCTCTTGCCGTGATCGTCTTTGCTCGAACCAAAACATGATCCTGCCCGTCCTGGGTCGCGTTGCCCATAAGCTCTTCTTCCCACTTATCTGCCCCCCCTGCAACGACGAGAACCCGTACGTTCCCGCCGTTTTGGCCATTGTTCGTGGCCCTATACGAAAGTGTTCTAAAAGTGAAAGTATCGCCCGCATCACTCCACCAACACTCGGCGCTCAGTGTTGCCGAGTAGCCATCTTTACTCGCTGTGATAGTCACTGGCAGACGTGTGCTATAGGGAATATTTTCCAGATCCAATACGACTGATTCGCCAGAGAACGTTACGGAATCGGCGTTAGGCTCAAGGCTGCCGACAGTTGCAGGTTGTTTTGGCAACTTGGCGCGGGACTTCTTTTCAGGTTTGTCTGTTTTTTTCATGATGGAGTCCGTCATCGTTCAAGGGCTGCTGTGCCGGCGAAGGCATGTAGGTCCATTGAATGCCGATACGCTTGAACGCCACACCTGACAGATCTGACAGTCCCGACAAACGGTAACTCTTCCCACAGCCCTCTCCGACTGTGTCCTGCAAGTGGTAAAAACGGGCTATGCACACCCAGAAAAAAGGCCCTCGAGGGAGGGCCTGGTATCGGGTGGTTCGATGGTCAGCCGAAGTTGTGTATATAGACTTTGAACAGTGCCATCCACCCCGACGCCACTGTGCCATGCACCGTCTTTCCGTTGAATATGAATTCACCGAGCGGCAAGTTATACAACTTTATCGTCCAGACTCCGTCTTTATCGGCGATACCGGTTCCGATTACGGTAGGAATTCCGTGTTTATAAAGATTAACCCTGGCGCCCGGCATAGCCTTGCCTTCCAGTACGAGATTATGCGGAACGTCATCTTCTGGGAGGATATTGGTGATGAGCGGGGGTAGCGGGTCGGTACCGATCTTGATATGGATCAAAATGCCAGAACCTGCCGAAACACTCCCGTCACGGTGCTGCTGTGCGGCAAGCTTGCGATCTCCCAACGCAAGATTGTTTGTGCAACGGGTCTTCCATTGACCGTTGGCTTGCACATGCGTTTGGGCAACAATGTTCACGCTGTTGTCGCGATATACGTACAACGTCGAACCGGCAAGGCCTGTACCGGTGATCTCCGGGTTGGACTCCAAAATCTTGCCCGAATTGCTCTCAGGCGAAGTGATCGCCGGTTTCGCAAAACCTGCAGGCAACTGAACAATTTTTACCGTCCGATCCGGCATCAACCATCCCGATTTGACGCTATCGCGTTCTTGATTCACCGAGAATGTGTAATCTCCAATCGGCAGCGGTTGGTTCAAAGACCCGCTCCAGCGCCCGTTGCGGCCCACTGTAAACGTCGCCAACGGCACGCTCCCGACGCCTTTTTTGTAGACATGAACTTCGGCACCCGCTAGTCCTCTACCGGAAAATGCCGTCTTCAGGCCTACCTCTTCTCCCGGCTTGGGGAAATCAACGATAGGTGGAGTAAAGTCGGCGACAGCAGACGTGACCTGAAAACACTCACTCCTGCGCCACTCGGAGTGTTGACCGGCCAACGTATCGCGCGCCTGCATCCAATTCGCCCCAGCCGGCAACGCCACTGTGCTTTGCACCTCCCAACGGCCATCGGCGTCGGCCACGGTTGTCGCCAGCACGCTCGCGCCGTTGAACCACTGAGCAACGGTAACCGTCGATCCTGCTCTGGCCAGTCCTTTGCAAATCGGCTTGGTGCCAGTCCTGTCGCCGGCCTGAGGTTCGGTGAAGTGGGGGGCTGTTGTGTACAGCAATGTCGGAGTGATCGCGTCAGACGGTGCAGAATACAGTCCCACACCCGCGCGCGCGACAGCGGCGAGGGTTTGATCCTGAACCAGGTTGTGCGCCTGATTCGTCGTCCAGTGGCCGTAGTCATCGACCTCTACGGGAGGAAAGTCGTAGGCGTGCCCTCCCCGACGCTGGAGAACAATCTTATCGCCCGACACAGCCCCCACTCCCGACACCCTCATTAGACTCCCCATGTTCTGCGTACCCTTGGGCGAATCAATCTTCACCTTATTAGGGACCACCGTCACGGTGCGAGTAGTCCTTTCACTGGACTGATTGTCCTGCCGAACGAAAACATCCACCTTTTGATTAAGCCCCGCGTCCAGCTTGATATCTTTCGCCATCCAGGTTCCATTGGTAATTCGAATATCTTTGGCAAGCAGCGTGTTCCCGCGCCACAACTCGATAGAATCGCCAAGCGCAGTCGTTGAGCCGCTGAAATCCGATGTACGCGTGGTCGTGCCGCCCTCTGCCGGCACAGTGATGGTCGCTATCGGTACGCCAAACTTCACCACCAC
>NZ_JAFCUQ010000042.1:0-1877 GCF_049896625.1 Pseudomonas sp. TWP3-1
GTGCGCCAGGCATGGCGCGTTGCGCGCAAGCGCAACCAGCTTGGCTGTGGTGGCCTCGCTGGTGACTTGGAGGTGAAAGTCCTCTACACACCCGGCAAGGGGAAGTGTTAGCCAGAGGCAAGGGTGTCGCGGGTGACCGCGAATCTGAAGGAAGCCCGAGGCAAAATGCTGGCCTGACGAACAGCAAGCGGATAGAGGCGGCGCAGCGGGGTAAAGGGGCGTGTTTCCCTAAAGCCCAATACTTGCACGGGACGCTGCGACGTAGATCCGACAGGCATAAGCAGGAAGGTCGCGCGAATTACCCTGGGAGATCTGCACGTTTGCCACAGTGCTACCGAGCGTCGAGAGGCGACGGGATGAACGTGCAGAAGTCAGCCGAGGCCGTAGTAAGTGGCGAATAACCCCGTCACCAAGGGCCGAACAAGTTATGCCGCCAGTAGGCGTCAAAGTCTCGTTGAATACCGAAATGCAGAAATTTCTCCAAGAGAAGACTGTTACTCCGAGTCCCGGACAGTATCCGAGGATGACGGCTGACAGCGCACAGGTATCGGCGGCGTCTGTGACGTGGACGAACGCGGAGCCGGACACGCTGATGGAGCGGGTGCTTGCACCGGCCAACCTTAGGCGTGCGTATCAACGTGTGGTCAGCAACAAGGGCGCACCGGGTGCCGACGGCATGACGGTCGACGACTTGGCGGACTACGTGAAACAGTATTGGCCGACCCTCAAGGTGAGGTTGCTGGCCGGCGAGTATCACCCGCAGGGTGTACGCGCCGTTGACATCCCCAAACCCAAAGGCGGAACACGGCAACTGGGTATTCCCAGCGTCGTGGATCGCTTGATCCAACAGGCACTGCTGCAACAGCTCACGCCAATCTTCGATCCTCTGTTCTCGGACTACAGCTACGGCTTTCGTCCGGGTAGAAGCGCTCACCAAGCCATCGAAACCGCTCGCGACCACGTGGCAGCGGGTCACCGCTGGTGCGTGGAGCTTGATCTGGAGAAGTTCTTTGATCGGGTCAACCACGATGTCCTGATGGCCTGCGTGGCGCGTCAAATCGAAGACAAGCGTGTGCTCGCGCTGATCCGTCGTTACCTCGAAGCGGGAACGATGTCGGGCGGACTCGTCAGCCGACGGCAGGAAGGGACGCCGCAAGGCGGCCCGCTCTCGCCGTTGCTGTCGAACATCCTGCTCAACGAACTCGACCGCGAACTGGAACGGCGAGGCCATCGCTTCGTGCGTTATGCCGACGACGCGAACATCTATGTGCGCAGTCAGCGAGCTGGCACGCGGGTGATGGCCGGTGTTGAGCGTTTCCTGAATCAGCGCCTGAAACTGACGCTGAACCGGGAAAAGAGCCACGTAGCACGGCCTTGGGTCTGCGACTATCTGGGTTATGGGATGAGCAGGCATCAGCAACCGAGGCTGAGAGTGGCGACGATGAGTCTGGGTCGCTTGCACGACCGGTTAAGAGACCTGCTGCGCGGGGCGCGGGGCCACAAGATGGCGAATGTCATCGAACGGATAAACCCTGTGCTACGCGGGTGGGCAGGCTACTTCAAGCTCAGTCAGAGCAAACGGCCACTTGAGGAAATTGACGGCTGGGTGCGGCGTAAACTTCGCTGCGTCGTCTGGCGTCAATGGAAGCGGCCCTCAACGAGGGCACGTAACTTGAAGCGCCTGGGGCTTAGCGAAGCTCGCGCCTGCAAATCAGCCTTCAATGGCCGAGGCCCATGGTGGAGCTCGGGAGCATCTCATATGAATCAGGCGCTGCCGAAGAAGCTATGGGATCAACTTGGGTTGGTCTCGGTACTGGATACGATAAACCGGCTTAGCCGCATAGCTTGAACCGCCGTATACGGATCCGTACGTACGG
>NZ_JAFCUQ010000043.1:0-1307 GCF_049896625.1 Pseudomonas sp. TWP3-1
TGTCTAGTCCTGAAATAGGTTTACACCTTTTTCACTCTAACGCCCGATGCACCGCATCGGGCGTTTTGTATTTCAGAGACAGGTGCGGTCGCTCTTGGTTGTAGATCGTAATTGCCTCCCGCACCATCTGTTCAGCCTGTGCCAGATCTGTTGGCCGGTAGAGCAGCAGCTCTGTCTTTAAAATGCCGTTGACCCGCTCTGCCAAGGCATTCTGATAGCAATCATAGCCATCGGTCATTGAGCAGGTCACTCCATGCTTGGCGTGCAGCTTTTGGTAGAGATCGGAGCAATACTGCGAGCCTCGGTCGGAGTGATGCACCAGTTTTTGGCTGGTTCGACGCGTTTTTAAAGCCATGCGAAACGCCTGAGCCACGGATTTGGCATGCAGGCTGTCATGCACGTGATAACCAACGATCTTTCTTGAGTAGGCATCTGTCACCAAGCTCAAATAGGCAGGACCTTCTCGCGTAGATAGGTAGGTGATATCAGCCACCCAGACTTGTTCAGGGGCGCGCGGAACTACCTGTGCTGGTCCTGGCTTCAAAAGATTGGGATGGCAGCGGAAGCGATGATGGCTGTCGGTCGTCTTGTGGTACGCCCGTTTTCTACGAACCAATTGGCGGTGATCGCGCAAAACCTCGAACAGGCGATCCCTGCCGACATGCAGTTCTTGTCTCTCTCGCTCGGCATGCATCATCGAGTGCAGCTTACGGGCACCGATGCAGGGCTGGCGTACGCGGGTCTCACGCACAAATTTGATCAGATTCTGGTCTTGTTCAATCCGGGCCCGATAGACCCGATCACGCTTGTAATAGGCTTGGCGACTGATCCCCATGAACTGGCAAGCCCTGCTGACACTCAGGGTTTTGGTTTGCGCAACGACTTGCCGGGCCGCTTTTTTACGACGGATACGCCGTAATCGTTCTTCAATACCTCGACCACGTCTTCAAAGAATTTGGCTTTTTGATTGGCTAGCGCCAACTGCTCCTCAAGCACTTTGATTCTCTGTTCCGGAGTCAATGGCAGGGTGGGTTCGTCCATCGCTCGGCTCCTCTGCGTTCGAATAGAGGCGCCTTGACTCCAGTCCTGTCGACCGTGCTTGCGTAACCAGACCAGCACCGTCGACCGGCCCTGAATGCCATAGCGCCGTTGAGCCTCTTTATAACTCAACTCGCCTTTTTCGACCTGATCGACAACTGCCAATTTAAAAGTCAGCGTGTAATCGCGCTGACTGCGTTTCGAGCCCGTATCCATTGCACCCTCCTGATAAAAGGTCAGAAGGTGTAAACCTTATTCAGGACGAGACA
>NZ_JAFCUQ010000044.1:0-1259 GCF_049896625.1 Pseudomonas sp. TWP3-1
TGCAGTGGTCTAATTTCCCCGGACACCCCGATAGGTGGAAAATGCATCTATCGAGGAGTTATTCATGACCAAAAAACGCAGGGCATTCGACGACAGCTTCAAGCTGCAAGTCGTGAAGATGATCAAGGATCAGGGGTTGACCGTTACGCAGGTTTGCCAGGATCTGAACATTGGTGAGACGGCCGTTCGACGCTGGATTCAACAATATGAGGCAGAGCAACTGGGGCAGGCCGGAATCGGTAAGCCATTGACGGCAGAGCAGCAGCGCATCCGGCAATTGGAGCAGGAAAATCGCCAGCTCAAGATGGATAACGACATCTTAAAAAAGGCTACGGCCTTCTTTGCCCGCGAGCTGAAGTAAGGTATCGACTGGTTCGGCAGCTGCAACAGAAGGCTTACTCAGTGGCACATGTCTGTCGGTTACTGAACATTAGTCGCTCGGGCTTCTATGAGTCGAAAAAGCGTGCTGATGCGCCCGTCCGGCAGAGTTGTCCTGTCGTTGTGCAACTCAAGGCGTCTTTTGCCGAGAGTGGTGGTTGCTACGGCAGCCGCCCCTTGCGCGACGCTTTGCGCGGCAAAGGCCTGTCTGTCGGGTTGTATAAAATCCGCCGTTTGATGCGTGCCAATGGGCTACGTTCGGCCTGGAAGCGCAAGTTTGTACACACGACCGATAGCAATCATGACCTGCCGATTGCAGAGAATGTGCTGAGCCGAGAATTTGATCCAGCGGCGCCAAACAAGGCTTGGGTAGCCGACATCACCTACATCCGCACCCGCAGTGGCTGGCTGTATCTGGCCGTGGTGTTGGACTTGTTTTCACGCAAGATCGTGGGCTGGTCGATGGCTCCGAACATGCCGGCAGAGCTGGTGTGCACTGCGATGCAACTGGCCATCGCGCAGCGTCAACCGCCACCAGGCTTGATTGCCCACTCGGATCGGGGTAGCCAATACGCGAGTGCAACTTACAGAGAGTTACTGGCCAGAAACGACATGCAGCAGAGCATGAGCCGTAAAGGTAATTGCTGGGACAATGCGGTGATGGAGCGCTTCTTCCTGAGTTTGAAAATGGAGCGGGTATGGCGACGTGACTACGCGAACCATGCTGAAGCCATCCGCGACATCACTGAGTACATCGTTGGGTTTTACAACAACGAACGGCTGCACTCGAAACTGGGATATCTGCCACCGACCGTTTATGAGCGGGCAATGGCGTCAAAACCACCTATCGAGGTGCCCGGAATTAGTTGACCACTGCACTT
>NZ_JAFCUQ010000045.1:0-1188 GCF_049896625.1 Pseudomonas sp. TWP3-1
GCTTGTATGCTTGGTACTTGAAGGGAGGAGGAGGGACTAGGCTGGCTTCTGACTGTTGACGCAGTACAGATCCGTGGGAGATTTCGCCCCTCCTCCTTTCACCCAAGCGCCGATAAAGAATGCATCTGGCTCGACCGACGATAGAAACAAGCCTGCGCCTCTGGGTGACCCCTTCAAGTGTTCAAAACCATATCTCGGGGGGATGTTCAATGGCAATGCCGATTTCTGTCGTAAAGCCTATCGTGGGCGTGGATGTCGCCAAGAATGAACTGGTCATCTATCAGGCTGACCTGGATCTGCTCGAGACGATATCCAATGACAAGGCTGCCATCAAAAAATGGTTGAAAGCCTTGCCTGCACCGGTTGATCTCGCCATCGAATCAACCAACACCTATCACTTGGCGCTCGCCGATCTGGCCTATGAAGCCGGTTGCACGATTTACATGGTCGGCGGCTACGAACTGAGTCATTACCGCAAAGGTGTGAAAGTTCGCGCCAAAACCGACGCGCTGGACGCCAAACTGCTGGCTCGTTATCTGAAGAACGAATACCAGGAGCTTCACCCCTGGACCCCTCCATCGCCGTTATATCGCCGCCTTCTTAGTCTGTTCCGCCGTCGCGCGGCGCTGGTTCAGGCGCGAGTAGCCCTGGCGCAAAGCTGGGCGAACGAGCCGCTGCTCAAAAGCGCGTTTGCCGAGCACCTGACATCAATGCAGAGGCTTGAAACGCTGGTCGAGAAGATGATCAACGACCAGTTGAAAGAGGCCGGTTTGCTTGCCCAACTGAAGCGTTGCACGAAAATTGAAGGTATTGGCTTTTTGACGGGAGCCCGCTTGATTGCTGCGTTTCAGCGTGGCGACTTCAGGAATGCGGATGCATTTATCGCATTTTTAGGCATGGATTTGCGTGTGTCGCAGTCGGGACAGAAGGACGGGCGCCGAAGCCTGACTAAACGCGGAGACCCCGAAGCCCGGCGGCTTTTGCACAATGCGGCAATGTCGGCCAGCCGTACGCCGACATGGAAAGGATTTTATGAAAAGCAAAGAGGTCGCGGGCTCAGTACGACACAGGCCCTGGTGATCCTGGCCCGCAAGCTTGCCCGAGTGGTATTTGCACTGTTGAAGGGGGAGGACGAATACCAACCGAAAGTCGGTTGAGGGCTTCCCCTCAACCATAGAATCTCCCACA
>NZ_JAFCUQ010000046.1:0-881 GCF_049896625.1 Pseudomonas sp. TWP3-1
CAGAACCTCACGGTGCCGAAAATCATCGGCATGGTGCTGGAAGAACACGGCATCCAGAGCAACGCCTACGCCTTCCAGACCGGTTCGATCTACCCCGAGCGCATCTACTGCGTGCAGTACGACGAATCCGACCTGCATTTCATCCAGCGCTTGTGCGAGGAAGAAGGTATTCACTACCACTTCCAGCACAGCGCCACCGGCCACAAACTGATTTTCGGCGATGACCAGACGGTGTTCCCGAAACTCAAACCAGTGGCCTACCAGCAAGACTCCGGCATGGTCGCCAGCGACCCGGTGATCAAGCGTTTCGACCTGCGCCTGGAAACCCGCACCAGCCGCACCACCCGCCGCGATTACGACTTCGAAAAACCACGCATCACCCTCGAAAGCGAAAACCGTGGCGACGCCCTGCCCGACCTCGAAGACTACGACTATCCGGGCCGTTTCATCGACCGCGAACGCGGCAAACACCTGGCCAAACGCGCACTCGAACGCCACCGCAGCGACTTCCAGCTCGCAGAAGGCAAAAGCGATCAGCCACTGCTGGTCAGCGGCCACTTTCTCGCGCTGACCGAACACCCAAAAGCCAAGTGGAACGACCTGTGGCTGCTCACCGAAGTCCTGCACGAAGGCAAACAGCCGCAGGTGCTCGAAGAGTCGGTAACCAGCGACACCACCGCGCTGAAAGACGATTTCCATCAGGGCTACCGCAACCGCTTCCAGGCCACGCCGTGGGACGTACCGAATCGCCCACCGCTGAAGCACCCGAAACCGCGCATCCTCGGCAGCCAGAGCGCCGTGGTCACCGGCCCCAAAGGTGAAGAAATCCACTGCGATCAATACGGCCGCGTCAAAGTGCAATTCCACTGGGACCGCGAAGG
>NZ_JAFCUQ010000047.1:0-641 GCF_049896625.1 Pseudomonas sp. TWP3-1
CCTGCAACCTGCTGTTCAAGATTGCTCAGCAAATACCATTCAGCCAGCAAACTACCGTCTGCGCCCATGATTCGGCTAATGATCAGCCGTGCCGGCAAGGGCTCTCCAGCCTTGTGCAGTGTCTTGCGCTCGGCCCTGTCTTTGAGAAACGGCTGCGCTTTACGGGTGAGTACGACTGACGCTTCCCCGACCCATTGAATCGCCGGTTTCCCCTTGTATTGGACCTTGCGAGTTTCTGTGTAAACAAGCCCGCTACCAATCTTGCTCAACGGCTGGGACTGGCCCTCATAAGTGGCGGTGGAGCCTGCTTTTACGCGTAACAGCCAGTTCCAGCCCTCGGCTTGCCAGCGCCGCATGTGCGCTACTGAGTCGGCTTCTCGATCCACGATATGGACCAGTGGCTTGGCAAATTTTTGTTGCTCAAGCCAGTCAATACGCTCTGTCAGTTCATCCAGGTGCTTTTCAGAAGCCAGCATTTGCTCGGCGCGGGTACTGAGCACGCCGTCCTTGGTTGCCAGGTTCTGCGCGGGGGTGCAGATCGGTGCACCGTCACGATCCGTCACAAGCAGGCTGCTTTGCAGCTCGTAACCGATGTCGCCCCGGTGGGTCATTTGCAAGCGGTCAGCTTTGCTGTGGTGGTG
>NZ_JAFCUQ010000048.1:0-601 GCF_049896625.1 Pseudomonas sp. TWP3-1
ATGCCGGCAAAACCACTGGCACCGTGACCGTTCCAGCTCCATCCGACGACGTCTACAAAGACGCCGGTAGCGTGCAGGCAACCATCAGCACTGCCACCGGCGGCAACTTCGAGAACCTGATTCCGAGCACCGTTCCGGCCGTTACCGAAGTCACCGACACCATCGACACCTCGACCGTCAAACTGACTGCCGATACAACTGTGGCTGAAGGTGGCACCGTCACCTACACCGCGACTGTTGGCGCGCCAGTCACCGGTTCGCCTGTCACCGTAACCTTGGCCAATGGCTCGACCATTACCATTGAAGTGGGTAAAACCACTGGCACTGTGACCACCACCGCGCCGAACGATGCGTTGACCGGTCAGGCATCGCTGACCAACTCGATCACCAATGTGACTGGCGGCAACTACGAGAACCTCGTAGCCGACAAAACTCCGGTCAGCACCACCGTGACCGACACCGTCGACACCACCAACCTGTCGCTGAGCGCGACCGATTCCGTGGCTGAAGGTGGTTCGATTGTCTACACCGCCACGCTGACCAACGCTGCGGGTTCGCCAGTCACCGTGACTCTGTCGAACGGTGCTGTGATCACTATCGA
>NZ_JAFCUQ010000049.1:0-599 GCF_049896625.1 Pseudomonas sp. TWP3-1
AACTCGATAGAATCGCCAAGCGCAGTCGTTGAGCCGCTGAAATCCGATGTACGCGTGGTCGTGCCGCCCTCTGCCGGCACAGTGATGGTCGCTATCGGTACGCCAAACTTCACCACCACGCGGTTACTCTCGACCGATACATTCCCAAGCATGTCCTTCTCGTATTGAAGGGCAAACAAGGTCTGCTCGCCCGGAGCCTGCCTCAACAGAGTGATTTGAGCCGTGCCATTGGGCTGCACCGTGCCCCACCCCAATTTCTGATTGCCAACAGTCGTAAAAACCTCGATCAGGCAGCCTTGCCAGCCACTGCAGACAATGGTCGCGATGAGGGGAACCGGGCCTGGCGCGGTGGTGATCGTCGGCTGCGGCGTTCTCACAGTGATTGGTTGTGTCACCACTGTCGAAGTCTGGCCGCCGAATGCCGAGGTCACCGAGACCACAGATGTACCCGGAGGCCAGTCGGTCGGCGAGACCAGACTGAAATTGACGCCCACTGCGGTCACGGGTGGGAATGACATCCCCGGTACGCTGATAGTGACAACCGAATAAGCCCACACCTTGCCGCTGATCGTTGGACGTTGACCGGTGGGTGCTGGGTG
>NZ_JAFCUQ010000050.1:0-574 GCF_049896625.1 Pseudomonas sp. TWP3-1
GCAGCCTGCTTGTGACGGATCGTGACGGTGCACCGATCTGCACCCCCGCGCAAAACCTGGCAACCAAGGACGGCGTGCTCAGTACCCGCGCCGAGCAAATGCTGGCTTCTGAAAAGCACTTGGATGAACTGACAGAGCGTATTGATTGGCTTGAGCAGCAAGAGTTTGCCAAGCCACTTGTCCATATCGTGGATCGAGAAGCCGACTCAGTAGCGCATATGAGGCGGTGGCAGGCCGAGGGCTGGAACTGGCTGTTACGCGTAAAAGCAGGCTCCACCGCCACTTATGAGGGCCAATCCCAGCCGTTGAGCAAGATTGGTAGCGGGCTTGTTTACACAGAAACTCGCAAAGTCCAATACAAAGGGAAACCGGCGACTCAATGGGTCGGGGAAGCGTCAGTCGTACTCACCCGTAAAGCGCAGCCGTTTCTCAAAGACAGGGCCGAGCGCAAGACGCTGCACAAGGCTGGAGAGCCCTTGCCGGCACGGCTGATCATTAGCCGAATCATGGGCGCAGACGGTAGTTTGCTGGCTGAATGGTATTTGCTGAGCAATCTTGAACAGCAGGTTGCAGG
>NZ_JAFCUQ010000051.1:0-565 GCF_049896625.1 Pseudomonas sp. TWP3-1
CCGGCGTGCACACCGGCCTCGCGGCGGGCGATACATTCAATGGTATCGAGGCGTTTCGCGGCACTGGCTACACCGACAACTTTGTCGCCGATGCCTCGGCCAACTCGTTTGATGGCGCCAGTGGCTATGACAGCCTGAGTTATGCCACCTCGGAGCAGGCGATCAATCTGACGCTTACAGGCGTCAACGGCAGCGGTCTGGGCGGCGATGCTCAGGGCGATACATTCAGCAACCTGGAATCAGTTACCGGCACAGCGTTCGATGACGTGTTCACTTTGAACTCCGGCAACACCAGCGTTAGCGGTGGCGCCGGCAACGATGTCTACATCATCAACGGTCCCTGGATGGGCGGCATTGGTGAAGCTGCGGGCGGCGGCTTCGACGAAATTCGTACCAACCAGCTCAATATAACCATGAGCGGCGGAGTCGAGCGCCTGACCTACACCGGCACCGGCAACTTCACCGGTCGCGGCAGCGCCAGCGACGACATCATCGTCGGCGGCAGCGGCAACGACATACTGATCGGTGGCGTGGGCGCCGACACGCTGATCGGCGGCGCAGGTTT
>NZ_JAFCUQ010000052.1:0-517 GCF_049896625.1 Pseudomonas sp. TWP3-1
CTGCACAAGGCTGGAGAGCCCTTGCCGGCACGGCTGATCATTAGCCGAATCATGGGCGCAGACGGTAGTTTGCTGGCTGAATGGTATTTGCTGAGCAATCTTGAACAGCAGGTTGCAGGCGAGCAATTGGCTCTTTGGTATTACTGGCGTTGGCGCATCGAGTCCTACTTCAAGCTGCTCAAAGGCGGCGGGCATCAGTTGGAAAATTGGCAGCAAGAAAGCGGTGAAGCTGTGTTCAAACGGCTGCTGATTGCCAGTCAGGCTTGTGCGGTGAGTTGGCGAATCATGCGGGCGGAAGGTGAGTTTGCTGAACAAACACGGGACTTTCTGGTGCGCTTGTCTGGCCGCCAAATGAAGCGTTCACAGCCGGTTACTGCTTCAGCGGTGCTGGCGGGCTTATACATGCTTTTGGCCATGTGTGAGACGTTGGAGCAACACACCCCAGAGGAGCTGGCGGCTTTTGCTAAAGAAGCCATCGGCTGGATGGCCAGCCGAAGAACTTAGATGTGTAGATACC